>JAUQYT010000111.1 GCA_030587605.1 Candidatus Njordarchaeum guaymasense
CAACTAAGGAGGAAGGAGCATGACATACCTTGGAAAGTTCAAGGAAGCAATAGGGTGTTATGACAAGGCATTAGGAGTCGACCCAATGTTTCTGCAAGCATGGTACAACAAGGGTCTAATAGTGATTACCCATAAGCTGGGTACGTATAATGAAGCTATAGAATGCTTTGAAAAAGCAATAGGAATAGACGAGAAATATGTCCATGCATGGGTAGGGAAGGGCCTTTGCCTAGGCGAACTTGGAAAAGTAAATGAAGCGATGGAATGTTTTGACGAAGCAATAAGAATAAACAAGAAGGACGTATTCGCGTGGGCCGGGAAAGGTGAATGCCTCGGTAAACTTGGACAGCTCGAAGAAGCCACTGACTGTTTTGACAAGGCGATAAAGATGGACAAGAGAGATCCATCTGGATGGACCGGTAAAGGTGTTGCACTTGCCAAACTTGGCAGATATGAGGAAGCCATGAAATGCTTCGACGCGGCGCTAAAGGTAGATCCAAGGTTTGCCGTCGCCCTTTCCTACAAGGGGGATCTTCTTGAGAAGCTCGAAAAGCTGGAGGAGGCAAAGAAGTTGCATGAGCAGGCGATCAAAATACTGCCTAGTGTCGAGACCGTCAAGTGGTAGGCTACTTTGCGTTGCGCACAGCCAACAAGCTGATCCACTTTGACGGCTTTTCTTTCCATCAAAGGTGGAAATCTATCCGACTGGAGGGTCATTGGAGTTGCACCACTCATAGCTTCTGGATTGGACCTGAGACAATCTAAACGACATCCCCAAGCTGCATGCAACGCAGGAAGGTCAATGATAGGGAATTACTCCCGCTTGTTATCCTCTTTCCATAAGAGTCGATTGTGAAACACAAACACAGGTTTCCTAAGGAAAACCATGTCTTTGAATACCTCTGATACAGTTCTCTTACAATTAAGTCTTGTTCGCTCTTGCCCTTATTTCAGCTAGCTTCTCATAGATACCTGCTTCCTTCAGTGCAGCGTAGCAGGATCTGCATATCTTGAAACCCTCTTCATAGGTTCTGGTTCTCGAGAGATCCGGTTTTGTCACATCCGATATTCGCACCATGTTCTTAGCGGCCTCGAAAATGTCTCTGTGCGTGCCAGCCCCGATGGAGGCTAACATCGCCACGCCCAAAGTTGAAGACGGGTCCTCAGGCACAATTATGGGCTGACCAAGCACATCTGCTTTTATTTGTCTCCAGATTCTGCTTTTGGCTCCACCGCCGGCGGACCGTATCTCCTTAACTGGTATCCCCAACCCACTGCATACGTTAACAATCGCTTTGAGCAGGAAAGCTACTCCTTCCATCATACTACGATAAATGTGGGCGGAAGTCGTTCTGGGCGTGAGTCCGATCAACATCCCCGACACGTGAGGATCCCATCTTGGTGTCCTTTCACCAGTCATGGCAGCTTCGCAAAGTAGTCCCCCAGACAGCGGCTCTACTCTCTCAGCTTCATCATCTAGTTTCTCAAATGGTGTGTCAGGGAGAAGCATATCATGAAGCCATCTCAAGATGATCCCTCCCCCAGATGATGCCCCGCCGGCTATCCAGTAGCCTCGCTTGGGGTGAACGTGATAGTAGATTCTGCCCAGGGGATCAGTGGTCAGTTTATCGGTTGTCACATGGAAAACTTGCGTTGTGCCAGTGACTTCACATGCTTGACCTGGTTCGACGGCACCTGAAGCGATAAACCCTGCAATTCCATCAGTTGCTCCCGCTACAACCGTTGTCCCTTCCTTCAACCCAGTTTCCTTTGCCGCTGTCCCAGTAACCTCGCCTATATGTGTGCCAGGTTCCTTGAGATCAGGTAACATTCTGAAAGGAATCTCAAATCGTTCCAGAGTTCCTCTAGGCCACTGCTTGGTCACAAGGTTCAGACTGGTCTTCGCAGCATTGAAGTAATCACAGGAAACCAGACCACTCAACCTGAGAACGACGTAGTCCGTTGTTGCGAGGAACTTGTGAGTTCTTCTAAAAACTTCAGGCTCATTCCTCAAGATCCACAGGATCTTGGCTAGCCCACCAGAGGCATCCATCTTAGAACTCTGAGTCCTGCCCAGCTCCCTAATCTCATCATCGCGGGAGAGTTCCTCTGCTTGTTCAGTAGCCCGAGTATCGGAGTAAAGAATAGCTGGTCTAAGGGGCTCTCCATGGTCACCTACAGGAACGATTGTCCCAGATGTTCCACATACAGAAACAGCCTTAACGGCATTCGGAGAGGGAACTTTACCCATACATTCCTTTATTGCATGGAAAGCTGAACGCCACCATTCCCTCGCATCATGTTCAATCCAGTTATACTTGGGTCTAAACGTGGTCAAGGGGTGATCTGCTTTTGCGCATAGCTTCCCCGTGGAGTCGTAGATTGAAGCCCTCGTCCCTTCCGTTCCGATATCGACTCCAAGGAACATGCACTCTGACAAAGAGAACACTCCTAGGCTATGGCTTGAGCAGGATCTTCAATCCTTCCTTTCTATCCATGAGGTTAAATCCCTTCTCCCACTCCTCGAGAGGAAGTCTATGTGAGATGAGTGGCTCAGTCTTGATCTTACCAGAAGCAAGAAGAGTGAGAGTTGTTTTCCAGCTTGTCCACACTGTCCCCCATGAGCCGACTACATCGAGCTCTTTCTCAATCACACTGTCTAGATTCACTTCTTCCTTGGGTCTGCCTGTGAGACCGATGTAGCCTATCCGACCGCATCTCCTAACCAAGTCAAACGCCTGTCTCCGAGCAGCTGGGGACCCTGATGCTTCAAATACAACATCGGCACCGAGATCAGAGGTCAAATCGTTAACGAGCTTGACAGCATTCTCCTTTTCAACGTTGATCGTAACGTTTGCGCCAAGCTTCTTCGTTATCCTAAGGCGTTCGTCATCAGCACTGGTTCCAGTCACAATTATCAGGCCGGCACCTTGGATGGCTGCTATCTGAGTTGCGATTAGACCCATCGGCCCTGGACCCTGGATCACCACGGTTTCGCCAGGTCTGACATTCACGCGCTCAATTGCGGCATGAACGACGCACGCTATTGGCTCCGCCAAGGCTGCAGATTCAGATGAAACATTTTGAGGAACCTTGTGAATGATCTTAACTGGGACAACCATGTACTCTGCGAATGCACCATTGGCACCAGAAACGCCAAGTATCTTCTTTTTGGAGCTGACGCACCTGTTCTGGTGGTTTGTTCTGCAGAGGTAACATTCTCCACACGGGATGGTCGCTGGGCTGGTAACCCGTTCACCTTCTTCTATGCCTTGAACGCCTTCTCCTACCTCCAAGACCTTGCCGCAGTATTCGTGACCAATTACCACTGGCGGCGTATAGAATATCTGGTCGTGAAAAATATGGATGTCCGTTCCACATATTCCAGTTGATTCGATTTTTACTAAAACCTCGCCTTCTCCGCACTTTGGTTTGCTTATGTCTTTGAGTTCGACCTTCCCCTCTCCACGAGCGAACTTCAAAAGAGCCTTCAAGACAATGACACCAACGTTCACTCTATAGCCTTGAGTATGACTGGGTTCAATGCCTTGAACTGCTTCATATATTGCACTCTTTCTGCTTTTAACGTTTCTACGTATCCTTCGATTTGCTCTCGTGTATAGAGGTTTGTCAAGTTGAATTTGTTCATGTCTGCGCCTTCAACTTTCTTGGGGACCTTGGTGCCAAAATGCGGCTCATCAACCCACTCGATTGTTCCCTTGCATATGCCCCTAATGATTGCAGCCATTTCGGGTATCTGAACTCGCAATACCTTCCGTTTCACTATCTTTGTCCCATCGGCAGCTTTCTCAAGAATCTCGCCGACTCCACCAGTGTTCAGGACATAGCACTCCACTTTCTCGCGGTTGCGCTTTAGAAACTCGTATATCCAGTTTCCCTCTTCAGCTTCATCGCCCACTATGAATGGGTTTGTTCCCACGACTCTTACTGATTCTCCTGCTCGCTTTGGATCGCCGCCGGTGCTCTCAATTGATTCTCCTAGCATGAAATTCGCGGCAGCTTGTTCAGCAGTCAGTTTCGCTGCTATTGGGAGGACCGTGTTCCTCCGAGTAATGAAAGCTAAGATGAGCTTGTCAAGTTGG
Source organism: Candidatus Njordarchaeum guaymasense (assembly GCA_030587605.1). Classification (GTDB taxonomy): domain Archaea; phylum Asgardarchaeota; class Njordarchaeia; order Njordarchaeales; family Njordarchaeaceae; genus Njordarchaeum; species Njordarchaeum guaymasense. The sequence goes on from JAUQYT010000111.1 coordinate 4,104, forward strand.
GACAGAGGCAGAAGATTCAGCGATTCACTCATGAACTCCCCTAGGTCAGTCCGTTGTATGATTCCACGGCCATTACCTGTGAGGGTCTCGTCTTCAAAATCCAACTTTCCCTTGTAGTCGACAAGGATGTTTTCGAGGATGGTATCCCTTGAGGTTGCTGCTTTGTAGAGGAGCGGTTGCGTCTCAGGTTTGAGCCCCTCGGTCTTGATGTAGAATCCTCTCTCAGTACCAAGGGCAGAGCCATCCATGCTCAGCAACACCACGTCATCCTGTATTATCTTAACTTCTTCACCTTTCTCTGTCAATCCGTGGTTGTGGCACGTATGAGTTGTCTTACCCGTAGCTGTTAGGCCAAAGATTATCATACCAATTTTCTTTGTTCTGTCCGATTTGTCACGTGCTTTCATGAACTTGGCGCCAGCGTGGAGTCCGAGCATTTCTCTCTTCTTCGCGGAATACATTGCCATCCTTAGGAAACCTTTCTTCACCTCGCCATAGTAGTCGCTGCTCAGAACCAGTGTAAAACCTTCGTCAGGGAAAACTATGATCTGCCTGTCCTGCTCCTGCCACTCAGGTAAATCAACCAGGTACAATTGTGGACCAGGAGTATCAGAGCGAGGAAACAGTGTCTGGTAAACCATGTACGCCAAGCGCACGTACTCAGACTTGTAACGAGACAAAATGAAGTCGCATTGCGGAGTTAGTATGTCGTTCTTCCCCATTGTTAAAGAGATATAGAAAAGCGGTGCGCGATGAAGATACGCTTCCACGAGTTTCAGAGTCTTTGGGAGGTTCTTGACGATCTCAGATTGCTGCTTACTCAAGTTTTGCTGGAGAACTTTGTCTCCACTAACATAAACTGTGAGACCAGCGCTTCTATTTCTGACAGTAGAGGAAAAATGATAGTTGCCAAATTCCGTGAGGCTCCCGATTCTTTCACTCTCTTCCCTAAGTTCTTCAATTGTGGGGTGCACCACATTATCACTGCTCGACAACCTCTTGACAAGCTTGAGAAGGTTAGGCAACTCGCCGCCATCCAATTGACTCAACGCTGAGGCACGCTCCCCTGCAGAGAACTGCTTCTCTTAGAGAAGGAAACAATCTAGAAGCAATCATGTTGGTGATAAGAACGTTCTGGGAAGGCACTAATCTACGAAATCTGTCAGGAGTTCATCTCCTTACATCTTTGCGTTTTCTAATGGTTTCTCTATGCTCAGCTGCTCTTCTTCCCCAGAGTAAGTACACGAGAAGGGTAGCTCCGATATAAAGGTTTACGGCAATCAATACAGGCTTCTGGAACGTACCCATTAGCAACAACAGCAATGACATACCGCATCCAGCCATGAATCCAGTCGAAACTCTAAGCCTATTGTTGCTTTCTCTAATCCCAACAGACTGCGTTGCCCAGTCCACGTAAACGGGTAAGATAGAGAGAGAGCCCACGAAAACCAATTCCTCACTCATGTAGACAAGCTGAGGAAACAAACTTACAAATACATAGGCAAAGAAAAGACCCGAAAAGATCCCAGTACATCTGGCGCAAACATAGACCGCACTGCCCCTAAACTGAACTCTCAAACATCTGTTCAACCTACCTGGCGGGTGATGCGCCAGTAACAGCCGCAAAAGCCTACCTTTCTTGCCTGAACTTCCCGCCAAGAGGTAACACCCGAATTCAAGTCAGCTGTCTCTGAGAACTATAGCCGCTAGATAGCTCGAGTAAAGATAGATCTTATATAGCACCAGACAGACTTAACTTTAATCCAGAGATAGTCTGAACATCCAAAATTGAGGTGGTTGTCAGTTGGCTAGGAGACCATATCCAGAGTATCCCTGGTGTTGCCTCGCTATCTTCATATTCTCAATTGCTGGTGCAATCATTAAGAGTATCGCATCTACGCCATTCACCATAGACCCTATTTTGGGTGCCCTATTCGGATTGGGCGGAATCGCATTGATCATCGCCTTGGTCGATATTCGCAAGAGGAACGAAGCGCAGAAGATCGTGAAGGCTACCATCGAGTCGCATGGGAAAGGAAGTGTTAAGGTTCAGGATCTGGCTGAGGAAGTTGAAATGAGTGAATTGGGAACGAGACGTGCCATAACTGACCTGAGAATCAAGGGACTCATAAAGGCTTACTTCGATCCCAAAAGTGGAGTAATCGTTATAGGCAAAGAATCCGGCGCTGTGGTCGAAGCTCCAGCTGAAGGTCGTCCAGCTAACTTCTGCCAGTACTGTGGTGCCAGAATCGCCCCGGCAGCGAGGTTCTGCGTCAACTGTGGCGCCAGCGTCGAATAGATGGCACATACTTCTGTGGAGAGTAAGGTGACATCTTGCGACTTTCCCTTCACTAATCCTAAAGAGAGGAAAAGAAAACAGTATACTTTTAAATTACGTAGGTTATAGTGTTAGTGATAGCGGTGGGTGGTAAGTATTCTTAGGGCAAAGTACGTCTTCAAGACTGTGTTCGTAGGGGACCCCGCTGTAGGCAAGACCAGTATAATCACCAAGCACGTAATGTCAGCTTTCAGAGAGAACTATATCCCAACTTTGGGGGCTAACATCACTTCAAACGACTACGTTGTCGGCAATTATGGTGTAACCCTACTAATATGGGACATAGCGGGGCAAGAGATCTTCAGCAAAGTCCGTGAAAAGTACTATGGGGGAGCCAAGGCAGCTTTCGTAGTCTACGATGTCACCCGAGCCGAGACCCTCGAAGGCGCCAAGAAATGGGTTGAAGATCTAAAACATTTCGTACCGGGTAGCATTCCACTAGTAGTTGTAGGTAACAAGATCGACCTCAAGAGAAAAGTGAGCAAAGAAGACGGAGAAAAGTTCGCAAAGAAACTGGGTGCAACATTCATAGAGAGTTCCGCTAAAACGGGCGAAAACGTTTCCGAAGTATTCAAAGAAATCACAAAAGCTCTTGTCAGGAGAATAACTAAAACCGCTTAGTTAGTCACATTTCCTTAGTTACTCTCGTCATCAGCCGGTACTGCGCACCTTCAACTACCACTTATTTTCCTCAATAGATTAGCGGCCACTTTGAAGTCCTCTAAAGTCTGGTATCGCAGGACCTCAAGGTTGTACACTGCATTAACTCCAGCTAAGGTTTTCATTACACTGTTAAAATCTATCAATCCTTGACCAGGAGGGAGATGCAGATCTCCTAACCCTTTCTCTGCCTGTGTTCCGCCGATCGGAAATGGGATGAGCTTGTTATCGGACAAGTGAATGTGCTTTATGTATGGTTTGAGGAGCCTTAGTCCGGTTGTCAAATTGAATCCGTAGAATGATGCCGAAAGGGCTAGATGTCCCACATCACAAGTTGTTTTGACATGTTCGTTGTTTAATGTCTCAACCATTGTTGGGATGACCATCGGGTTGTCTGCTATAGGTAACGTGTCAAGACGTGGAACCTCATTCTCGAGACAGATCATCACATTATTGTCTTCCGCGACCTTAAGACAGTTCTCAAGCGTCCTGATAGCCATCTCGACAGCCTTTGGTTTACCGAGGCGTTGATAGTCATTGACCATAAAAGAGACGTTGATACTGTTGCTTCTCTTCAACTCGGGGAACAGTGTTCCAGGGTGCTCGCACAAAGCTTGAACGTTAAACTTGGAACAGATCTCTATTGTCGAGATCAAGGTTTTCTCAGCAATTCTCCTAGTAGCCTCGTCGACGGAGGCTATGTTGCTCATCACACCGAGTTCATCATCGTAGTATCCGTGAGCAGTAAGCTCCTCAATGCTGAATGCGCTTACCACGTCCTTGATCTCTTTCACGGCATTCTTGTTGATCGACGAATCACGGTTTATGACATTATAGAACGGTAGGTATAATTCGAATACTCTGAACCCAAGTCCGTGTAGTTCTTCGAAGAACTGTCTGAACTTGCCCTTGGTGGATACGTTGTATATTGTCGCACCTATCTTCATCGAAACCAACTCCGGAACCTTGGTCTCGTTCTAATAGACTCGTTCTATTCGACTTAATACTTTCGTGTTTGTCAAAGTTACTGTGCATTATATAAAGGATAGGAATGCATAATGATTCATCGAATTAGATAGATTTGCATGATAAGCTCGTATCTCGATATGAGAAGGAGAGGATGGGTTCAGACATGTCTGAAAAAGGACACTACTTGGCGGTAATAGATGCGGGAACCACAGGAGTGCGGTCGGTGATTTTCGACCCGCAGGGGAACATCAAAGGGATATCGTACAAGGAATACCCGGAGAAACGTCAACCTCCAGGCGTTTCGGAGCAAGATCCTCCAATGTGGTGGGACAACTCTAAGCTCACAATGAAAGATGTCCTGAAAAAGTCAAACATACATCCAAAAGAGATTGCAGCGCTGTCAGTAAGCACTCAGCGCGCAACCACGCTCGCAGTCGATAGAGAAGGAAATCATCTCCTACCAGGGTTAACTTGGATGGATGGCAGAACATCACCCTCGATTGAACCATTGAAAAAAAAGATTACAAGACCAAGTGGGTGGTGGACCAATTCTTCACTATCAAAGATACTATGGATAAAAGACAATCAGCCCGGAATATTCGACAAGACATACAAATTCATCCAAGTCGACGGTTATCTCTACAACAAACTCACTGGGAAATTTGTGACGGATTACTCAAATGCCATCTACGGAATCTTAGATTTCAACACAACGGAATGGTCACAAGAGCTTGCCGATGCCACTGGCGTTCCAATAGAAAAGTGGCCAGACATATACCCTCCAGGAACGCTACTGGGTGAACTCACTGGCAAAGCTGCGGAGGAGACCGGACTCAATGCTGGATTGCCTGTAATTATGGGCGGTGCTGATGTGCAGTGCTCCGCCCTTGGACTTGGGATGACCGGTCCTGGACCAGCGAAGGCAACGACAGGCACAGGAACTTTCGTGGTTTCGGTGCTCGAAGGAAAACCAATCTTCGACCCTGCAGGGAACTTGTTCACAAATCCCCATGTCATCAAAGGGAAATGGGTTCTTGAGGGCGCAATGCCTGGAACAGGTCTCCTCCTCAAATGGTTCAAAGATCAGTTTAGTGCCCACGAAGTTCAGAAGGCCAGTGAGATGAAAGTTGATCCCTATGACTATCTCGTTAGAGAAGCGAAGGATATTAACCCGGGGGCTGGTGGACTACTCATAATACCGCTGTTTAACTTTGCCAAGGGAACGATGTATGGCTTATCCTTTGGGCATACAAGGAAGCACGTTGCCAGAGCGATTCTGGAATGCAATGTCTACGCAATCAGGTTCTACCTCACATTGATGGAGACCATGAAGGTCAAACCAAATGAGATTAGGGTGGATGGCGGAGGCGCGAAATCCAACCTCTGGAATCAGATCCAGAGCGACGTGACTGGAAAACCAGTTGTCGTCCCAAAGGTTACTGAAGGATCTTCGTTGGGGGCAGCGATGCTAGCAGCCGTTGGAGTCTCAATGTATAGGTCTGTTGATGAGGCAGTTAAGAAGATGGTCCACTTCGTCGACCGAAAAGAACCAAACAAAGAACACTCAAAAATCTATGATAAGATGTACAACGCATTCCAAACCCAGTTGATGACAGTATACTTGGGCAAAAGGGTCACAGGGGACGTGGTTTAGTACCAAGTTGCACCCACTACCTCCTTTTTTGGGAAATCTCTCATTATTGACAGGTTTGCACAAGTTGTCTATTGGTGGTTTCCCATGATGAAGATATCTCTCATCGAGAACGTGAAGTTCGAGGCTGAGTGCAGAGGTCACAGGATAGTGTTGGATCAGCCTGTTGATGATGGTGGGTCAGACGCTGGCATGACTCCCATTGAGTTGTTTGTTGCTTCGCTGGGTTCTTGCATTGCCTACTACGCTGTCGTATTCTGTCAACGCCACAAGATACCCTCGGATGGCCTTAATGTTGAGTTGGGCTGGGAGTGGGCTGAAGATCCTCATCGGGTGGGCGCAATCGATGTCAAGATTACGTTGAGGATGAAACTTGGCGAAAAGGAGAAGACTGGGCTACTCAGGATGGTTAAGGGATGCACGGTCCACAATACAATGTGTAACCTACCGGAAATAGCATTCACAATCAATTGAGTCAGATCTAGAAGAGAAACTGATTTCAAATTCGGAATCATGTTGAGTCATGCAAACATTCTTGGTGAACTATGCATCGCTGATAAACCAGTTCCTCTCATTGCAGTAGTTTCCACTATGAGAGAATAGATAGTAACACAGTATGCCTTATATCAAACATATTGTTTCACTAGTTACTGATCCTCCATAGCGAGGTGACTTATGATTAGCGATTCTGACGTTAATGATCATGTTTTTGATGTTGCAGTTGTAGGCGGTGGAAGCGCTGGAGTGGGTACAGCAAGAGACTGTGCCAAACGGGGACTGAAAACCATCCTCTTGGAAAGAAATGATCTAGCCTCTGGCGCCGTGGCTACCTGCGCGGGTATGATCTCTGGTGGGCCAAAGTACCTCATGGAGCCCCCCATGGTCAAACTCTGCTCAGCGGAATCAGCCGTAATCGCCAAGATTGCGAAGAACGTCATCTTCAGCACTCCAATACTGATTCCCTTGATCGAAAAGACAGACATAAACAGAGGGAAGATGTTTTCGGCAGCTTACGCTGGCTACAGCGAACTCCGGAAAGGCGACCCAGTCATAACGCTAACAAAAGAAGAAGCCCTTAAACTGGAACCTAGACTGAACCCTGATATTCAGAGCGCAATCTACTTCAGAGAATACTTCATCGACCCATTTCGCCTCATTCTCATGAATGCCCTCGACGCGAAACGCCAAGGAGCCCAGATCCTAACTTATACCGAAGTAGTCGGCATTTTGAGAAAAGATAACAGCGTCACAGGTGTAAGAGTCAGGGACAAGTTCTCAGGCGAGACCAAGGACATAAAGGCGAAGATTGTTGTGAACGCCGCCGGTCCATGGGTTTCCAAGGTAGCCAAGATGGCTGAGCTCGAACATCCACTCCGCCTCAACAAGGGAAGCCACGTGATCTTCGACCGAAGGATATCTGACATCGGTATCATATCCAAATGCATAGACGGAAGAACCGCCTACCTGTTCCCACACGAGAACACAACCATCCTCGGCACAACAGCCGTCGACATTTTCTGCGACCCCGACGAAGTCGAAACCACATACGATGACCTTGAGTACCTCATGGTAGCAATGGAGAAAGCAATTCCATCCATACGCCAAGCTAGAATCATAAGAACCATGACCGGAGTAAGACCCATGATCAACCAGTATGGCATCATTGAAGAAAACGTCACAAGAAACTACGAGATCATAGACTTCGAAAACAAGGCTGGAGTCTCAGGCTTCCTATCCTTCGGTGGCGGAAAACTTGTTCTCTACCGTATCATGGCTGAGAAGATGACTGATTTAATATGCAAGAAACTAGGGAAGAGCGCCGAGTGCAAGACAAACGTAGATCCACTGATCGGCGCTGAGAAAGACGTGGACGTGAATGAACTCGCAACCAAATTCGGCGTCTACCCACACGTAGCAAGAAAGCTAGCATACCTCTACGGAACCATGGCAAGCGACGTTCTGCGCCTTGCGGAAGAAAACCCACGGTACAAGATGGAGGTGTGCAACTGCGAATCTATACCCGAGGCTGCGATCAGGTACTCCATAAGAAGCGAGTGGGCCAAGACACTGAATGACGTCAGAAGACGAACAAGAGTCGCGATGGGACCCTGCCAAGGTTGTTCGTGTATCCACAAAGTTGCTGCCGTAGTAGCTGATGAACTCAAAATGTCTCCCGAAGTCTTGATGGAGGACTTAGGAAACCTGCTGCAAGAAAGGTGGAGAGGCAAAAGACCACTGCTTCTGGGACAGCAACTTGTACAAGAAGAGGTCCTCCAATCTAGCTATAGCCATGTCCCCAAGATTCGCCAAGGCTTGAGCGTAGGGGAAGAAGAATCTTAAGGGGAGAACGAGTGGAGGAGTGAACTTAGTTTGAAAGACTTCAGAACTGAAGTCGCCGTTATTGGCTGCGGAATTGCTGGATTAACAGCGGCCAAGAGAATCGCCCGCGAAGGTGTAGATGTTGCTGTGTTCTCAAAGGCTTATGGAGCCACAGCGATGTCCACAGGGGTAGTAGACGTTGCAAATCCCACGGTAATCAAACTTCCACTAAAAGCTCCCGAACAACTAATCCCAGAGAAATACATTAGAAGAACGAATCATCCTTACGCTCTCATTCTCCGAAGAGAGAAACAACAAGAGGGTCACAGCGCTAAATCGGACAGGCATGGTTGCGGTGAAACCATCAGTGAAGCCGTTGCGGACTTCCTAGGTGCTATGAAAGATGTAGGTTATCCTATGGAAGGGTCGCTTGAACACAACATGCTTCTCATCGACTCAATAGGTTCAGCTAAGTGCACTTGTCTTGCGCCCCCAAGCATAGCTAGGGGGGACCTGACGAGAATAGACAAAGGTCAAATAGTCTTCGTTGGATTCAAGGGGCACCCCGACTACGATCCTCGTCTATGTTCCCAGAATTTCGGTCAGACTAAGAAGATTGTAGATCTGCCTACTGAGGTGGAAGAAGCTGGGGCTAAAGTGATTGATTTCCCCGATTTTGAGGGGAGGAACACTTTGCTCAGCATTGAGGTAGCGAGAAGACTCGACCGCGAAGAAGGCGTTGCAATGAAGGTAGGACGCAAGATTGGTGATCTCTCCAAGGGCAATGGAGCAACCCATGTCTGTCTGCCCCCATGTATGGGGGTCGAGAATGTTGAAGAAAGCCTGAAGGTGATTGGTGAAGAGTCTGGTCTCATAGCATTTGAATGCGTTAACTTAGCACCGCCGTCCATCCTTGGCTTCAGACTGCAGTTAGCATTGGATGACTCAACCAGCAAATCTGGGGTAGTCGTCAGACTGCCATACGAGGTCAAAGGATTTGAGACAGAAGAGAACAACCTAAAAAGAATGATTGCTGTCTCAGGAGAAAGAAGCTTCCACGTTAACGCCGAGCGATTTATTCTCGCAACTGGTAGCTTCATAGGCGGCGGAATAGTTGAGGAAGATGAAACAGTCAAGGAGCCACTTCTAAATTTGCAGCTCTTCGACGAGAATGATGCGCAAGTAAATAACGTATTCGTTAGAAGAATGCTTTCTAGCGAAGCTGTTCCAATCAAGGGACATCCCGTTTTCTCTATCGGAGTGAAAGTAAACGAGAACATGCAACCAGTTTCAGCCAAGGGAGCGCCCACCTACAGTAACCTCTTCGCCTGTGGAAACATACTCTCTGGTTTCAACCACACAAGCGGCGGCTGCAGACATGGAGTCGCGATAACAACAGGCTATGTAGCTGGTGAGGAAGCATCCAAGAAGCAGACCAAAACTAGCTAGATGAATTGGATTAGAGAAGGAAAAGCGTTAGAGACAGAGGAGTGAAGACATGTCAGCAACAGGAAAAGAAGCAACCACTCAGGCTGCCGGCGGATACAATTTCATAAAGGAGAAAATGAAGTCGCTGAACCTACTTGAGAATCAACTTGGTGAGAAAGAGTTACTCTCACAGCTTGGCAGATGCTTGAACTGTGGCATATGCCTGTCGAGTTGTCCAGCCTTGGAGGCAACATCATTCGAGGTATTCCCTGGTCCGAGAGGCATAGCGACTACGGTTTCACGAGTGAATCCAAGTTTCTGGGACATCAGGGACCTAATCTATACATGCACCGAATGCGGTAGCTGCCAAGAGATATGCCCTGAAAAGGTCCCAGTGCCAAAAGCCGTGACTCTACTTAGAGGAAAGATATTCAGATTAAGACCAGACCTGATCCCTTCGGGACACCAGGAGATGCTCAAAAACCTTTCCCAGCACGCAACAAGTTTGCCACCTGAAGACGAAGAATTCCGGAGTGATCTTGCGGAATCAGCGATGAAAGACCTCGGTCTCCCATACAAGAAGGATGTCTACAAGGGCTCGGCTGAAGTCGTCTACTTTGCAGGCTGCATATCAACCCACAGAGCACCAGAGATTAGGGAGAGTGGCAAACTTATTCTAGACAAGCTTGGGGTCAATTTCACGCTTCTGAAAGACGTAGGGTGTTGCGGTCTCCCCGCATCCCTCATTGGGGACACGGAACTCGCGGATAAGCTAGTTACGTCGGTATTCGATAAAGTGAGACAAGTTGGAGCGAAAACCGTCATAGCGACATGCTCAGGGTGCGCTAACACACTACAAGCGTATGTGAACAGGATGGGAGACAACGCTGGTATACAGGTGAAACACCTTGCTGAATACTTAGTTGAAGACGTAGGCATTGAGAAGGTTTCAAACCTCGCCAAGTCGAAAGAAAGCAAGAAGAAATCAAAAGGTACAGAGAACATTGCAATCCACTCAGCTTGCCACCTAAGCAGGCACCTAAGCAGACGCATCCAAGACTACGTAATTCAACTCGCTGAGGCACTCCCTGGGGTCCAAGTAACCACTTCAAACACGCGTCAGAGGTGCTGCGGAGCCGGAGGCCTACTCAGCATATTCAAGCCCGACGTATCCAACAAGATCACAAGCGCAAGGCTACAGGAGATCCTCGAACAAGGAAAGAAACCCGAAAAGATCGTGGCTCCATGCCCGACGTGTGTAATTCAGATGAATCAAGGAGTCTCCAACTCAGCACCAGAAATAAAGGTCGAAGATTTCGCCGTCCTCTTGGCGAGGAAGATTGTCTAAGGCGTTGATTATATAAAACCTCAAAAGCAAAAATCTACGAAATGAAGAATGAAATTCTCAAACTCATAACTTGCATGCACGTGATAGGAGAGCATGAGACTTGGGCGCTGGCAGAATCGCGGCAGAAAAACTTGCGGGAATCAAGCGCGCCTTGACCAACATCCTCGGAGAAAAGAACGTTACCGATTCCGAGTTCGACAAGATTTCATACTCAAAGGACACTTGGCCTCTCAGATTGATGGAAATAAAAAGAGGAGTCACCGAACCTTTCCCAGATCTAATAGTCTGGCCCGAATCAGTGGAGCAAGTCGCAAAGATAGTTAGACTCGCTAACGAAGAGAAGATCCCACTGATACCATATGGTGGCGGCGCAGGCGTAACGGGTGGAACCATCCCTATCTATGGCGGAATAATCGTCGACCTAAAGAAACTCGACAAGATCGTTGAGCTCGACGAGAAGTCTGCGACAGTCACCGTCCAAGCAGGAGTCATAGGCCAGGATCTAGAGAACTATTTGAACAAACGAGGCTACACGTTTCCACATCAACCCGCCTCCATGTATTGCTCATCAGTCGGTGGCTTCGTTGCCACCCGCTCAGCTGGAACCTTCTCATCCAAGTACGGTCGCGTAGAAGACATGGTTGTCTGCCTTGAAGCGATACTACCGACCGGTGAAGTAATCCGCACAAGGAAAGCTCCAAAGTCCTCAACAGGTCCGAATCTGAATCAAATCCTCATAGGCGCTGAAGGGACACTGGGAATCATAACGGAGATCACTTTCAAGGTAATGCCAATACCCGAAGAGCGAAGGTTTAAGGGCTTCATATTCCCGACTCTGCACAGTGGACTCGAAGCGGTTAGAAAACTCTACCGAAATAACGTTGTTCCATGCCTTATCAGACTCTACGATGAAACAGATGCGATGCTCGTGCTAGGAATGGTGAAGATCCCAAGGAAACACTGCTTCCTCATTCTCACGTTTGAAGGACGCAAGGAAATTGTCGACGTCGAGGAGAAAGTCGCCGCAAAGATCTGCGAGGAAGAAGGAGGCAAGGACGTAGGACGAGAAGAAGCCGAAAAATGGTGGGGTAAGAGATACAACATGTACTACCCCAACCCCGTTTACGCAAAGATGCACATGCTAGCAGACACAATAGACGTAGGAGCAACCTTCGACAAACTTGAGGACCTGTATAACTCTGTAAAGAAAGCCGTTGAGAAAAGTGGACGAGTCCAAGCTATGGCTCACTTCTCCCACTTCTACCCAGAAGGAGGCTCCATATACATGATATTCGTCCTCACTGAGCCCGACGACCTTCGAGCCGAAGAAATCTACAAGAAATGCTGGGATGAAGGTCTGAAGACGGCGATCGAAGTCGGAGGAACAATGAGCCACCACCACAGCATAGGACTACTGAAAGGAAAATGGCTGAAAGAGGAACTCGGCTCCTCATACCAAGTCCTGAAGACACTGAAGAAAGCACTAGACCCGAACAACATAATGAACCCAGGAAAACTCGGTCTATGAAAGAAAAGGGAGGATTATCTAACCATGGCAACTATTCAGAGAGACACGCTTTTCGACGCCAAGATGTGTACAGGCTGCTTCAAGATGTGCCGATTCGTATGCCCAACAGCAATAGTAACCAAGAATGAGTCAATCACACCATACGGGCGAAGCACCGCCTATCATCTCGCATCAATAAAGAAGGCTCCGTACTCGCCTAAGGCAGTCGAATCTCTCTACCAATGCGCGACGTGTGGCCTCTGCAAAACCTGGTGCAAACCAGAAGTAGACGTCGCCAACATAGTTGAAATAGCAAGAAAAGGAATCAGTCAGAAAGGATTAGCACCACAAAGCGTAACCAAGCTCAACGAAGTCACTCAATCCAACTTCAACCCATACGGCGAACCCAGCAACAAAAGATTCTCCAAGATCAAGATAGGCGATGTAAAGAAGGGCGGCAAGGCTGAAACCCTGTATTTCGTGGGTTGCACAACCTCCTATCGACATGCTGAGATCGCCAACGCGATTGTAAACGTGATGAAACTAGTAGGGGAAAACCCAACAGTCTTGGGTGACTCGGAGCGTTGTTGCGGTTCACCTCTAATAAGGCTAGGACTTGAGGAACAAGCCAAGAAGCTCTTAGCGCACAACTCTGAAGCCATCAACAAGCTAAACTCCAGCACCATAGTGACGGGCTGTCCAGGCTGCCACAGGACCCTGAAAGAGGACTACCCCAGGTTAGGCTTCAAGCTGGACGCCAAAGTCATGCACTTTACTGAGTACCTGGACTCAATGGGTAAAAGCATCCCGCGGGTAGAACTAGGAAGAAAAGTGACATACCACGACCCGTGCCACCTCGGAAGACACAGCAACATCTACAACCAACCAAGAAACATCCTAAACCAGATTCAAGGACTGAGACTTGTTGAGATGGACTGGAACCAGAAGAACAGCAACTGCTGCGGAAGCGGCGGAGGTCTAAGGACGACTAACTCCAGCATCGCCGAGACAGTCGGACTAAAGCGCTTAGGAGAAGCCTACGAAACTGGGGCCGGGCTAATTGCAACCGCATGCCCATTCTGCAAAGATCAATTGACTGAACTACAGGGCAAGAGTGTACAGGGTAACAGAAGACTGCCAATTCTTGATATCGCAGAGATCATAGGTGGAACCCTAACCACGTAGTACCCGTAAGCTCGATTTTTCTCGCGAGTTTCATACAAGTCACTTGATTCATTATTCTCCTGCCTTCTGCGCCTCTGAGCGATAAACATAAAAGGAAAACGATTTCATCTAGTGATTGAAGAGAAGGTATTACTGAAAGGAGAACTAGCCTTGAAAGTTATCATTGCCTACACTAGTTCTTTTGACCTAGCTTGGATCCCCATCATAATTGTTGGCGCAGTCTTGTTCGTTTACTTGCTGTCAAAGATGCTTGTTAAATTCGAAGATGAGAGCGGTACTGAGGATGTAGATGCCAGGCGATATGATGATGTCGAAGTCTTAACGGAGCCTGAGACCGAATCTGAAACCGATCAAGAGGAAGCAGCCGAACTGCATGAACATATTGTTCCTAAGCCTTATTCGAATTCATGTCCGTATTGTGGTGTCAATCTCACGCGTACGGATGCATCATTCTGCTGGAATTGCGGTGCAAGTCTAGGACAAGCCTCAGAGCCAGTTGTTGTAGGAGGCGGAAAAAAGAAGCCTGTGAGGACGATTGGGAAGTGTATGGTCTGCAACCTGAAAGTTGAGACGGATGACACAGCCTTATGGTGCCCCCACTGTGGGAACGTTGCGCACAAAACTCACATGCTTGAGTGGCTACACGTAAAAGACTACTGCCCGACATGCCGCAAGCACTTGGAGGAAAGTGACCTAAAGGATCAACCTACGAAGCGCGCGCCTCGAAAACACATATCTCTGAAACGTCAACCTTAGCGTGTCGTCTTCTTGCCAACGTTCAGATTATTCACCTTTAGTCGGTCGACGCTAATGCTGGCCTCCGCCGGCGATCAGAATCGCCTTGGCAAAGTCAGTTGGGGTCGTGCCAGGCGATTCGATTCTGTTCTCTTCATAGAATCTTGCAGTGACGTTTGTCAGAGTTTTTTCGTCAAGTTTAATGCCAACAAGTGTCCTCTCTAACTTGCGGATCTCTGTTGAGGGGATAAATGTGAAGTCTCCGCTGATCAATATGTCGTTAACCTTGCCTTCAACGAACTCTGCAGTGACCCTTATGAGTCCACCAGGAGACTTGTAGACACCCTGCCCGATAATGGAACGTCCACTGACCTTCACTATCCTTGCTTGAGACAGAGTTGGGTGCCTATCACTATTCTCATAAGTCCATTTCTCTGAAAGATACTTTTCTCTCATCAGCTTATCTAGCAGTCTCCTTTCTTCTTGAGTGAGAGGTTCGCTAATGAATTTGACTCCAATTGTTTCCTCAAAGTTTTTCACGAGCAGTTCCTTGACTTTCTGGTGTTCTGGGATCCATCCTAGCTCGCGCTTTAAAGTTGTGACTCTCTCTCTGAGAGACTTGGTTAGCTTGTCTCTGAACTTCTCGTCTGGAGCCCTCAGTATCTTAGTCATCTCGTCGTAGTTGAAGTCGAGGATAATGTTGCCAGTCAGAATGGCGATGCCGTCAACCTCGCCTGCGCCATTGCCTGATATCTTTCTACCTTCCACTTCAATGTCATTCACAGGCTTGTAGACTGCAGGGACTCCGAGCTCTCTGCAAGTCTTGGTAGGTGCATCCAACATTTTCCGGAAGATAGCTTCAATGTCAACAGGTATTACCTTTCCGCCTCTCCGACCTATGATCTGATAAAAGACTTGATTTGAATCTAGGTAAACTGCTCCCCCGCCGAGAATTCTTCTAACGACAGGCGTCTTCTTCCTCTCGCAGTAGTCGACATCTACTTCTTTTTCAACTTCCTGAAAGTAGCCCACACACACAAGAGGGGATCTCGGCCAGCATATGATCAGTGTATCGGGAACGGCTCCTTTGCTCCTAGCTATCGCCGTGGCTTCATAAACAGCCTGCGTAGCCACAGGTTCAATACCACCTAGCTCAACAAGTCTCCAAGTTTGATCAACCATCGCAACCACCAACTTCCGATCTTGATGTAGGAGCTATTGGTAGAGAATACCTTCACATTCGGTATTTATCCCTTTCGAGCGAGTAAGAAAAAGACAAGCTAAGATGAAGAAAAAAGTTCTCGGGTAGGTAGTCAAACGAGTGATGTGAACAACATCTTTTAAGGAACATAAATCCAGTTATTCTATACACAAACACTGAATTCATTAGACAGCAACTTTGACATAGGAAGTTGCGTGGAACAATCAGTGTTTGTTAACTCTAGCAAGAGCGTGTGCAACACTAGGAAACTAGTGATATCATATATTGGAGGCCAATCTATACCAATGACTAACGAGATATTCATAGTAAAGCCCTGTTCAACAAGAGCAGCTTTTGAGGGCGTCCTAAAGCGTCAGGCCAAGCTAAACCTCACAGACTATTCAAAAAGACTTCGAGACAAGGGTTATGAGTTGATAGCTATAACAGACTACGTTATAGTGGCTAAGAGAGACTACGAGTTCACCATTTTCCCCTCAGGGAAAGTCCTTGTCAAGGATATAGACGACCCTGACTTGGCAAAAAAGTTACTTCAGAGACTCTACGGAGACCTCAACTTGTATGAACGCTAAAGTTCTGTGTCTGGTTTCTGGTGGCATCGACTCAGCTGTTGCCTGCTACATGATGATCAAGAGAGGATTCGAGGTAGCAATACTTCATCTCAGTAATTGGCCTTACTCAGACAAGAAAAATATTACGAAGGTTGAAACTCTAGCAAAGTTGCTAAAGGAATACTATGGGAAACCATTGAAACTCTACGTAGCGAGTCACGGCGGCAACCAGACTGAAATAATGAGAAATTGTGATAGGCACCTCACCTGCGTACTCTGTCGAAGATTCATGTATAGGACAGCCGAGCAGATTGCGGCGAAGGAAGAGTGCCAGGCCATAGTAACTGGGGAGGCTATTGGCCAGGTTGCTAGTCAAACTCTCAAGAATTTACGAGCGATCAGTTCAGCAGTGGAGGTACCAATTCTTCGCCCATTGATAGGCTTAGATAAAGAGGAGATAATGAACATAGCAAGAAAGATAGGAACCTATGATATCTCAACCTCACCAGGGCTGTGCTGCACCGCAGTCCCGAATAAACCCTCAACAGCAGCAAAACCTGAGAGAGTAGCCAAGGAAGAAGAGAAACTCGATGTTGATGGAATGATCAAGAGGACTCTCGAAACAGTCGAGCTAAGGCTTATCTCATAGTTAAGCATGAATATTGTATCATAGTGGAATTGGGGTTACGGAAAGTCATAGCACTTATCTCGGTAGAACATGCAACATGCCATCAGCGAATAGCAGTCAAAGAGGGATGGAACATTGAAAGTGACGGTGAGGTTCCTCGGACCAGTTAAGGAAATCATCGGCGAACAAGAGAGAGAATTCGATATCAAGAAAGGGACTGTAAGAGAGCTTCTAGACAACATCATGAAGCTCTATCCCAAAGCGAAGGAGAAGTTGAAGCCGGCAGGAGTATTCATCGAAGGAAGAATAGTGAAGAAAAGTGAACTCCAAGTGCCACTGCTCAAGGAAGGCGACGAGGTATCCCTAGTTATCCCTGTGGCTGGAGGCTGAGTAAAGATCCTTGCACAGTAACTTCGCTCCACAAGTAAAAGTGAACAGAATCTTCAAGGTTGGTTTCATCCTAGTCATAATGCTTCTGCCCTGCCACTACATCACGAGCGCGCATGTGCCTTTTGATCCTTTTACCAAGGGAATAGACTCGCAGAACTCCTCATCAGATGTGTCATCCGATGGAAAACTAAACCAACACTCAGTGGACAGAGAAGAATCCCCAGCTGGAGAGGCGCGCAGAGTTATCGTAATACTTGCACGACTTGAAGACAAAATCAACTCGACATCAGTCGCGGAAATGAATTCAATAGTATTTGGAAAAATGATGTCATACTTCGAAGAGGTTTCAAACGGCAAGATGAGCGTAACAGGGAACATCACTGACTGGATAGACATAAACAACAATACGGTAGACTACGGAAAGGACACAGGTAGTGGATCCACGGGTATCGACGACACAGACGGAGATGGGATTCCAGATAGCTGGAAACTGATACGGGATGCCATGAACTTAACCGACGGATCTATCAACTTCACCAAATATGACGACATAATTGTCGTGCATTCAGGAGGAGATCAGGCGAAGACACACTACTCAGACGACATATGGTCAGCCTCCTACACTGGTCTCGAGATAGCGACAAACGATGGAATCACTGTAGACAGGGCGATTTTGATCGCCGAAACTGATCCCATGGGAATTTTCGCTCACGAATTCGGACACCAGTTAGGTCTCCCAGATCTATACAACACAAGTGGAGGTTCAGAATACGTCGGTCCATGGGACTTGATGGCACTTGGAGCTTGGCTTCCAGGTAACCAAGGTACCTCTCCCTCACATCCAACATCGTGGAGTAAGAGTAAGCTCGGATGGATCTCACAAAACTCAACTATGATTGGTCGCAGTATGGAAAAAATAATCGACCCACTCGAGATTCAAGGAAGCAACCTTACAGCTCTAAGAGTTCCAATCACTACTGAAACCTACTATCTGGTTGAAGTTAGGAACAAAACTAGATACGATTCTTACCTGCCTTCAAATGGTGTTCTGATCCTCTACATTAATGAAAGCCGCTCATCAGGCAACGGAATAGTCACAGTCAAGTACTCTCAATCTCTGTATCAGGCTACATACACTGTTGAGGCTGGCATAAACACGTTTATTGACAATGAGAGAAACATTAACTTGACTGTGGTGGCACAGTACTCGTTTTCCTACAAGGTTTCAGTTAGCCTGATTCGCGCTGACAATACCCCGCCGAGTATCAACGTAACGCAGCCTGTTCCTTTGGGATGGTCGACCTCTCGCTCTGCAGGAGTTAGCGCCATTGTAACTGATACTGGACTCAATTCAAGTAGCGTAAAGAACGCATCTATCATATACTCATCCGACGGAAGGAGAACCTGGCATCGAATTCAGATGATCCCTGGCAATAGCGACACCTACTCAGGTGTGATACCTCCGCAGAACTCCTCGGCAGTCGAGTACTATGTTGAGGCATACGACTATGCGGGGAATGTCGCCGTCGCCAAGAATCACAACCAAAACTTCATGTATGGCAGCGTCGTCCAGACTGTCGTGATAGTGGCTTTCGTGATCACCTCAGTGCTGCTAACCGCCATCGCTATTTTCACTATCGTGCGTTTGCGAACGACGAGAGAGGCTCGCCAGAAAGAGAAGAAGACAGCCTTGGAGCAGACTCCCTTGGTCGGTCTAAGGGATTAGTTTTAAGTAGAACTAAATTCAAATTCTTACTTACTGGGACAATTCAGACAATATTGACCTGCCAATGACGGTCTTCCGCAGGGGGTGTGATGAAACCTTATGATTGAGATTCTCTACAGTCCGATCCGCCAGATCTGCATAATGGAGGTTGTTAAATTCGAAACAAAAGAGGAACTGGCGAACATAGCGGCAGTCCTCTTCCGGATTGGACAACCCAGCATATTGAATTGGGTCGATGGAATAGTCTTTACAGGAGTGCCCTTGACTCCCACGTCGGCACCCATGTTCAAGGAGCTTATCCAAGGCCGTAGCTACTGGCTAAGCATAAGCTACGCGCCGATGCCTCAATACTCAGACAAGGTGAGCGTTGGAACAATAGACGTACCAGTCATTGACATGTCAAGAAGCACGGTAGCTCGACAGGTCGTAAGCTGGCTTAAGAAATGGAAAGGGGAACAAAAAGAAGAGAAATAGTTCAGTGAAGTCTTTCAAATTAGGCGACGACGGCAACACTTTCTTTCTTGTTTTGCTTCTATTGTTTCTCCTCTGGAACCAGGAAAATGGCGTCTGCCCCTCTCCGCCCTTCTCTTCCCACGCGTTTCTTCACTAGCAGACGTAACCTTACTAGGCTGTTCAAAGTTGCGCTCGCTTGCGGTCTGCTAATCCCGATTTTACCACTGACTTGCGCTGCTGTTCCCCTACCACCGAGCTTGAATATTGTCATCAATGGTTTACGTAAGTGATCGGGCAAATCCAATAGGGTTGAAACATCAACGCCCTTTGGGAGATACTCGCCCATTTCTCGTTCTTCAACACCTACCATAGCCCTAGCTCCCCGTTGTGCTTGCTCTTGGAGACGATCTAATATCTCTGTAGAGACGTGCAACAGTTTCTCCAAAAGAGAGGCAATCTTTTCCAGTCGCGCCACTATGGCGCTGTTCGCCTCGTCGGTAGAAGAAGTAGGAGGTGTTGGCGGAACCGATGATGAGGATTTAGATGGGCCTCCCACTAGGATATTTCCCTCCAAAGCGTTAAGGGCGGAACGCACACATACCTTAATAATCTTTAACGTATATAATAAGTTAATTGTGTCCAACACGCAAACAGGTTTACTCGGAAGAGGGGCTTAGCCGAGGCGCAACTCGCCATGAGTAGCAAGAAGAATGTGCGTGAAAAGGGACGAAAACTGGCTGTATCAGTTCACAGCTACAAGGGTGGAACAGGGAAGACCTCCGTCGCGGCAAATCTATCCATATACCTCGGACAAATCGGAAAAAGGATTCTTCTGGTTGACATGGATTTCAGAGCCCCAAGCATCCAAGCCTTATTCGGAATCGGCGACGATGATGTGAAGGCATACATTAACGATTACCTATTCGGCAAAACCGAAGTAAATGAGGTGGCCATCCACCCTAAGACGATAGACTTGCCCATAGATGTTATCTTAGCTGACTCCGATCCTCAATCCATAGATCTCATCACGTTGAAGTTCCTGACAGAACAATGGCAAATGAGCGCCCTGGCGAAGGTCAGTAAGCTAAAAGGCGTCGCGCTAGATGAACTGAAATACGACTATGTTGTCTTCGACACGAGCCCAGGAGTCGCTCACTCCTCAGTCAATGCAATGGTGTCAAGCGACAAACTACTATTACTGACAAGGATGGACGGACCCGACCTCATCGGCACAGAGAAATTGATCAAAGGCTTCTACCGTCAACTCCAGCCACTTGACCCCCATATTGTTGTAAACTTCGCTTACCCAAGCGCAATATCAAAGGAAGAAGACAAGGAGAAAATGAAAAGAAACCTTGAGAAGAGATTAAAGTATCCAGTAGCAACCATAATTCCATGCTTATGCGATGTGATGCTAACCAAACTCGACTCCCTATTCATACTCAAAAACCCAGAGCACATCTACACCCAATGCATCAAGGAAATCTCGAAAGTACTGCTCTGAAAGAACGACAACTGCCCAGAACGAGGAACTTTTCGGAGATCTTACCGCAACCTGTTTCGAGGTTGTTTGAGTCTATCTGAGGTTCCAGACCTCTTTTTTAGTCTTATTAAGAATGCAGTTTTGAAAGACTGTACAAGGGGGTCCATAAGTGCCTGTCTCCCATTTGTTCGTCTACGTTTCTTCTCCTTCTCGGCGCAACATTTTTTTTCGAGAAGGGGATTGTGGTGGACCCCCTTACCTAAATCTTCTTGTCCCCATGTGCGCCACGGAGTAGGAGTGTGCATTGGAATAATTGAAAATCCCCTCAAATAGCCCAATAGATGTTCTACTTGACGGCGGAGTTAAGACAGGACTAGTAACTCATGTCTACGGTTCCGCTGGATGCGGAAAGACTACGCTAGCACTACAAATATCGATTAGCGCAGCGCAGCGCGGATACGACGTGATATACTACGACACGGAAGAAGCATTTCCAGCCACTCGACTCCGCCAGATGCTAGCGGACGGTGAAGACGCGCGCATCATGCAGAGGATCATCGTCTCCCAGCCCATTTCTTTCGATGAGCAACATGATTGCTTCCTGAGACTAGGGGCTAAAGGAGGTAGACCGTGGGGACTTCGGGGCCTCAAGGTTGCTGTCGTGGACACGATAACAAGACACTATCGTACCGAATACACGAGAAAGCCTCGCGTTAAGGTGTTCCGGAACCTAGCCGAGCAACAACTCCCAGCGCTCCTCAAGGCTGCGAGGAAATTCGACATCGCCGTACTGCTACTGAATCAAGTATCATCAGACATATCTGGTGCGCGACTTCTCAAACCAGTTGGTGGGGACGCGATCTGCAGAGCAGCGAAATACGAAGTGAAGCTGGAAAAGGAAGAGAACTCCATCGGATACGCGACATTAACAAAGAGCCCAACACCCATGCAAATCGGAAAGAAGACCGACTATGCCATCACAGGAGCCGGGATAAGTCAACCTGCGCCGCAGGCACAAACCGACTCAGGCTGAACTTTCTTGGTCTTATAAGGAACTGGCTGTTGAACTAGTCGTGTTGATCAAAACTGCTGTAACCTACTGAGGTCTCTTCATCTTCGTTATTAGCTAGCGTTTGGTGTCCGTTATGGGTTTGCTGGGATTCCTCTTCAACAAGCGATTCTTGAAACTTGTCTTCATTATTGCGTCGGTCTTTGCATTCCTACAGTTTCTCAGATTATTCGTTTCATTTGTCAGTGGTTTCAACTGGACTCTCCAAGTGATTCTAGCCACGTTCACGCTATTCGTATCCACTTTCTTCACCGTGAAGTTTGAGCGTTTTAGGTTTCTGTCTGGTCTGATGAAATTCCTATGCTTTGCTGTGGTTCTATTGATCCTGATCTTGAACTTCGTGTTGCCAGCTTCAATTCCATTTCCGTTAAGTCTCCCAGTGAAGTTGGGAACTTTAGTTCTTCCTTTCGCAGCCTACGTTGCATACCGGAAGAAACTCTGGATCTGGGGGAGGTCTTCATTTCTCAGCAGCGGACGCCGACGCTATGGAAGACTCTCAAGGGATGCCTTGCTTCCGAAGGCCCTAGAAGAGGGGCACATTGTCTACGGCGCCGGAATCAAAGGATTCAAAGTAATAAGATTCATCCAAGTTGAGGGTCAGCAGCCTGATATCATCGACGAACTTGTTTCAACTGAAGCCCAGCTCCCAGCAATAACTACAGAGCTAAGCGAGCATCTATCCTTGATGAGAAAACATGGGATAGAGATGAGCTACGAACTCTATATCCAAAACAGGACACTGCAAGGCTTCATAGGATTGGTGAACGAAGGCAGAGACTACCATGAGGTCAGAACGAGACTCGACGAGTTCTCAAGAACACTAGCCACTCGGTTGAGGTCAAAAGATGAGACCGCGAGTTCTGCTGCTCACCCTGTGGAAGATAATAATCGAGCCAAAAGGATCCTCATGATGCCTCTGTCTACAACCTTGGACGATCTGAAACGAATAGAAAACGATGACTATAACGTAAAAGTATTCGGCCGTAATAGTTCAGAAAGACCGACGAGACTTCGCTCAATCCACCTAGGCGGTCTCCCATCAGTCAACCAAGGAAAAGGCTTCAGCCTAGTCGACGAATTCGTCCGGGCAGCGCTGGCACACAGACCCTCACAGAACTCTGCATATATTCTCCACATTAGACCCTTGTCCGACCATATAATAAACCGGGAATTGGCGAAGACTGCCAATGTCTACCAACAAGCGGTGACCCAATTCATTGAAGGGATAAGAAACGGATTGCTCAACGGAAAAGCCAGAAACAAGAAATTGCTTTTCAATCGTGGAACCATTACCTTGGATCCAAGGTCAATCTTAGAGGCAGCAAGGACCAGATTTCAGCGTCTCAAAGAGGCTGAAGAATCAGGATACTTCGAGGTTAGCTTAACTATCATAGGGGAGCCAGCTACCGCAGAAAGCATCGCACGAGCGCTCAGGAACAAGCTGACGCAAAGCAACCCCAAGGCGGCGCTCATCCTTGTTCGCTCTCCTCCGGCATTGATCCGGGGTGTGGTAAGAAGAGACCTAATACTTCCGCTGGGAAGAATTAACGGCAACGAGGTACAATTCCTAATAGCTCCTGTGGACAAGTCACCTGAACCTACAACAAGCAACAGCGAAAACACATCAATTAAACCATCCACTCAGCTGTTTACAGAGAAAGCTGCGACATCAAAGTAGTGAGAAGAGACGAGCAAGTAGCGACCTTTGGAATAAGATCCCAATCAAATAATAGAATACGGGCGAAATGAGTTCAATTCATCGTCCTGCTGACCTGAGGCGAATTAGATTCTTGTTTTTGCACATCACGCAGAGCAGCATGCATCATTTTCAACGCTAGGATCCTTGGTTCTGAACCCCTAATCTTCTGCAACACAATATCATCGATGAGAACAGAAGAAACCACCTAAAAGCGATAAACATAAAAGGAAAACGATTTCATCTAGTGATTGAGGAGGACAGATAAGGGGAAAGGAGACCCAAAGTTGAGAGAGACGAGAACCAGGGGGACAACCTGTAAAGGGCTACTCGTGCTAATCTTAGCGATTGCCATGATAGCGCTACCACTTACCACGATGACATCAAATAGCCAAAACCAACTAGACGTAACGACGACCCTACAGAGTCAACAGCCAGAAACAACAAGCTCACTAGCAGCACAATCACTTTTCATAAAGTGGGTCTACACCACGAGCAATATGGTTGAGTCTAATCCAGCAATAGGCGATGTTGACGGTGACGGCCAACAAGAGATAGTAATAGGCTCGAACGACGGCAGAATATACTCCTTAAATGGAACATCGGGTGCATCGAAATGGAACTACTCAACTGGTGACTGGATTTGGTCTTCTCCAGTTATCGCCGATGTGGACAAAGACGGGCAAAAAGAAGTGATCGTAGGTTCACACAACCACAAAGTTTACTGCTTGAATAGGTTTGGACAGCTCAAGTGGAACTATACTACCGGAGGAGCCGTTGCTTCTTCTCCTGCCATCGCTGATCTTGACGGCGATGGGCAACTCAAAATAGTAGTAGGGTCATGTGACAACAAGACCTACTGCTTGAATGGGATTGGTGGATTGGAGTGGAATTATACTACTGAGGGACCCGTTCTTTCTTCTCCTGCCATAGCTGATCTCAATGGGGACGGACAGCTAGAGGTCGCAATAGGATCATGGGATAGGAAAGTCTACTGTTTGAATAGAACAGGAAAATTAGATTGGACCTACACAACAGGAGATGTCATCTATTCCTCTCCGGCTATTGCTGACCTTGATGGAGACGGACAGAAAGAAGTGATAATAGGATCATGTGACAAGAACGTTTATTGCTTGAATAAGACCGGCGGCGTAAGGTGGAAATATACAACAGGAAATCCAGTTCGATCTTCTCCCACAATAAGTGACATTGACGAGGACAACCGCACGGAGATAATAATAGGGTCGAATGACAACAATGTCTACTGCTTAAGTGGGACAGGTGGCTTGAGGTGGAACTTTACAGCGGGAGACATTATATCCCGTTTTCCAGCCGTCGCTGACGTTAACTCGGACAACCGGAAAGAAGTAATTGTTGGCACTTGGTCTGGCACCATCTTTTGCTTGAGTAGAACTGGCGTGCAATTGTCCAACTTCGTCACAGGTGCCGCGGTTGTCTCTTCCCCTACAGTAGCCGATGTTGATGGGGACAGCAAGAAAGAGATAGTAGTAGGATCAGAAGACCGCAACGTTTACTGTTTGAGCAACTCTATACAACAAACTGGAACGTTGACAATTACTGTCTCTGATTCTTCCTCGGGTAACCGCATAAACGGTGCCTATGTCTATTCCACATCCGCGCCTTCAGGCCAAGCTCCGTTATCCAACCTGACAATGGCTGACGGATCCGTTACTTTCAGGGACATACTGGTTGGGTCCTACGTCTTTGCAATAAATATGAATGGATACTACTACGCAACTCAATCCGTCTACGTTCTAGGTAACCAAACCACTACAGCGGAGTTTCTACTCACTAGGCAAGATCAGACAACTACAATTGTATCCAGTTCCACCGGTATAGTAATCGCAGGAATTGCAGCTCTGTTCTTGGTTGTGATTTTAGTCCTGCGAAGCGCAAGTGGAGGCGGCAGGGATGATATAGATATCCCGACGTACTCATATGAAAGCACGTCACAGCGCGAAGATCGATCTGAGGTTTTAGAGGAGCCGAAGGAACGTCTTTTATCGCCACGGATCTGTCCATACTGCGGAGCTAGCTACGTACGTGCCGATGCCTCATACTGCTGGAACTGCGGAGCGGGTCTTGCAGGAGAGTCGGATACCGGCGTCATTCAAGGTAGAAAGAGAAGATCCCTGGCAACAGTGGGGAGGTGCATGGTTTGCAACTTGGACGTGAAAGAGGGCGAGAGCATGGTTTGGTGCACCTTCTGCGGAAATATCGCACACAGAACCCATATGCTTGAATGGTTGCATACCCGAGATTACTGCCCGCACTGCTACCGTCACTTGGACGAGCGGGATCTGAGATCACAACAGTAGCGGACGTTTGCACGGGTAGCACGATTCTCTTCCCAGTGAATATAGGTTTTTTAGATCCATTCTTTTGAACCATTAAGATAGTTTCCCGCCCTCCATGTTTTGCAGCCTTAAATATCATGGGCCTTTCATCTCCCTTCGACGCTGAACGAAGGAGGCCAAAAGGCTCTTTGCGCAAGGTTAGTAGAAGCTACCCCTCATGGTCAGTCTTTGCCATAGTCGCGCTCATATTCTTCTCAGCGCTCTTGGTAGGGCTGCAACCCACTCTTGGGTCTACTAAACCGGATGGAACACCCACAAATGGTTATTCATGCAAACCCCTGTCATTCTCTCGTTCCTCGCCTTGGTTCTACTACCCCACATCCTGCATTCGCATTCTGATCTTGTATGATCTTTCAACTGGTGCGCAGGTGTACGCGGACAAGTGGGGCCCTCTTCTAGGGGACTATGGCTACAATGCAACGTTACTCTCAATCCAACAAGCAACTAGCAACATCAGCTTGACGTCACATTATGACTTGGTTTTAGTTGATCACTCATGCGGAGGTGATGGTGGAGAAGAGATTAATCAAGGAGAAGCCAACGCGCTATCTGGAATAAGTAAGCCTTTGGTTCTTCTTGGTGGAGCGCATGGAGTCATTGACAGGCTCGCAAACTACGTAGGAGGAACTGGACGAATCAACGTAGCAGGAACGGTTCAGAAAGCCTACGATATGGTTCATCATGAGATCTACACATCTCCCTATCTCATCACGGAAACTGTGGTTGGTCCTTCAGACTCGATTGAGATATTCAGCCAAACTGTAAGCCTTGAGTCATACCCCGAAAATGTAATCAACGGTCTCCACGATTTCGGCATCGTTGATGGAGCGACAAACCCTGTTATCGGAGCCCTTTTCAGCGCTCGCGGCAGTTGTGGGCGAGTCTACTGGTGGGCCTTCCAAGATCCCTCAAAACTCAACGCAAATGGAATGCAACTCTTCATCAACACGGTTGAGTGGATGGGCGGATTTACAAATTTCGGGCCGCTTTTTGATTTCCTTCAAGGAACTGAGAGTACGGACCCATTAAAGTCGACTTACTGGACAGGCGGATTCGGGGACTACTTTGAACCTCAGATACCTGCAACCTACTACGCCTATGAATCACTCAGACTCATTGGGCGACTCAGCGCCATCAACACTTCAGCACTAGCCGACTGGCTTGCGAGCCACTGCTATTCTACCGATGGGAGCTTCTTCAAGTCCCCTTCCAGATACTTGTCGTCGTCTTGCTCTGGAGTTGTTGAGACAGGGATGGCTTTGCAGATCCTGTCCGGACTGGGAGCGCTGAGTAAACTCAACCTGACAAAGATCTCGACATACATTAAATCATGTCAGCTCGTAGATGGTTTTGTCCGCTACCCCGGTGACACCTCGAAGAGAATCACAAACACGTACTGGGCTCTAATCGCGTTGAATATAACAGGTTCAGTAAACAACATCAACAGAACAGGAGCGATAGACTACATTGCCTCTTGTCAGAACGTGAACCCAGCTGATTCGGCCAATTATGGTGGATTCGCCAATTACCCTGGAGGAGTATCTTATGCCAGCTACACTTACTTGGCACTCAAGGCTGTCAAACTACTCGACGCAATGGGTTCCGTGAATATGATGATCGTTGAGAACTGGTTGATGAATGGCTACGTAGCGCCGAAAGGAATGTTCTACGAGGAACTAGTCGTACATCAACGTTCCCAGGTAACCTTTGGAACAAGTTACTCGACTGCGAGTTTGTCATTGCTTGGAAAGCTCAATCGCATTAATCAATCACTGGTGGCGGGTTATCTTTCATCCGTGCAGTTCGGAGACGGGGGATGGTCCGGAGCTAACTGTACAGACGAATCAGTCGATGAGGTAGCTGATTGCTACCATGCCATCTTGGGCCTGAGCGAATTGGGTCGCATTGATGCGATTAGGGACGTCGAAGGACTTGTCGGGTTCATCACAAGATGCCTCTCTCCGACACCAACATACGGGTTTTCGAATCTCCCTCAAACTCTCTCAAACATCTGGCACACCTACAACGGAATTAGCGTTCTTCACGACCTAGGTATGATAGATGCCACAAAAGCGAGAACCCTAAACAGCTCCATACTCTCATCATATGACGGATACCGCGCGACGTTTGAATGGTATAGACTCGCTTACCCTGCCAGCTCAGACGGGTATAATTGCAGCGATGTAAACATACCCTTCGAATTCTCATTTCTTCAGAGGGGCGCCAAGGGAGTAATACTAACAGATCTGGCGATCATATCTCTCTTAGACCTTGGTTCCAAGGATTGGATAGACAGCAATGCTCAGAACATATGGAGCAAAGTCAGCCAGTGTGAAGTAACCACAGGTTCTTACGGCGGCTACTACACGATCTTTTCAGGCGCACTAGTCAATAACCTGACAGCAGGGATACGCTATACGTACCATGCTTTAAACTGCCTCTGGATCCTGGCTGGTTTCCTGAACTACACAGGTGGCTTCCCAAGTCACCTCACGAATGCTTCTATGACGATTGAGAGAATAATAAGCCTCTATGACCCGCTAATCGGCCGCTTCAGAGACGACGGCTACATTTTGGAACCATACTCTCCTGTTGAAACCACTTTCATGGCGCTCGCCTCACTTCAACTTCTGAACGCGGTACACAACGTCGACTACATCAAGACAACCGAATACCTCAAATCACACCTATACTCAAACTTGGTGGACACCTACTACTCCTTCAAAGGACTACAAGTCCTCAACAAACTATCTGCCATCAACGCGACTAGGCTCTTGGACTTCGTTAAAGACTGCCAGAAACCAAGTGGGGTGTTTAAGTCAGATTATAGCGCTTCCTACAGACTGGAAACAACGAGAATGGCGACCGAGATTTTAAGCTACTATAACCAAACATGGATTACGGCTCAACAGACTAAGGTAGTCATCAACTCGATCAGTGCACCGAGTACGATGAATCTTGGATCCAACTACCTACTCAACCTAACTCTGACCGACGGTCAATTCAATCTACCCATGTCAGGGGCTACAGTAAAGGTCAGACTTGGGACACACGAGTATACGGGGATTGAGACACCAGCCAACAGCGGAGAATACGTCGTGAGCATCGCGGTCCCAGTCCAGGGGGCACTTCTTAGGACCCAGGGGCTAGCCATTAGAGCTTCTAAGGACAGGTTCCAGACTGGCACGACTCAAATGACTGTCCAGATCTCAGGCTATGGCGTCATCATTAAAGCGCAAACTGAGGTGGTCTTGATCCGACCAGGCGATAGCGATTACTTAACCACGTCAAACACAACAATCACAGCGCTAATCCTTGCCTTGGATCAGAGTTGGATTCCCGTCGGAAGGGCGGAACTGCGACTTTACGTAAACGACTCACTTGCTGACACGATGTCATCAAACTCATCAGGCCAACTTTCATTCAGTTGGAGACCAAACTCCTCAGGTATATACGATCTGAGAGTCATCTTTGAAGGCTCAGACACACTCAACGCTTCATGGGCAACGAAAGTCATCAACATTGAAAAGACACCGACCAAACTTACACTGTCCTCGGATTATGCTGGTGTGGAGTCCGTTGAGGTTGGTTCCACAATTAGACTCATGTCGAAACTTCTTGACAGAAATGGCTTTCTAGAGAAACTGATCGTGGGGGCAAACATAACATTGATGGTGCTGGCGCCATCGGGAAAGGAGCTCTCACTAAATGCGGTGACTCGAAACGATGGGGTAGCATCTGTAGAAGTAACGATAAGTGAGACGGGTATCTACTCTTTATACTCCGTCTTTGAGTCAACTGGCTACTACTCGGGATCCACATCAGATGTCCTCTTGGTGAAAGCGATCTCGAACTTACCACAAAATGGAGGTGGTGGAAACGGGGGTGAAGGAGTATCTTGGGTTGACGCGTTACTGAGTGCGATTGCTAGCCCTGGTGGCATTGTACTTCTAGTAGCTTCAGCTGGTTTGCTATCAGTAGTGTACCTGCTTGGGGCTAAGCAACGAGAGCTCGAGTCGCTGAACGGTAGGCGCAGTCAACGTAATGGGCGCAGAACTTCAGCCGCCGAGGATAGTACACCAGTTAGCAGGAAAACTTAGCCGTTGCATTATTCTTAAGGTCGGCACGTGGTGTTTCGGCTCTCCGCAGAGTTGGTTGGCATTCTTCATGTGAGGGAGATCGGCTCTTGGTTCTTGGGTCGCTCAGGAAAAGTGGAGGTGGGGGAAAGGAGGATTTCCAGTCAGCCTTGAATAGTGTCATCAATCGACTGGGTATCCGTGAGTTAAGTAGTATCCAGAAACTGGCTTTAGTTGAAGGCCTCATTGATGGGGCCAGCCTCACCGTTGTTGCTCCATCTGGGAGTGGAAAAACGCTCGTAGGTTTAATGGGAGTTCTCAAGCTGCTCGTTGATGGGGATGACAATAGGAAAGCTGTTTTGCTCGTTCCCTTGAAGGCGCTTGCCACGCAGCAGTTCAACTATCTGAGACACGCATTGGGCATCAAGGGGATGAAAGTTGCGATCAATACAGGAGACTCCTCTCGTTCTATGAACAGAGGGGACCTCGCCACGCACCAAGTTCTGGTCATGACCTATGAGCGGTTTGACCAGCTCATCAGGTCAAAGGAGTGGTGGCTCAAGAGAATCAGACTGGCCGTAATCGACGAGATCAACTACTTGACAGACAAGAGCAGAGGACCCAGACTCGAGGGGACAATAGTGAGATTGAAGGAGAATTTACCTCACGCTCAACTCATAGCATTATGTCCTCCCACATGTAACGCTGGCGATATTGCTGATTGGCTGGGTTGTAAGCTCATAGTGGGAAACGAGCGACCAGTCCCGCTTCACTTGGATGTGGTTCCAACCAATAACAAGGCTAGGTCAGCTGTCGAAATATCTCTAAAAACAATATCAGAAGGCGGAAGCGCCATTATTTTTACGTACAGCAGGTCGAAGTCTGAGCAAATTGCTTTTTCTCTTCTTGAAGCGATCCAGACAACCTTAACTGAAAAGGAACGAGCAAAAGCGAAAGGATTATCCACAATGCTAATGAGAACCGGCGACGAGGCTCTTAGGGTCACTAAGAGACTTGCGTCATTGGTTAAAGGTGGACTCGCATTTCACCACGCTGGACTGAGCCTCGAGGACCGTAACATTGTCGAGGAAGGATTCAGAGAGGGCATCATAAAAGCAGTTGTGTGCACAACAACCCTCGGGACTGGCATCAACACTCCCGCAAGAACGGTTATCATTACGGACACGTCATACTTGGATGTCGAATCCCCTGCACTCTCTTCTCCACAACCGTTGCTGAAGAGGATAGAACCTGACAGACTGCACCAAATGCTCGGTCGAGCCGGTCGACTAGGATACGACACAGTCGGATACGGAGTCATACTGGTCGGCAGCAGAACTGAGGAGGAATTTGTCAAGAAAACCTACTTTCAGGCAAACGGCGCGAATTACAGGGGCAATGGGGCAGAACCCAGGTTTCCCATGATCGAATCTAGAATGAATAGTGACTCCGCAATGCTTGAACAACTTCTTATCAGAATCTACGAATGCGGTGAATGCAGTGAAGAAGAATTACTAGATTTCCTATCGAAAACGTTCTGGTGGAAAGGCAAGACCGAGAAAGATGTCGACATTACTCCTTTGCTGAGATCTGATTCATTTGATGGCGACCGAATACTAGACCTATTGTTGTCACTAAAGAAGTTGAAAGAGAGTTCTCATTTCAGCAAGCAGGGTGATGCCCGCTATGGTGACACCGTTACCGGCATTAGCCGCAATGAAGAGGAACATGAATCTCTCCGCCCCATACGCCTACTGAATATTTCAAGACAGAGGGTCGAGGCAAGGGTTAAGGAAGATGCTGAAGGCGTATGGGTCACTTGCTCTTTCAGCTCCAAGAAAGGACCGAGATGTGACTGCGCCCAAATGCGGCTACAGAGAGGCGGAAACGAGTGGAGTAATAGTACTATGTTATGCAACCATCTCGTCACTTTGGCTGACCATCTGCTCTCAACACGCTCAACCAGAGTTTACGCTGAGGAAATCATTGTCCGTTCGCTTTCAGGATCACTACCACTAGATCGCCTTCTTAACAACGGGTTAATTACGATTGTTGATGACAAGTATAGGTCCACTGAACTTGGTCACATCGCTGCAACCTTGTACTTGCACCCACTGACCGTCCTCTTCATTAAGAATACTTTCGGGAAACTCCATACAGATGACGAGCTTGACTTGGAGTCGACGATCAACATGGCTCTGAGGGCTCTCATAATCGAGGGGGGAGAGAAAGCGTCGCTGTTTAACCACGAAACCGTTGCAGGAGCCATAATGGAGTGGATCAACGAAGAAAGCGAAGAAGATATTCTCCGATCTAGGGCGATAGCTCCTGGAGACTTACATGAACTTAGAGAAGAACTAGGCAGAATAGCATATGCCGCCTCCCACGTTTCAGCGCTGCTGGGACTCATAAAGCTCTCCAAGAATCTCTCAACAATAAGTAGGAGAATACGCTACGGGGTCAAGGAAGACCTGATTCCTCTGCTAGAGCTGTCAATACCTTCAATCGGGCGCAAACTGGCTAGGAAACTCTACGACCTAGGATACACAAACACGGATGAACTTGTGAGAGCCACATCCGAGGAACTCACAGAAGTTGTTCAGTTACCAGAAAACACGGTAACAATGATCAAAGAGTACATTGAGAAAGTCGCGACCAGCAAGTGACCAGTTCCACGATTACAGGATGTACACGGGGCAACTTCTGACTTTAGTCAAGGGGAGTGTCAAAGGAATCTGATCCAGCCTTTTCTTGGATGATAAGCTTGTCCGCCGCTCACGAGTTCTCCAATTAGCCTGTCTGCATACTCCCTTGGTATACCAGCCTTTTCACATTCTAGAAGAAGCTCCGTAACTTCTGTGTCCCTGTTCCTGTACCTAGTCAACACATCTTCTTGGAAGGTTCTCAATAGACCCTTCCTCCTTTCTTTACTGGTTTCACTTTTCCTCAGACTTTCCTCGGTTAATCGAACTTCTGGCGAACTATTAAGGCTGCTTGAGTTACCGGGACCTGCCTTCATATTAAGGTCATTGATAAGCTTTCGAGTTTCCTCAAATCCTTCAACCCTTCTCGCATGAAAGTGATCTATCTTTATGGTCTTCCCGCACTTGACGCATAAACGGGTCTTCTGCCTCTCAAAAGCAAGACTATAGAACCCACAGTCTGGGCACCTAAATACGACGTAGATCTTCTTGTGACTCATGGTTCAGGACCACGCAGAGTTCTCATGGTCGACGGAGACAGGCGATTAGAAAAATTCGCCCATTGCATGATAAGTATGAGCATAGGAGACTAGTTCCGTCACTTTTGGATCATTGGCTTCCCTATTTAAAAGCCCTACTCTCCAGAAACAGACAACTTAGAACGAGCAAGGATCATTGTTGACCCAACAGGTTTCCACAAGAGAATTGTTGAGCTCTTTATGTCTCCCTTATTTCATTTCTTGTCCTTTTTCTTCTCTTGCCCACTCTTTGTCCCCATTAAAGTCCTAACCATTTCTCGGATTTCCTCGACATTCACTCTTTCTTCGCCTCCACGAGTCCCTACGCTTGTTACTGATGAGAGTTCCTTGGATAGTCTATTCAGCTTATCCGCAGCCACCATCGCTCCAGTTCTAAGAGGTAGGTCGATTGCAGCTGGCGGTAGCCCCCTTCTCTCCACTCTACTTCCTCCCTCCATGAAGCTTACCAGTTTCTTGGCTGTATACCCCGTTGACGTTGGATTCTTATCTTCTACCACGTCAAGTGACTCCTTGATGACCCTTACGAGGTTATTTCTCGCTTCCTCCAAGTTACCTAAGATCAGTTCTTTGAATCCCCTGATTAGCCAGACTTCTCTCCACCTTGCCTTGGCCTGAACCATTTCCTTCTCTGCCCGTTCAATTATTCTCTTGGCACTCGCTTTATCCCCTGTCTTGAAAGCAATCTGAGCTTGAAGTAATTTCTTTGTTGCATTGCATATCATTGAGAACTTGAGAGATTCACGTTTGAATGCTGTTTCCGTTTCACTAGACTTCTTGAATAGTTGGGCAGCCTTGTTTAGAGCGTTCCTCGCTTTTCTGTCATCTTCGATCAACATGTATACTGTTGCTAACTTGAAAAGTTCCTCACCAGCAAACTGCAGATATCTATTATTCACATATACAATGGCAGATTCATTCAAGCGGTCGATTGCCTTGTTTAGTTCCTTTCGATCCCCGGTGTAGCCATACTTCACGAGGTGGATCTCTGCAGCCACGGAATGCGTCCTGAGAAGCTCTGGATCTTTGGTTCCCGCAAGTAGTTCGCGAGCCCTATCAGTGACGCTACTAGCCTGCTCCAATGTTTTCAGGTTGTGACTTAGAACTCCTTTTACCATAAGAACCTCCGCGAGATTCGGGAGCATCTGTCTGATACTCTCTCTGTTTGGAAGGGCCTCGGCTGCCTGATAGGCTTTGAAGGCGTTCTGTTCAGCTTTTTCTATCAACTCTTCCTGATCTCTGGAAGTGACTCTCAGCAACTTCAGGTAGTATCGCGACAGATTTAGATACCCAAAAGGAAAGACTTGTGGATCATGTACCCTCGGTTCTAGTTCCTCCAAGCCTTTGCTGAGGCTTTCTAACTCAACTACGACATCACGCGTGAGAGTCACTGGGCTTATGTCAGCTAACTCCTGCATGCAGACCAGCTTAACTACGATTGCAAAGAAGCGGACAGTTGCTTGGCTTGGGCTACTTGAGAGAGTGATTACCTCATCCATCTCTGTTGATGCTTTTTCGAGCAACTCGTTGAGTTTTACTACGTTGGGTTCAAACAAGGACAATTCAACTAGTGTGGAACCAGCATTATAGAGGTGTAACGGTAACTCTTCGCCAACGCCCCTAACGATTGAAGCTGCCTTCAAGTGCATCTCTCTCGCTGACTCGTACAGGCGTCTCCTCTGAGTAATCTTTGGCTCATGTTGAGCCTGAAGCTTCATTGCAATTGCGGTATTTGTGTACGAGCCAGCCAGCTTTGCAGGGTCTCCGAAAACTTCAGCAGCCTTGGACAACATCTCAGCATGGCGTCTAACCTGCCTGAGAAGATTACCAGCTCCCCTATCCTTTGGGCTCAACATGAGAAGCCTTCTGAAGTCGATTAGGAATCGCAGTCTGAACCCTGAGAAAAGAGCATCATAATCATTCACTTTATCCAGAAATCTGATTGTCGACAGCGTCTTTTTCCTAGCTTCTCCAAGAAGTTCCGATCTCCTCGCAACAGAAGTTCCAAGAGCCCGCAAGTATATTACCCGAGCCTGCGCCAACCTTGCTCTGTTCAACCAGATTGGAGATCCTTCAAAGCACTTCACCGCATCACTGAGCAACTCGTCTTGCTCGGTTATGTTTGCTATGGCAGAAACAGAATCACGCTCATACTCAACTATTGAGTCTAACCCCCGCTGCACTACAAACATCGTGAAACCTTGGAGAAGTTTCCCGCTAGAATCAGCTTGGGGAAGAGCCTGTCTCAGCGATTCAATGCAAGATCGAATTATCTTTGTAGCATCGTCTCTTGGAAGATAGTAAAAGCAATTTGACAAAATCAGAAGGTCATGTAGAAAGCAGCTGTCGCTTCTAAGCGCTTCCTCACCATATTTGCGTTTCTCATCGACGGTGAGGAAAGGAGACAACTCGTAGAACACGCGAGCAAAGTCAATTGATCCGTTGTCAACCAGAGTTAGCGCTAGTCGCAACAGCTTTATCCTGTCCTCGTGCTTCAACAAGTAACCAATGCCAACAAGAAAATCAGTGTACAACCACTAATCACCTAACTCGACAGTCCTGCAGGCAACGGCCAGAGACAAGACCACATTTCCAAACGGAACCACTGCTGCAAAGTGGTGAGAAGATTAGAGTCGCTTACCCTCTTTCCTAAATACGCATCAAAGATATATATCAACTAACCTTTTGACAGATGCTCAAAGACGAACAAAAGCAATGCTGACGGTAGTCCATTTTGCTTTGGGCACACAAAATGTTTTAAATACCGTTCTCTTCTCTATATGCTCAACATTGTGAAACTGAGTGACTGAAATGCTAGGAGGGTGAGAAGCTAGACTTGTCGCACCAGCCGAAGCAACCGATCAACATAGTTGAAGAGACTCAGGCTCCTAAGACCAACCAATTTGTCGTAATAGGTTTGCCTGACACGGGCCTAGTAGGCATTATCGCTGCAGGTCACCTGATTGAGTTCCTCAAAATGAAAGAGATTGGATACATTGACTCAGATCATTTTCCGCCAATTGTAGTCCTGCATAATGGGCAGGTCAAGAATCCTCTTCGGATATACTCGGGTGATGGGATCACCCTTGTTGTCAGCGAAGTCCCAATGCCGCCAAGACTCGTAAACGAATTCGGCAAGGCAATTGTCGAGTGGGTTCAACAGAAGAACGCAAAGCTCATCCTAACCCTTGGTGGCATCCCCGTACCGAACAGAGTCAACATAGAGACTCCAGAGGTCTTCGCCGTTGGAATAGGAGAAAAAGCAGGAGACATCATAAAGAAAGCCGGAGTAAAGCCTCTCGAAGAGGGGATGATGGCGGGACCATACGCGTCCATACTCTGGCAATGCAAGAAAAGGAACGTTCCAATAGTGTCTCTTCTGGCGCAGTCATTCGCAGAGTACCCCGACCCAGGAGCTGCCGCCGCAGTCCTAGAAACACTCTCCAAAGTAATCGACAAGAAGATAGAAGTAAAGGACCTAGCTGAGAAAGCAGAAGAGATCAGAGTCAAGACAAGGGACCTAATGAAGCAAACAGGCAAAAACATGCAAGAAATGGGCAAGGCTAGAGAGTACGAAATACCCCCGTTGTACGCCTGAAGCACTCGATGAACGAGGTGAAGAGAAAGCATGTCTTCTGGCGAAGAAAAGAAGAAGCCTAGAGAGTGGTTCTCGAAGAAGTTTGACGAAATAGAAGAGCGCTTCGACGAAATGTTTGGGTCAATCTTCGAAGCATTCGGATTAGAGAAACCATCATGGGATGCCGACCGGCAATGCCTCACACCCCTAAGTGACGTAACGGAAACCGAAGACAAACTGATCGTTACAGTGGATCTTCCATACGTCGACAAGGAAGACGTGAAGCTCCACGCGACGGAGGATGCGCTTGAGGTTGAAGCCAAGACTAGGCAAGGCATATGCTTCGACAGATGGGGGACTGTGCAAAGATGCCTAGAGTTCAACTGCTTCAGGAAGAAAATCCGGTTACCCGAAAAAGTGAAGCCAAATGAAGCAAAGGCAACCTTCAAGTCAGGGATACTAGAGGTTGAGCTAGCAAAACGAATTGAAAGAACAAAGATCAACATCGAATGAGCTAAGAATAAAGAACCTTCATTCACCACCGTCAGTCAAGCGAATGTCCAGTTCCAAAAACATGTCCACCAGATCCATCCGAGCGACTCAGAGTCGGCGACCAAAATCATTTTAAGGTATACTTAACAAGTGATAATCTGTAACCCATCTTGAGGAGGCGTGCGCCCGGTATGAGTCCATCTTCTGAAGGAACTTCAATTCTGGAGGACGCTCTCAGTCTAATCACGGAATATGAGGAGAAGTTCAAGGATCTCCATGAGAAACTCGGAAAAGCACTAGAGGCTGTCAAGGAAACCGAGGAAAGCAAGGGAGAGGAAATAAGAAAGCTAAGAGAATCGAATGCCGCGATGTCATCCAAGCTCAAAGACATCGAAACCCAAATGTCGAAGCTCTCCAAAACCTACCAGGAACTGGCGGGGAAACAAGTCGAAGCGCTTGATGTCCGTGAGCTTCTGGCAATCTACGTAACCTTGCTGGAGCAGGTCTTTGAGGGGAGACCCCACGCGAAGATCCTTTGGCTTCTTCATGGTAAGAAGGCAACCATGACGAGAGCCGAAATCAACAATGCCTCGGGTGTCCAGCCTGCCATCGTCCTGAAGAGCATACACGACCTCGCAAATGCCAACCTAATCAACTACAACGAGGACACACAGGAACTGGGTGTCAAACGAAGACTATACTGAACTGACGAAAGTCTCTTCATAGCAGTATTCTGGCGTTGCGAAGCGTTCTTCTCTGCTCAACCAAACCGATTTATTAAATGACCCTCTACTTTTTCTATCCGCTTAGACCTAGTTTCTCATTAGTAAGCATTATATACTCACTTGGAGTAAGGTCTAAGAAATCTTGTGTTGAGGTTCCCCCGATGCAGGTCCACGAGCCGATAGACAAAATCGAATTGAACTTACCGTTCGCAGAAACGCCTATACTGAATGTCTACGTGATTAAAGGCAGATCTGCCTCGGTCGTCATCGACACTGGAATGGATGATGCCAAGTCCAATCTAACCCTAATGAAAGGAATTGATGAGATAGGCATACCCAAGAAGAAAGTGTCGACGATAATTAACACCCACGAACACATAGAACATTTCTCAGGCAACCACCGACTAGTTAATGCGACGGGCGCCAAGATAATTGCCCACAGAATTGCAAAGGAACTAATCCAAGACCCGACGAAACAAATCCCAAGTGAGAGGGTTCTAAGAAGCCTACCCAAAGAAGCCGCAGAAATGATGCGGCGATGGACTTCATTCTTCAAGTACATCAAGCCAGCCAAAGTGAGCAAGACAGTCGAAGAAGGCGACGTAATTGAACCCGTCGAAGACATGCAGCTAAAAATAATACATACTCCAGGGCATGCCGACGGACACATATGTCTCTACGACAAGGATAGGAGGATCCTCTTCTCAGGCGACCAAGTGCTAGGCGAAGGGACACCTTGGGTAGGCAAGTCCCCCTTCGGCGCTGGTGGCGACATGGCTGACTACATAGATTCTCTCAAGAAATTGCGAGAACTCAAACTGGACGTCATACTGCCAGGACACGGACCAATCATCACAGAACCCTACAGGAGAATCGATGAGACAATAGATAGAAAACTCAAACGGGAAGAAGCGATAGTCAATTCGCTGGAAGAAGCAGACGAGAAGGACCTACTGACCATAACAAGGGAAGTCTACAACTCCACGCCGGAAGAAGTCTACTACTACTCCTCATGCGTACTAGCGTATCTCAGCAAACTGAGGAAAGAAGGGAAAGTAGACTACACAGCAAAAGGGCTTAACATAGTATGCAGACTCAGAAGATAGGAACCTGAAGAGAAACCGCGTTGAAGACATCGGGAAAACACTAGTTCTGAGTAGCCTCATCGAATGCACCTTTGGTGGTACCTTGAGTAGCAAGACTTGGAAGACAGCAGAAATAATCTTCACGGGAAACGAACTCCTAAATGGAAATGTTTTGAACACGAATTCAGAGTGGATAGCTAAGGTACTAACTTCCTTGGGTGTTCAAGTCAAGAGGATGGCAGTAATCGAAGATAACATCAAGGTCATCTCAGATGTGCTCCAGGAATCGCTCGGCCGAAACCCCGACTACATTATCATATCCGGCGGGCTTGGACCGACGTATGACGACGTAACTCTTGAAGGCGTAGCCAAGGCTCTCAGAAAGAACCTTGAAGTGAACCCTGTGGCGCTGAAAATGATCCAAGAACGATACATACTCGCGCAGAAAGCTGGAATACTTAGGATCAAAGACGTCGAAAAATCCATGGAGAAGATGGCTAAGCTACCAGCAGGTTCGGAGCCTCTCCCAAACCCGGTCGGAGCCGCACCAGGGATAATGATCAAACAGGGAAATACTACGATCTTCTCGGTTCCAGGTGTGCCAGTAGAGATGAAAGCGATCCTAACTCACAGCATAGTTCCTCTCATCAAGGCTACTGTGGGAAACGCTTTCCACCTTGAGAGAGTACTCCTCGTGACTGGTGTGGCCGAGGCTCGGCTCGGACCAGTAGTAGTCGACGCAATGACAAAGGTGGGCAACACATGGATAAAGAGTTGTGTACTGGGTCAAGGGCGGTCAGAGATATGCATCTCCACCACGGCCGAAAGCGAACAAGAAGCCAATAGAAGGATCAATCAGGCTTCGAACATGATTAGGGAGGGCGCGCTGAAAGCAGGTGGGAAAGTAACAGAGGAAGAGAAGAAATCACTCGAATGAACCTGCACACGGGCATAGTTTGGATCCATTCCCCAGACCCTTAACCTTCTTCTGCAAAACTACTGAAAAGCAGCACCTGTTTTGTTGAGAGTATCGCAGGCATCGCGAAGATTTATGGCGAATATCGCAATAAATACAGTAGACATTTAAGAGCGTTGTAGTACTTAGCAATAGTTGTAACGGAAAATGGGAAAAAGGTAGTAGCTGGAAGGGCTTCCTTCCAGTTCCTGATTACGGAGCCACAAAGAACGTGATGCATGAAAGTAATTCAAATCCAGATTAAGAACGAGGGCGTCTCAAATGTCCCAAACCCCTGACCCTCAATTAAGAGAGGTCATATACAGTCGGATAGCGGAGTCGAATGGTTGCTATCTGCTCGTATATTCAGGTCCAGGGGAGAAACTATCTTTCCTATCAGTCTTCCTGAAGGGGATGAGAACCAAGGTTGCCCGTAAGCTGTTGATCGACCTTGGTTTACGGCACTATATTGACGAGTTCAATGTAAAGGGTACTACTGTAATTGGCAGCCTGTCTGAGATCGCCCAGAAGGATTCTTTCGAATCCTTTTTCCCGAGGTATCTTGGTGGTGAAATTGAGAAGCTGGCTGGCGCGCGTCGTGGTGGTGATGGTGCTGCTCCCGTCGTAATAGCTGTCGACATGTCGTCGTTCTCCATCGAATGGCGGAAGAGCAACGAACAGGAAATTTACTCGTTCCACAAGGGTATGGTCGATCTGATTCACTCTCTTAGAGGTGTGACCGCAATCTTACTATATGATGCTGATTCTCTAAGCGAGAGTCTCATGTCCAGACTAGTTAGCCTTCACGTGACTTCTGACCATCCCTTGAATAAATTCAGCAACCCCAAAGCGCTAAAGGACGAATCTAAAGTAAAGGCTGATGCCGGGTGTCTCTCTCCGGAGATAGTTGCGCTGAGAGGTGGTATTTTGTTCTTCGAACCGCCATCAAAGTCCGCTGCAGTGCTCGTACCTAATACAGACGCGATCAAAGAAGTGTTGCCCAGTGATCCACTCAATGCTGCTCACCGTGATCTTGCGTTTGAAAACAACTATACAGCGTATGAGAGAGCATGTCCTTACTTCTCATCGGAGGTTCCAAGTGGTTGCTTATTAGACCCCAATGTCATAAGTGCCATGAGTCTCCGAGGACGTTCCTTCATAGAAGGACATCCATGTATTACTGCAATAGATCACTCTCTATTAGAGGAGAAACCAAAGAAGAACGAGGATCGCGATGGTGAGGGCGACCCCAACTATTACGATGATGACAAAGCAACAGGCTTCACAACCGGAATCAAAGATACGGTCAGAGTAGAGGATTGTAACTCTCATGTCGAAACTTGGCCGAAAGACAATAAGGGCAAAGGAGCCCCAGAATCAGGGAGAATGAAAAATGTCTATCAGACACTCGGTTAGCTTCAGAACCTTCTCCTTTTGTCGGGATCGTAAGTAGCTTGGAAGCATTCCTGCATCTTCTACCCTCAGTGGTCCATTGGCAACTTTTCAGTCCAAACTAGAGACTCCCAGCATCAAGAACCAATGCATAAGTGATGATTTGGAAAACGCCAACCTTTTTAATGACTTCCTACCTCAATAGTTGACCAGTATATGCGAACCAGTTGAGTTACTTAACGGAGGAATAGATTGAGATGGTACTGCGTGGGTATGCTGGTCAAATACTCCATGTCGATCTCAGCAAGCAGAAGATCACGAAGACACCGTTGGAGGAGAGCGTCGCCAAAGCTTACGTTGGTGGACGAGGAATAGCCGCTCGAATAATCTATGACGAGGTCGACCCAAAGGTTGGAGCATTTGACCCGGACAACAGACTTGTCTTTATGACTGGACCACTAACAGGAACAACCGTGCCCTCAAGTGGGCGCTATGAAGTCTGCGCAAAGTCCCCTGCCTCGGATGCATGGGGCGATGCAAACAGCGGTGGATACTTCGGGCCAGAGCTGAAGTGGGCTGGCTTTGACGGAATAGTTTTCCAAGGCAAAGCGCCCAAACCAGTCTATTTATCGGTTCATGATGGAGAAGCCGAGATCAAGTCCGCTGAGCACATCTGGGGTAAGGATGCATATGAGACCGAGGATATCCTGCACCATGAGTTGGGTGACAACAAGGTTAGGACCGCATGCTGTGGTCCTGCAGGAGAAAGACTTGTCAGGTTCGCAGCGGTCATGAACGACAAGCACCGAGCAGCCGGAAGGTGCGGACTAGGTGCGGTAATGGGGTCAAAGAAACTCAAAGCCATAGCAACCAGAGGAACACGCAAGCCTCCCCTAGCGAACGAGGAGGGACTGAGGAAACAGAGTCTCGAAGCGATAAAAATGGTAAAAGAAAGTCCAATTACCCCAGCTTTGTCAGCCTACGGGTCAAGTGGCGGTTTGATAATGCTCGTAGGCGTAGGTGATACACCAATAAAGAATTGGAGCAAAGGAGAATTCGCTAATGCTGAGAAGGTCTCTGGAGGAGCATTGACTGAGACCTACCTCAAGAGGAAATACGCTTGTTATAACTGTCAGATCGCATGTGGCCGATGGGTGAAAGTGACGGAAGAGCCTTATGCCTGCGAAGGAGGCGGACCAGAATACGAGACATGCGCCTCCCTCGGCACCAACTGCCTAAATGAAAATCTTGCAGCCCTCTGCAAAGCCAACGACTTATGCAACAGACTTGGATTAGACACGATCTCAGCTGGTTCAGTAATAGCGTTCGCCATGGAGTGCTACGAAAAAGGCTTGATAACAAAAAAGGACTGTGGCGGAATAGAACTAAAATGGGGAGACAGCAACGCGACAATTGAAATGATCAAGAAGATTGCTTATCGAATAGATATAGGCGACATATTAGCTGAAGGTGTCCGAAGAGCTTCTAGGAGAATAGGCAAAGGCTCAGACCAGTTCGCGGTACAAGTCAAGGGTCTTGAGGTGGCAATGCATGATCCAAGGTACAACAAGTCACTGGCTGTCACATACGCAGTGGGTGCGACAGGTGGACGACACACCGAAGGGCAATCACTGGAGATGGGTCAATCTCCTGTGCCAGACGTTCCTAGTCTCTCAGAGCCAGTCGATGCTGCTTCTGAAGACCGCAAGGCAGCACTCTCAGCGGCTGCAATAGACTTCAATATGATAGTTGATGCTCTCGGGATGTGCACGTATGCTACATCCACGGGTTTCAGCGCTGGCCAATTGGCTTCTCTGCTCAATGCTGCAACCGGCTGGAGAATCACTGTAGATGACCTATTGAAAGCAGGTGAACGAATCGCGAATCTCACACGGGCTTTCAACATTAGGCACGGGCTCACGGCGAGAGATGATGTGCTTCCTAACCGTCTCATGCAGCCACAAACCGAGGGCGGAAACCAAGGCCAATCAATCCAGAACTTCCAGAGCCTAGTAAAAGAGTACTACACGCTAAGAAAATGGGACCCTGCCACAGGTAAGCCAACTAAGGAAAAGCTAGCTGAACTGGGTCTTAAGAAGGAAGCAAAGGATCTCTGGGGGTCAACTACCACCTATTGAAGTAGGTGGCTTGTGCTCCTCTCGGCAAGCGTGGGCTACAAGCCAGATCTTGACCGAGGGTCATGGCACCGGGCGGGCTGGTTGACTTCAGCCCCACTCTGGGAAATCTGGGCAAGGCTACTTTCTTCCTCTGAACGTTGCTTCGCCGGCTCCCAAAGCTGTTTGGCGGTGTTCCCCAACGCGTTTCTATCCGCGTTGGCGGTGAACCCGCATTCTTCTCCATAAGTTGCTTCTCTTCTCAAGCCTCTTGCACCGCAGCTTGAAGATGTCGCCGAGAGTCTGTTGAACACTGAAATCGCTTCACCCAGGTTGGAGGAACTGGGTTGAGTTGACTTGGCAACCACTCTCCTAACCTTCATCTGCCAACAGTACTGTTGTCGGCGCCGGCTTAAAAACAACCATACGGAGGCAGGGGCAACTCCTACCCCGTTTAAAAACGAGGGTCCCCTTGCCCTGAAGCTCATGAAGAGTGCAGGTTTTCTGTTACCATCCCCAATACCGCTTCTTGGATCCTCGGTCTTCCACGGTTCACTCCCTTTCCTAGGGTGCCTCAATGGGAGAGTTTAATTACTTGAATTATGCTTACTAAAATGAAAACATTACGATTTATTGCATACGGGTTCAAGGTGAAGCTGAAAAACCGTGGAACTAAGGGGTTGATTGATTGTCTCGTGGCTTGGGAAAGGGCAAACAAGCAAAGGCTGATAAGAAAGGGGCTCCCAAGGCGGTTGCCGAGGAGCCCGAGGAAAGACTCGACCGGTTGGGTCAGATTGCCAACCTGGTGGACTACTGGAGGAATGAACCGTCATCACTCCTGTTCACGAATCTTGCTCGAGCAGATCAATTTGTGAGGGAAACCGCTTCGGGTATCAAGAAGGTTCTCGATGGATGGGATTCGATGCTAGAGAAAGTTCGTGCCATTAGATCAGCGCCGAAGGTTAAGAATGCTATGGACACTCTAACAAAGCTCTCTTCATCGAGGAACCCGTGGAGAATGATGAGTCTCCTCATGAGTTTCGCAGCGTTCGCAGTACTCATTCTTGCTATTTATCTTGTCCCGCAGTACTATATCATCGTCGTTCCAGTCGCATTTGTGTTCCTATTTGGAATGCAGTTCTACAGCCAAAGAAAG
Source organism: Candidatus Njordarchaeum guaymasense (assembly GCA_030587605.1). Classification (GTDB taxonomy): domain Archaea; phylum Asgardarchaeota; class Njordarchaeia; order Njordarchaeales; family Njordarchaeaceae; genus Njordarchaeum; species Njordarchaeum guaymasense. Next base: position 48,647 of record JAUQYT010000111.1, read on the forward strand.
CTCAATAGAATGATTAAGGGCAACGTGGCCGCGATAGAGCAACACGGAGGGGCGATGATCCAAGAGCTGTCAGGCTCATGCAAGGATCTCACCCAGACTATTGTGAATGCACTGAGATATGAGTTGCCAAAATATGGCAAGAGCTCAGATACATTCACATTAAGACTCCTATCAAAAGACTACTCCAACGTCAAGCTAAGAATAGAGGAGAAAGTCAAGAAGCGAGGCCGAAGAACTGGCGACCTATATTCAGTAGTCTGGATGTGAGTGCTTACTAGCTAGGGATATTCTTAGCGCCAACCGCGATGGAAACAGTTCACCAGTCGATCTGCGATTCACAATAGGTTTTCATTATTCTCTCTACGAAAGTTTTTAATCCCCTCTTCCAATGAGTATCAATATCCTAGACAGCCTCTAACTGAAAAGAGGCTTTATTCTCGCAACATGATTTCTATTCTGAGAGATGAAGCAAAACATGGGTTCCAGCGTTCTACTCATTGCACCGTCATCCGTCGTTGACGACATCTCTGGATCACGCATCAACATGGAATCAACCTCCCCTCCTCTCGGACTACTTTACATAGCTGCAACGTTAATGAAGCACGGATACTCCGTAAAAGTGCTGGACATGAACGCCGAGTGGATCCGTACAAGAGAAAAGCTTACAAGATACCTCAGAACGACAAAGCCGGATCTGGTAGGCATATCGACGCTCACTCCGACCTTCAAGAGCATTGTGGATATAGCAAACATATGCAAAGAGGAGTTACCAAGCTCATATATAGCCCTTGGCGGCTATTTTGCAACATTCAACCATGATAGGATCCTCTCCAAGTACAGGTGTTTTGACTTCGTAGCGAGGAGAGAAGGAGAGGAGACGGCAACCGAGCTCGTAACGGAGCTCGAGAAGAGCAAGCCAAATTTCACTAGGGTGAGGGGCCTAACATACAGGGAAAATGGCCATGTTAAGGTAAACGAGGAGCGCCCCATGATCCAGAACTTGGACTCGCTACCTTTCCCCGCCTATGAGCTCGTATCGCACTTGACCTATGGGAACTTCGGAGGAATAAGGACAACCTACAAGAACCTTGGCGGACTTTTAACCTCAAGGGGATGCCATTTCAAGTGCAGGTTCTGCTCATGTAGCGCATTCACAAACTCAACCATAAGGTGCAGGAGTCCTGAGAATGTCGTAGAAGAACTAAGGTACTTCGGAGACAAGTTCGGTTTAAGCGAATACATGGTTGTTGATGACAACTTCACATTTGACAAGAAACGAGTCATGAAGATTTGTAAGTTGATAAGGGAGAACGGGCTCGATGTGGAGTGGTACTGCGAGGGTAGGATCAACCAGGCTGATGAGGCTATGTTCAGGGAAATGGTTAGAGCTGGATGCAGAGTCATGTACTTCGGCATAGAGAGTTGCGTCGACAGAATACTCAGATACTACTGGAAGGGAATCACCTACGAGATGATCAAGGACGCTGTCAAGAAAGCCCGTAGAGCAAATCTGGATGTCGTAGGAAGCTTCATACTTGGTGCGCCAATCGAAACAGTCTCAGAAATGTGGGAGACAGTCACGAAAGCCGCGGCGCTAGATATTGACTTCGCTCAGTTCAATGCGCTTCGCCTAGTGAGAGGAATGCCGCTGTGGGAGGAGTTAGCTAAGCAAGGAATCATCAATGACGAGAAGAAGTGGGAAGACTCCATAATGGGCTTCGAAATCCACCCACAAGTCACCTTGCAGGAATCATCCCAGTTGATGAAGGAATTCCACAAAGCTTTCTATCTGAGAAAATCATACCTCCTGAAACAAATAATGAGAACTCTGCTGCACCGCAAGAAGCAGATATTCATCAACCTTCCCCACCTGGGAAGGTTAAGAACCGAATTGAAGAACACACTTTACCTCTAAGGGTAAATCCCCCCAGATCCTTCGCACACTCCAGAACCTTCAAATAAACTGACGAAAGTCAACAGCAGTCACTTGAATTGCTGAGGATGGTCGTGGTATGCGTTCCCTCAAACCAGACATTTCAGTAATAATCCCAACCCTAAACGAAGAAGATTATATTGGCTGGACCCTAAAAAGCCTTAGAAGGCAGACTTTCAAGAATTTTGAGATAATCGTGTCAGACTACAGGAGCACAGATAGGACTGCCAAGATAGCCAAAAGCCTTGGGGGAAGAGTTGTTCAAGCAGACAAACGTGGCATAGCCGCGGGAAGGAACTTCGGAGCCAAAGCCGCCCGCGCAGACATAATTGTATTCTGCGACGCGGACGTGGTCACCCACAAGAACTTACTCGTAGACATCAAGAAGTTACTGGATGAGAGACCTGACATTGTGGGTGGCATGTGTATTTATGATACTCGATACGAGGGAACCGGATTTGACAGAGTTGTCTACAGGTTAGTGAACTTTTATATTCATGTGATGAACCGCCTGGGTTTTCCACATGACACCTCTTTCCTTACATATTTCCGGAAAGAAGTCTTCGACAAACTCGGAGGATATGATGAGTCCCGCAAACTTTGTGAGGGACATGATCTCGCCCTCCGTTCAAGGAAGTACGGAAAATACGGTTTCCTGAAGACTCCTGTCTACCCCTCGGTGAGAAGGTATAAGAAAGCAGGTTACCGGAACACTTATAAGGCATATATCGTGGGAACATTCTACTTCTACGCGACACGAAGGGTTCCCATGGAAAAAGTGGAATATCGACCCATCTGTGAACTGTAGTAGGGAGATGGAGCTATTCGCCCAACTTACTTCAGAGCAGCTGACACTAGAGGTTGTTGGCATATATGCATTAGTGGCGCTCCGTTTCACAGGCTCTTAAGAAACTCACATGGTCTGTTATGCCAATTTCGCTAGAATCGCTCTCAGTTGTTCTCTGCATTTCCCGCAGAAGTCTCTTCCCTTCCTAAAAAGTTCGTTTGGTGAGTTACTGTACTTCATCACGCAGCCCCAGTCTTTGCAGTGAAGTAATCCAAGGGTGTGTCCGAATTCATGTGTTACGACTTTTCCCCATTGCTCTTCAAAGAACTCTCGAGTCTCTTTGATTCCCCAGAAAGATGGGTGTATTCTGCGACTTGAGACGACCGCAACTCTATGCGCAATATCCGCTAAACCAAAGACGTAATTCGTGGATCTGGCAAAAATGTCAACATCAGTTAGTAGCAGAGAAGCAAAGTGGTTCCAGGTTCTCTTGAGGTGTTCTGCTATAGGAAGAAACGCTTCTGCAGCATATTGCCCTCTTCGCCCATCATAACCATTAGCAGGGAGAGTAACAGGAGAGTCATTTAACTCAAATCCAAACGCCTGGCCAAGCCTAGTCTCCAAAACTTTCTTAGCATACAAGGCATCGCCCGCAGGCAAGCCGGTCGTGCGTATCAAGAGTACCTTCAATTCCATCCCCTTTCTACGAAAAGCCGTGACTGAGAAAAGGAAAATCCCAAAAACTGAGTCAATAGGGGTTCTCTCGTGGACAACTCTAGGTGGCAGGTTGTCTAGTGGATCTTCTCAGGATCAAGTTGGTTAGGTATGTGAGTGGCTTGTCAGTCGTTGCAGGATGGGTAAGCGAACACCTGAAAAACGGGATGCTGTTACGCTTGGCCAGCTCTTCCTCATCATTCAAGTGTGTACTGCTCTCGCTGTGTCCGCCGACTTCATTGTATAGTCCAACAAGTATTATGGGTAGTTTCCTTCCATTGTAGAAACGAAGGTCATCGATGCTTCTCTGCAGATTCCTGAGTTTTTCAGGGTTGCCGTTCTCGGCGCATAGTATGACGCCTCCCATGGAGCCCTGAAGGTACTTGGCTCCTATGAATTTGAACTGAGTTGTGTAATTCAGATACCATATCTGCAACTTCACGGCAAGGTTACCAATATTGATTCTCTTGATGGCGAAATCGACACCGATCAACCTTGAGAAAGTCTCTTCGAGAGTAGAAAGCGACATAGAACTGATCCAAGGCCATTCAACATTAGGCTCAGAACCAATAAACGTGACCTTAAACAACAAGTCGTGATCCATGCCAATTTGCTGTCTGGGGGATGTCAACAGGTAGAGAGACTTGGCAATGACTTGGTCGACGATTGGTAACCCATAACCGAAGACCCTTAGACAGAGGAACTTTCCATGCTCATTGTATACTTTCGCCGATCTCAGATCAACGAAATATCTTACTCCATCCTTCCGAGTGACTGTCAGCCTCTCGCCTTCCAACCGGAACGATCCGCCGCTTTCTTGTACGATGCTCTTCAGTAGACCTAGCGCTTTCCTCTCCGCTGTGAGGTCCTGAGCGTGTACGAGATTCTCCGACACTACTCTACCCGCCCGCTACAGGTGGAATAACCATTATCTTAACAGGTTCTTCCCCAGAATCGACCAAGAACCTAAAGTCTTCTTCCTTCTCAATTCTCTGGTGAGTGTCCCTACAATAGATCATACATCCGCGAGCAGCCTCGTCAGCGATCAAGACAGCTGCTTCGTCAAAATCAGTTTCCAGTGCGGTATGTCCCCTAGGCCCCAACTTCTCTATAACCACACGTCTCAACCAGTTAGCTCCCTCCTTCATCCATAACTCCCTTATAATTCCTGACTTTCCGCTCATCTCAGACCTTCAACGGCCAATTGTACGGATAAAGAGTAACATCTTTATTAAACTTAACGGAAGTCAAAACCGTATAGAGGCCCCCATTCAACCCATAACGCGGGCTGCCTCAGTGCAATTCCTACTCTTTCAGGTGGGAAGTCTGAAAACTGAGACAACCAAAATATCTGGGAAGAACAGATAGAAATGTTGTGCAACTCTCTCCTCAGAGAATCGCCTCCGTATTTCAGGATGTCGGTTAGCCGGTAAATCGAAAATACCTGAATGTGCATCGAGTATGCTGCCGACCTGCGATACCCACAACACTTGGGAAACAAGTGTCTGAATCAAGGCACGATGGTGAGCAAGAAATTGTACAAAGTCATACCTCTGACTCTCAAAGGTAAAGCAATACACGACTTCGCGTACGGGCTGCGGCAAAGAAAATGCCCCCATATGGGGCTAGTCAACCTAACTCCTCCCGGCCAATGTATCCATCTCTGCAGCTATTGCTACGCTAGAGGTTACAGGTGGAGCGTACATCCCGAGAAAACTGGAGAAGTCAAGTACTACAACAATATCCTAGAGAAACTTGAGGAAGAGCTATCCGCCATAACATTGTGCCCTCCACTCTACTTGTGCGCTACTACTGACGTCTTTCAACCGATTGACGAAATCATTCAATCAACAGTTGAAGTTGTCAAAACAATAATTAGATCTGGCATCTCATTTCACATAGTCACTAAAAGCGCGCTAGTTAGGAAACTACTTGAGATACCCGGGTTCACAAGCTACCCTTACTTTTTCCTTCAAATGTCCGTCGAAACCATTGACGACGAAAAGAGAAGGATATTGTCCCCAAATTCCTCACCCGTCAAAGACAGAATAGAAACCCTAAGGCTCTTCTCCTCAAAGGGCTTCTACACCGTGATGCGAATCGACCCAATAATATTCGGGTACACAGACAACCACGATGAGATACTCCAGCTTCTCCACGCCGCAAAGGAAATCGGCGTCAAACACGTGATCACAAGCACCACAAGGTTTGACACACAAGGAATTCAAGCAGTAAGAGACCGCCTCACAAAGGAAGGATTGGAGAAAACATACCAAAAGGTGAAAGAAAGCTACGAATATGAAAAAGGATGGCTAAGAGTACCAAGAAGAAGACGAGAAGAGTTCCATAGAAAACTCAAAGCGGAAACAGAGAAACATGGAATGACCTACGCTGTGTGCATGGAGCTTGATAGGTCCTATGACTCCCCGTCAATACCTCACTGTGAGGGCTCACCAAACTCCTATATGATGACGAGGAATAGTCAAGGCAAATTCAGACCAATCTGTCATGCTGACTGCCTAAGGAGTTGCCCAAACCAAGAGGAACCTCCATGTGGGACACCTCAGCTTGCAGTTCAATACCCGTACAGTGAAAAAACTCTATTTAGGAGAACCGTCTCATCGACCCAGCTTAAACTTCACTCTTTGTGAAAGCAACCGTTCGCAATGGCGAGAAACGTAAACCTTTATATTCTTGGTGAATGAAATCAGGGGACGACCCAATTCGTAGGATGATCATGCGATAATCCTTCGGAGGAGAAGCGGTGAGTTGTCCCTAAGCAGGAAAAGCAAGATAGGTTTTGGTCTCACCAATGTTGGCAGCCTGATGGCGCCACAAGCCGTCGGCATGTACCTGATATACTTCTACGTTAACAACACGGTCTTAGGACAATCTGACACGGGCAAACTGCTCATCGGAGCCGCTTGGGCTGTGTTCGCGATCTGGGACGCGATAAACGATCCCGCGATAGGTCAATGGTCTGACAGAACGAGAACAAGGTGGGGACGAAGGAAACCATTCATAATGTTCGGGTTACCATTCCTATTGATCTTCTACTACATCCTATGGAATCCAATACAATCGGCGGACACAATACTGATGTTCATTATCCTCCTGCTACTCTTGTGCTTGTATGATACTTTTCTGACAATGTCAACTCTGTGGTATGCTATGTATCCGGAGATCTCAACAACCATGAGCGACAGACTGGAAATATCGACATATCTCCAGATTGCAGGCATACTAGGTCTCATGTTCGCTTTTGTAGTTCCTTCTCTGCTCGGTCAATTGGGATATGGTTGGAACATCATAGCCTTGGTTTTGTGCGTTGTCACGTTCTTGTCATTTCTCATGCCCATAGTTTCCGTTAAGGAGAGACCAGAGTTCAGCCTAGGTAAGCCTCTCCCATTTAGGAAGGCTCTTACGTACTCAGTCAAGAATAAATCATTCTTAACGTACCTCGGCACTCAACTATTCCTGCAATTAACCTACTCCATAGCCGTCGCCACAATCCCGTTCTACGTCAACGATGTTCTAGGCGCCGATCTAACCGTGTTGCTAATGGTGATGTTCCTGTCCATCATCCCTTCTTTGGCTGTTTGGGTTAGGTTCACGAATAGGAGTGGTCCTAGGAAAGCTCTGTCAGCCTCGATTGTGATATTGATGGCAGCGCTTATCCTCACATTTTTCATCACAGACTGGATCCAAGCAATTCCAGTGTTAATCTTGGCAGGTGTTGGCCTAGCTGGCCCGATGTTGATCCCAACAATGATGGTGGCAGATGTATGCGACGAAGACGAACTCAAGACAGATGTACGGAGAGAAGGCATGTATACGGGAATATCGGGCTTCATAGTGAAGCTCTCAACCTCGGTCTCAGGAGTCATAGTAACAGGTGTCTTGGCATTCTCAGGATACATAGCCAAGACCCAAGGTCTTCCACCTCCGATAGAACCTGCGTCAGCAATTCTCGGAATAAGAGTCCTCATGGGACTGATAGCAATAATCCCGCTGGTTATAGCGCTTTTGGTACTCTCCAAATATCCGCTAGTTGGCGAGAGATTAACGAAGTTGAAAAAAGACGTTGAAGCGTTGCACGAAGAGAAAGCCAAGAAACTCGTGAAACAAGGAAAAAAGTAATAGGAGAATCTCCTAAGCGACGCTCCTTCTGAAGAGAATCGTTGCTAGAGTTATCAAGGCTATCGCAAAAACGCCAACCACAGCAAGGTCAGGCAATAAGCCAAAGAACGTAGACCAGTCACTTATGAACAATGCTCTGATCGGGTCAACAGCGTAAGTCACTGGATTGAACTTTGTTAGAGTAACCATCCACGAGGGCATCATACTCGTCGGGAACATAGCGGAACTCATGAAGAGAAGCGGCAAAGTTAACAAGTTCAGGATAGGCATCATAGCCTCCATGTTCTTCACTGAAGCTCCTATTGCCATCGACAATCCTGCAAAGGCCAAGCACAGCAGCATAGCTATCAGTATCGCAACTACGAATCCTACTGGACCAGTGGTCACTGTAACGCCCAGCATGAAAACTGCTATCAAACCTATTATTGCCGCTTGAAATCCCGCTCTGAGACTTGCAGCGATTATCTTGCCTGTGCCTATAGATGTCCTCGAAATGGGCGCCGCAAGCATCTTGTTAAGATATCCAAGTCGACGATCCCAAACTATTGAGAACCCTCCGAAGATCCCACCAAAGAGCGTAGTCATCACTATTACCCCCGCTATGAAGAAATTCAAGTAACTTGATGTTTGGAAGATTAATTGGTTTAAATTGAAACCAGGCGGCAAAGAAAATCCTCCAAAGCTTACACTTGAGAAATTGAACGCGTTTCCCATGAATGTTAACCATATGACTGGCTGGATTAACACCGAAAACATCGCTGCCCTCGATCTAGTGAAATGCTTCAGCTCTCTCCAAGCCACGTACCATGTATCTGCAAGTACTTTAGTAACCATTAATGTCTCATCCTCCTCATTCTCATGAATTGCATCATGTGCTCCATTCGACTACCTTCCTCTTCACGAAGCTCCCGACCGGTGTAAGCTAGGAACACATCGTCGAGGGATGGTCTTTTCACTGATATACTCTCTATTGTGACTCCGACCTTCTCTGCGACTTTGAATATCTGAGGTACGGCTGTGGCACCTTCTTTCACAACGATATTGAAAACGTTGTCCCCATTGATTGCTGACCTCTTGCCTAACTGCGTTGCCACCCAGGACTGCGCAGCCTCGCCGCCGGGGAACCCGTGTCCTGCTGGAAAACCCTTAGCTTTGCTTTTGCCCTTGGCTTTCTTCATCATCTCGGCAATTTTCTCGAAGTTCACTGGCATACCAGGTGGTACCTGTTTTGCCTGTATCAGGTTCTGAACGAAGGGCTGTTTCCTGATCTCTGCTAGAGCTTCCTGCGTCTTGTCCTTGGATTCAGAAGCGATCTTTAGCGTTACGACGTCTCCCCCAACTTTGCCCTTGAGTTTTTCCGGGTCGTCCATGGCTTTTATCTCCCCATTGTCTATGATGGCGACCCTGTCACATAGTTTGTCAGCCTCATCCATGTAGTGCGTGGTAAGAAATATCGTCATTTTCTTCTCTCCTTGCAGGCGTCTAATGTACTCGTGGATCTTCTCCCGGGTCTGAATGTCCAGCCCAAGTGTCGGCTCATCCAAGAACAGGACTTCTGGTCTATGAATCAATCCTCCAGCTATGTCTAGGCGCTTTCGCATGCCCCCAGAGTAAGTTTCGACTTTGTCGTCTGCTCTGTCCGCCAAATCGAGTAGCTTGAGAACTTCGTCAGTTCGTTCCTTCAGTACAGCCTTCGGCAAGTGGTAGAATTTTCCTTGGAGCGTGATGTTTTCTCGTCCGGTCAGCTGGTCGTCTACGGCAACATCTTGACTAACGTAGCCAATACAGTTCCGCACAGCGTCTCTCTCAGTTCGAATGTCATGTCTACAGATCTTGGCTGTTCCACTCGTGGGATTCGTTAGCGTAATCAACATCATTATCGTGGTGGTCTTTCCTGCTCCGTTAGGACCTAGGAACCCGAATATCTCTCCTTCTTCGATGTCAAAGGAAACATTGTTTACTGCCTTCAGCCCTCCAGGATAGATCTTTGTCAGATTTTTCGCTTCTATCGCATGTGGCATTTTAGTTGCACGACCTAAGATTTGGTTTGTTCGTATAATCCTGTCAAATATCGCATTAGATATATCTAATAAGATATTTAAGGTTTACCCCTCTACTTTAGGGCACTCAGCTCCTTTTTAATCAAATCGAGTTCTTCCTGAAGGATTTTCATGATACCTTCTAAGAACTTCCTCTTCTTCTCGGCACTAACAGTATTCCAGTAATCATCATCAAGAACATGTCTGATTCTCTCAATGTCCCTTCTGCGCTCAGCGAGTATTATGTCATCAAGTTCCATTCCTGGGTAGACCAAGTCGGCCCAGATTCTATAGATGTTTCTTGTCTGCATGTGCATCCTAGACTTGATGTTCCGCCTGAACTTGCTGAGTGCCTCTTTCCCATTCTCCGTGATCTGGAGTGTCGTTCCCCTTTTCTGAGCCGTTCCCTTCTTCTGAACTGACGCCGCCTGAATAAGACCCTCCTTCTTCAGCGATTCAAGCATGGGATAGATTGAGCCCGGTCCAGGTTTCCAAACGCCTTCGGTCCTATTCTCGATCTTTGTGATAACTTCGTAGCCTTTCATAGGTCTATCTGTGAGCAGCCTCAGTATATAGAATCGGAGCAATCCTCTGGGGACTGCATGGGGTTCCCTTTCTCTCATCACTACATCCTCTTCAGAAAGTGAATGTATCTAATACGATATGCAGAGTCATTTCATTTAAGATTAACGGCGAGACAAATGAATAAACAAGATCAACGAAGACTTGGACTATATGGACTAGCTACTGATGAATTGCGAACTGCCGACGAGAAAACTGAAGACGACATTCTTTTATAGAAAAGGCAATAAGGGTAGACCAAATCATCGTACTTCATCAGGATTCATGTGACCAGAGTGGAGGGCACCCCCCTTGAGCCTAGCAAGTTTGGCAGAAGCCATAAAGAAGGAATTAACTACCTTAGGGATTCCCGCTGTTCTCGAAATGGCTCTGGTCTCAACTGCCGGTAAGACGCTATACTCCGATATGAGCAAACCTGCTATGAGCAAGATTTCACCATTCTACGATAGCCTCCTAATCATGGGACAAGGAGACAACCTGTCACTAGCCGTAGACTCAACCAAGACGATAGTCGCTTCAAGAGTCTCCGCAAGAACGATATTGATAGCTCTAACCGACAAGAAGGTCGGGATCGTTCTCACCAAGATGGGAAGCGTAGCTGACAAGTTCGGTAGACTTCTAGATGAGCTTATAGCGCTAGAAGAATCAAAGGGCGGAGCGATGCCAATCCCCATTAAGCAAGCAGCGCCGGAGGAGGTTCCAAGTCCCCCCGCATTAACCCCCGTTGCCGAAGTTCAACCACCTCCACCGCTTAGCAGACCTGTTTCACGCGAGGCGACTGCCCGCCCTGCCGTTTCTCCGCGAAGGGGTACTGAACGAGTGATAGTTCCAACCCTAACTGACCTTAAGGTTCTGGAGAAGTGCCCCGAAAAAGAACGGAGATTCCTTGAGTTATTCGATGGAGCGCTCAGCCTGAACGACATTGCAAAAAGGCTTGGGGTTCCGTTCTTTGACGCCCTCCAAATAGCGAACAAGTACAAGAACATGCGTAAAGTGGATATGAAAGAAGTTATCAGGGGGTAAACACACCAATTGGGCATAAAAGGCAGAATAGCCTGGAGATTCATGGCTGAGAAAGCCAACCTAACACTCCTACAAGCATTGTATGGAAGCCTAATTGAGCTGCTCCTTCAAATAAATGGAGGAGACATACAACAGACAAATCAAGATATTCTGCAAAAAGGAGGATCTATGGCTCCCAAACTACTCGCGAGATTCCACGACAGAGTTGGGAAGCACGCAAAGGATTTCAAGGAATTCAAGGACACACTGAACCTAGCCTACAAGTACAACTTCGGCAAGGAATTTGACAAGGTCACTCACATAAATGATGAAAACGGGGAACGAATACTCTATGAAGACAGCGACTGCCCTCTATGCAGAGGAGTAGCCCTATCATCTCAATACAAGGACTTGAAATATTGTAATGCTGTAGCAGGAGTGTTCTTGGAGGTCCTAATCCTACGAGGATTTGAGGGAGTTGGAAAAGAAATTCAATGCAAAGCAGCCGGCGCAAAATCATGCATCACAGAGATAAAGTACGTCAAAAAGCTTGAACCCGCAAAAACATGACACAACATGTCGCGAATGCAGTGCACATACTCTTTTCGATTTGACGGTAAATATTGCGAATCTCTTTCTCCTGAACCCTTCCTACCCTTATTTTTTGACAAGCTTTAAATTTGCGGAAAGCCGATAAACCAATCAACGAAAAACATGATAGGAAAGAAGGGAGAAAAGTCAGTTGCGGAACGCGAAATACAAATTCATGGGACTTCTGCTTATCTTCACATTATTCGGGTTCGTTGTTCTTGCTCCAGTGAATGCAGTCGCTCCGTCATGGGTTAGCACTGATAAATACGCAAAGTACCGTGGTGGAGTGGATATAAACCTAGGTACAAATGCATCAGCATCCGTATTGGTGGACTTCAACTGGAAGATGGTGACAACCCTAGTAACCGGAGTCAATGTTACGGGTGGGTGGATCTTGCATGCTCAGGTAAACTTGATGGGGTTAAATATGACTCTAAGTTTCAGTTCAAATGGCTGGGAAATCATAGACTTGTTTGACAGCACTCTTGTACCTCCACCTGGAGGCGACATCTTCTTTGGCATGGAACATATGGGTGCACACACCAATCTATGGGTCGACAACATGACCGGCTTAACTCTGTCAAATGTCTCAATAGGTGGTCGCCGGTGTTATCAGGTTCCTGGCTCTGCGAGTATCGGTGGCTTACCCATACCTGGAGGAATTCCTGTCACGAAGTATTTTGACACCCAAACCGGTGTGCTAATGGGCCTAGGTATCTCGCTAAACCTAACCGCTTTGATGGGTTCTCCAACGCCACCCGCACACGAGCCAGTGCAAAGTCTCTCTAAATGGTCTCGTGGCGGTGACGTGGGTGTCAACCAGTTTCCAGGAATGGAAGGCTTTGAGCTACTCACGTTCCCAGTGGTGATGAATAGTACGAACGTTGTTCCTTTTGCATGGAATGTTGGCGGCGACCCAGTTCTCTTGCTGGAAGCATTTGGAGTCCTCTTAGGGCTCTCGGCGCTCTTCGGTGTAATAATCTATACGAGGAAAAAGTGATCCTTTGGGAGAGAAGGTGAGTTAGAAATGGTTCAAGAAGGAAAACCTGTGAAAGTAATCGCGGTTGGTGGCCCTGGAGCAGGGGCGGGACCAATGGCTAGTCTCGGGGTTGCTGGTGCACTAGTACTCTTCATAGTCAACGCCTTCACATTCTGGCAAATACTCTCTACCATACTCGGCATAGTTCAAGTAGTTACAGGAGCGGGAGGACTCGGCGGGACCGCAATCTTTGATGCCCTTACAGTAGTCCTGGGTCGCGTAAGCGGTGCTGCTTCAGGTCTAAGTTTCATGCTCTACTTGGATGTCGTAGCCTTCGCTTTTCTAGGTGTCGCTCTAATCTTCATAAAGGTCAAGCTTAGGCAGTCTGGCGCGAGTCCTGTAATCGCTGCGATCGGAGCCTTCGCTTTCTCAGGTGTAGCGCTCTACGTGCGTTTTAGCCTTTTGCCACCAATACTATCGTCATTTGATCAGATGGCTGTAGCGGGAATGTCCCCAATGGCTTTGATTAAGCTTGCTGAGATCGCCCTGAGCTTAATGAGCTTCTCAACCGTGTTCTTGGTTCAAGGCATCGTGTTCTTCATATTCGGGATCTTCATGCGCAGCACAGTCAACGGCATCAACAAGTCCTATGGTAAGATGACCCGCGGAGGAAGACTGATACTTGTAGTTTCGATCATGAACTTGATAGCCATGGTCGCAGTATACTACGCTACCTCAGTTCTACAAACGGTGATTCAGGACATGCTTTCTGCCTTGAGTGGCGGCGGAGGACCAACGATTGACATTAGCACACTATTGGAGCCCATAATAGCCCTAGGGATCGGCATATTCCTAAAGCTCATAATTGTCCCCATTCTGGCATTGTTCGCATTTCTTTCGCTTACATTCGGATTCTATGGAATGGCCAGAGGCCCGAAGTGATAAGAGAAGCACAACACTCATTTACTTCCTCTTTTTTATATTGTAACGTCTGCAAGTGGTAATGCGGTTACAGATCCTTAGCGAAAGCGTTTATCGATCTATGTGTGTTGGTATCAAAGAGGGGAGAACATCTTGAGTTCAGATGAAAAGGAGCCTTCCCACAAGAAGTTGTCTTCTGCGCGCGGTAGTGTCGGGGGTAAGGCAAACGGAGAGGATTATGGTGCCGCGATTGAGAAGTTCGAAGCGATAATCAAGTCTGGTAATGCTGATGTCGGAACTTGGATCGCGTTAGGCAACGCGTACAATGCTTCAGGGTTGTACGATAAGGCGATAAAATGCTATGACAAAGCGTTGCTTTTGAGCTACAATGTGAAAGACGAAGTATCCATCTTGGGCAATCTTGCAAGTGCATACGGAAAGATCGGGGACTTCGAGAAAGAAGCTGAGTGCTACACCAATCTACTGAAGAAATCACAGGCAGACCCTTCTATTTGGGGGAAGACTGCTCGCGCATACGAAAGAATCAGCAAAACTCAAGAGGCAACCCTATACTATACGAGAGCGATCCAGTTGAATCCCAATGACCCAGACCTCCTATACAACTACTCATATTTCTGCGAGAAACTTGGTCAAGGAGACAACGCTATTGCAGCCCTAGAAAAAGCCCTTATCCTCAAGCCCAACTCTCTAAGACTACTGGAGCGACTTTCCCTCATATACGGCAGGATATTCCGCTACGAAAACGCCTCAAGATACAGACTGAGAATGCTTCAACTTGATTCAAAAAACATTGAAAGGTGGGAAGACCTCGCACTTGCCTACAAGGCTGCCGACAAGACCAAGGACGCGGTCAAAGTCCTCAACAAGGGAATACTAAGGAACAACGACGCCTCTCTCTGGGACCTGCTTGGAGATATCCACATAGATCAAAACAAACCAGGTAACGCATTATACTGCTACGAGGTTGCCGCAGGGAAAGGTCATAAGGATGCAGAGATCAAGGCCGAAAAACTACGCCAGCAGAAAGTGATTCCAAAGGAAATTTCACTACGCGAGAGCGCTGTAGAAGGACTCTAACTGTCCAATGCAATGGCGCGCGCTCTGAGTGGCACACCCTCATTTTCCTAGTATTGTATTGCTCGAGAATATTCCAACACAAATCCATTTATCCTTGCTCTCCTCCTCTCATCACATAAATGGAGATGGTGTTCAAGTGTCTTCGCCACATCAGGGAAGCGCTGCCAACAAAAGCAATGCCCCCAATCAAGAGGATAATTCCATATCCAAACTAGCCTTGGATTTGGGTGCCTCCGAATCAAAAATGATTAGCCCAGACAGCGTGGTTATAAGGGAGTGGGTAAGACTCAAATGCCAGTACGGTTGTCCGGAGTTTGGAAAAAGATTGACGTGCCCCCCCTTTGTGCCGACTGTCGACCAAATCAGGAGAGCACTCTCAGGATACAACAAGATCCTAATTTTGAAATTCGAGCAACCACCCATTTCGAAGAGAATTGGCGCAGAAGGGTTCATGAAAGAACTAAATAAACGAGAGAGAAAAGTCAACGAAATCACACTAAAGATAGAGAAGCAACTAGTGCTGAAAGGATACTACAAGGCGTTCGCCCTTGAACCTGGAGTATGCAATCGCTGCAAAGAATGTGCACTCCAACAGGGAAAATGCAGACATCCAAAAGAAGCAAGACCATCGCCAGAGAGCCTCGCCATCGATATGTTCTTAACTGCGAAGAACGCCGGCTGGAACATCGAAGTAAAAACAGACGTACACCAGAGCTGGACAAACTACGCCCTCATACTACTGGAATAGTAAAAAAAGGCGCGCCTCCGAAGAATTGCGCTCCCGAGCGGGTAATCCATCTCACGCTTCTACGATAGTCGTCTATCGCTACTTTTCCACCAGTCCATGAGCTTCTTAGTCGTGTCGAAAACAACACCCGCATCCTGCAAAGCGGTCTTTGCATCCTTCTCATGGTAAAGACTGGCAGGAGGTTTGGCAAGGGTTTCGTCTCCGTAAAATGCTGGTCCTCTCTCTTCGGCAAGCCTCTTGCTTACAAGAGCGAACTGCGGAATGTTCTTTGTAAACCATTCAGGAACACGCTTACTTGCAATAGCACGTTTCAGCACTGTACTCACATCGTGTTTCTTGGGATACTCAGCTCCCAGCAGACGTAAAGTTGCTTTTAAACACAACTCAACTGCTTCCTGGGATCTCCGAACGGCCCGATGATAGCTTCTTGCTGCAAAAGCATTCTTTGCCTCCTTAAGCGAATACTCCGCATCAATGAAAAGACTCAGAGCCATGTCTTCGGTATTCAGAGTTCAACAACCTCCCCTCTCTTGATGTCAGGCTTAAGATCCCAGTACCACGATCCGTCCTCGAGAATGATTCTCCTTGCCCCAATCGTTCTGAGTTTCTCCCCAAGTCTTAGAAGTACTTGTTTCATGAAGTCACCTTTATCAAAGACTATCACGGCATCTTCGGTCATATCAAGATAAATCGCTCTATTCACCTTCGCTTCGTCTGCGCTCAACGGATGAAACTGCACCCATGCGTTTGCGCCACGTCTTTCCATCTCCCTTGAGGGCTCTGTATCCTCCAAACGCTCCAGTACCTTCACTAAGCGATTCATTCTGCTAGTCATACTCTTGTCAAAGGCTGAACTAACAACCAAAACATCCGTATCACTATCTATCATAGCCTGGTTTCTCGCAACAGACCCAAAAACAACTACACTCACAAGGTCATCCTCAAACTCCACTCCAAGTAAGTGAACCAGCTCTGCGACAAACGCTCTCCGCAACCCGTCGGCTATTGACTCAAGACCAGCTTTGATCAATCGTTCCCATCACCTGACTCCACTAAGTGGAAGATGGAACAACCAAGATAAACTTAACTCTTGAAAACAAAGCGCGAGCATAGGAAACCCCTGGAATAGGGAGTGGATTGTCTTAATCCTGATGTGCTTTGTTGTCCTCTCTTGGTATCCAGACAATTTCGCAACACTTGAATTTCTTCAGCCACGCTCTAGCTTCCTTAACCAAGTCCTTGTTCTCGTACACTTTCCAGCCTTTGTTAAGATGCCCGTCTATTAACATGCTGTCTGTGAGAACCGTCAGTTCACTTATTCCCTTCCTGCTTGCAGTCTTCAAGCCAAGAATGAGAGCCTGGTACTCTGCCCTATTGTTCGTTGTTGTGCCAAGGTCTTTGGTGAACCCTTCCCCATCTTCAAATACCACGTTGGCTTTCGCCGGACCGGGGTTACCCTTAGAGCTTCCATCCACCCAGATCTTCAACCCCAACTACACCTCAAAAAAGGTCAACAGTGAAAACATGGCTATACATAGTACTTATCGTTTTGGGGTCTCCAATAGCCCAATTTCCCCTGCAGAAGTTGCCTTCTCCCCCCTGTATTCTCTATTCAAAAGATTGAAAGCGGCTACTAGTTCCCATCTTTGGCGGCAGGCCAACGACAATGGCATCCCCGCGGTCCATATGTCCGCAATGTTTAAGTGGTTCTGGTTCAGTGGGATAATTGGTGGGATTGCGATGGTTGAAGATACTGTAATCGATGACAAGGGTAGAATAGCTATTCCAAAGCGTCTACGCGAAGAACTGGACTTACGTGAAGGATCCAAGGTCAGACTATTGTCCGAAGACGGCAGAATCGTCATAATGAAACCCGTGAGTCCCAACGAGTTCATCCGCGAAATGGAAGGATTCATCAGAGAAGGTTCTACTGTTCAAAAAGCTAACCCCTTGAAACTCAAGGAGATATGGGAAAAACAATGATCTACATCGATGCCAACTTCTGGATCTACTGGTTTGACCAACGTCTATCAGAACACAAGCACGTTCTAGAACCGATGAGGGAAGCTGTCCGCGAAGGCATAATTCTGAACATTGTTACACTTATGGAAGTCGCCCATTATCTCCGTTATCTACCACCAGAAGAATTCCGCGACAAGCTTCACAAGATACAGAGCCTAACCACACTGAAACTAATCAACTTGGACGTGGAATTAGCTGAACTAGCATTTGAACAGCTCATGAAATACGCCAAGATCGGAATCGGTAGCCGAGACAGCGTTATTCTAGCAACAATGCAAAAGATAGGTACTAAGAGAATTGCGACTCATGATAAAGGGTTCACAAGAATCAAAGAATTGGAAGTAATTGACCCGATTCCGAAAAGTCTCTCTTAGCAGGGCGTTTCATAAGCATCAAGAACTCAGAAAGAACAGAATATCAAACCATTCCTGCACTCAACGCGAGCCGGTAACTCAACTTGTCAAATCGAAAATCAATATTAGAACGGAAAGATCACCAATTAGCATATTGCGATTAGCACTACTGTCTAGGGGTTCGAAGATTTTGGCATCAGAGAGTAAGAAGGTCAAGACACTAATGGAGAAGATAAGCGATGTCGCCGCGCGAAGAGGAATATTCTTCCCCACCGCTGAGATATACGGTGGTGTGGGAGGGTTCTTTGACTGGGGACCCATAGGCTCTCTCCTAAGGCAGAAGATAATAAAGACATGGAGAGAGTTCTTTGTAAGGTCGGAGGATAACGTTCACGAGATCGACGGTTCACTAATTCTCCCGTACAATGTCCTGAAGGCCTCAGGGCACGTTGATCACTTCACTGACCCGAAGGTTGAATGCAAGAAATGCGCGAAAGTCTTCCGGGCAGACCACTTGATCGAAGAAATCACTGGAAGAAACGTTGAAAGAGCATCCATAGACGAGATGAACAAGATAATCAAAAACGAGAAGATCAGGTGCCCCAAGTGCGGAGGAGACCTATCCGATGTCAAACCCTTCCAAATGATGTTCGAGGTCGGAATCGGGGCAGAGGGCGCTCAAGGTTTTCTACGCCCAGAAACAGCACAAAACATGTTCACAGCATTCAAGCGCGTGTACTCAACCATGAGGGGAACCCTGCCCTTCGGCCTCGCTCAAATA
>JAUQYT010000148.1 GCA_030587605.1 Candidatus Njordarchaeum guaymasense
TGGATGGAACCCTTAACGCGGTTCAGGCTGCCCTTGACTCACACGTACGTGCATATGAGATAGTCAAGGAAGGCTTGGCAAAAGGTATGGAAGAGGTCGGAAAGAAGTATGAGGATGGAGCATACTTCCTTTCAGAGCTCATAGTGAGTGGGGAGATCATGAAGGACGCGATGGCGATATTGGAACCACATCTGAAATCAGGGGAGGCAGTGAGCGAGGGTACTATTGTAATAGGGACCGTGGCGGGAGATCTGCACGATATAGGGAAGAACATAGTGATAACATTACTAAAGTCTGCGGGTTTTAAAGTCGTAGATTTGGGAGTAGACGTTCCTGCAAGAAGGTTTGTGGAAGAGGCAAAGATGAATGACGCTCAAGTAGTTGCCATGTCTGCCTTGCTAACGACCACGATGAGGGAAATGAAGAATGTAATAGATGCCTTAGAGCAGGCAGGGATAAGAGAAAAATTGTTTGTGATGGTGGGGGGTGCAGCCTTGACTGAAGAGTTTGCCAGGAAGATAGGTGCAGACGCTTACGGAGAAGATGCTGTGGATGCCATAAGGATATGCAGGAAAATGAGGGAGAGCAAAAGGGGGCGATAGGGTGACACAATCTGAAATGGAAAAGAGGATAATAAACGTGTTCAGGAAGGAAAAGCCAGACAAGGTTCCTTGGATGCCAAGAATAGAGCATTGGTATAATGTGAACAAAGTGCTTGGAACCTTACCAGAAGAGTTTGAGGGTTTGGGCATCGTTGATGTTTACAGAAGATTGGATACGGCCATGAGACTGTACTTCTTTGTTGATAGCGTTTATGGTTTTCGTACACCTCCCTACGGCTCTGATACGATACCTCTTCCGTTGAGAACTGCTTCTGGGGCGAGCGCTTGGACAAGTACGGCAGACGACGAAGCGGACTTAAGAGTTAGTAAAAAGAGATCAGAGGATGAAATAGCAACAGAATATGAGACGCCCGTGGGGAATCTTAGAAGTGTAGAACGCGTGACTGAGCATGGGTATTCGAGCTATTTTACTGAGTACCCAGTAAAGAGCGTTGAAGACTTCAGAGTCCTGGAGTACATGCTTGAAAGAACAGAATTCAAATTTGATATGCAAGCATACAGAGATTTGGAGGATTGGTTGGGCGGTCAAGGAATGATTTGGTGCTGCGGTCCAAGGACACCTCTCCAAAGATTGTTAATAGAGTATATGGGTATTGAAAGGACTTTTGTGAACCTATATAGAAACAAGGACG
This sequence comes from Candidatus Njordarchaeum guaymasense, assembly GCA_030587605.1. Taxonomy (GTDB): domain Archaea; phylum Asgardarchaeota; class Njordarchaeia; order Njordarchaeales; family Njordarchaeaceae; genus Njordarchaeum; species Njordarchaeum guaymasense. Next base: position 1,256 of record JAUQYT010000148.1, read on the forward strand.
AAGTTGAAGGAATTATGGAAATGATAGGTCAAGTTGATGAGAAGTGCTATGAAGAAATTGGAAATTCGCCTGTCAAGGTTGTTAACTTAGCAGATAACCTGGATTGCAGGATAGTTTCTCCACAATTATTCAAGAAATACTACCTAGCATACTATCAAGAAAGGTGTGGCAAGTTAGGAAAAGCCGGGAAATTTACGGTCACTCATGCAGATGGTTACGTTAAGGCTCTACTGCCATTGTTTAGAGAAACTGGATTAGATAGCGTTGAGGCTGTAACATTTAAGCCGGTGGGAGACGTCACGATAGAAGAAGTCAAGGAAGCATTTGGGGATGAACTGATCCTGGTTGACGGAATACCTTATTGGCACTTCCTACCAGAGGTGAGTGCAAAAGAATTTGATAGCGTAACGAGAAATGTGATAAGGACGTTTAAGGACAGACTAATCCTAGGAATATCGGATGAGATTCCTCCAGGGGGAGAGGTTGAAAGGCTGAAAAGAGTCCTCAGGATACTAGAAGAAGAAAAACAACTTGATCAGCCATGAACGCAAAACCTCTCAGAAAAATAATGATAGTCTCTCATACACATTGGGATAGGGAATGGTATCAGTCGCTACAGGAGTATCGCCTAAGGCTCTTGAAAGCCATCGATAAGTTGTTATGGATTCTGCAGAGAGACCCCGAGTATAGGCATTTTGTTTTAGATGGTCAAGTGATACCCCTTGAAGACTATTTGGAAATTAGACCGGAAAAGAAGGATCTGCTCTCAAGACATATAAAAACTGGGAGGATAAGCATTGGTCCCTGGTACACTCAGCCTGACGAATGGCTTTCATTGCCGGAATCGCTGGTCAGGAACTTGCTTTTTGGTGAGAGTTTTGCAAAGGATCATGATCTCAACTTGATGAAGGTTGGGTATACACCGGATAGTTTTGGACACACAGCTCAACTTCCTCAAATACTAGACGGCTTTGACATAGATTCTTTCATCTTTATGAGAGGAGTAGGCGATGAAGGAGAAAGACTAGGGCTGGAATTTGTTTGGAAAGCGCCCAATGGTTCTAGGGTGGTGTCGACCCACCTCCAATTTACCTATAGTAGTGGAGTGTTCTTAGGCTCGTTCGTGGGGGATTCTATTTACTTCTATCTCAATACCTATCCCGCAACTACCGAGATATGGAAGAGTGGTTGTTTTCCTTATACTTCTTTCTATCAGATCTATGAAGAAGAACCAAAGGTGGATGTGAAAAACGCCATAGAGCATGTTAAACTGTTGATCAACACGTTTGCAGGTAAGATAAGGTCTTCATGCTTGCTGGTAATGAATGGTGCCGACCACGTCCCACCTCAAGAAAGCTTAGGGTATATAATTAGAGGATTAAGAGAACACTTTAGGGATTTGAAGATCGAGCACAGTGAGTTTGGCGATTATGTGAAAGAGCTAAGGCCCATAATCGATGAGTTGCCTACTTACGAGGGAGAGCTTAGGGGTGCCAGGTATATGCCAGTCTCGCCTAACGTGATTTCTACGAGAATTCCACAGATGAAGCAACCGAGCTTCTATGCTCAAACGTCACTTGCTCACTATCTAGAGCCTTTGTCTACCTTGTGCTGGATAGCCGGCGACGAGTATCCGTATGATTTGATTCATTACGTTTGGAGGCTGGTTCTCCAAAGTTTACCTCACGACAGCATATGTGGCTGTGGAGTCGACGATGTGCACAAGGATGTTGAGGTCAGATTAAGGCAAGCACATGATATCATAAGAAATCTTGTCCTAGAAAAGATGAGAAGCTTAGCTAAGAAAGTGAATACCAATAAGCTTGGGGAAGCCGATCACTACGCTGTTGTCTTTAATCCATTGAATTGGCAAAGGGACGACACGCTGGAGGTCTATGCGGAGATACCTCCAGCAAACTATGTCGCATTTGATGAGAGTGGTCGTGATGTTCCAATTCTCCTTGAAAGCGTAGATAAATATCCACACTTTAGGGAAAAGCAGCTGGTCAAGCTACGGTTACTAGTGAAGGGATTGCCCCCACTAGGATACAAGACCGTCAAGATCAAGCGTGTTGAAGAGGAACAGGACAAAGCAAGATGTATGCCGCTCGACAAGATCGAGAATGAATATTTTGTCGTAGAAGTCGACAGGAAAAACGGAGGAGCTCTGCGCATAGTTGATAAGGTAAACAACGCAACCTACGAAAACATGAATGTACTCGTGGATGAAGGAGATGCCGGAGATGAATACAACTTTTCACCGCCCCACGGACAAACAGTCCATAGCAGCGAAGGACTCTCAGCTGAGGTTCACGTCGAAAAGACCAAACTGCATTCGTGTTTGAATATAGGCTATACAATGAACACTCCTAAGGGATTGGATGGACAAATGAGATCTGACGAGTTAGTCGACCTGCCTGTTTCTATACGTGTTCACCTCTACCCGGGTATACCAAGAGTAGATGTGTCACTGAATGTTGAAAACACAGCGAAAGATCACAGGATGAGGATCCGTTTCAAGACCGGTATCAAAACCGAACACTCCTGCGCGAGTACGCATTTCTATGCGATAGAAAGAAACACGAAGCCACCCACAGGCGACGACTGGGTTGAGAGACCAGCACAAGAGTATCCGATGCTATACTGGGTTGATGCTACAGACATTAGAAGGGGAATAATGTTTGCGACTCATGGTCTCCATGAATATCAATTGAACCCAGATGGTACGCTATACATAACTCTAGTAAGGAGTGTGGGTCACTTATCAAGAGATGTCATACTTACGAGACCAGGGCCTGCTGGTCCTCTATTTCCAACACCTGATGCGCAATGCATAGGTAACCATGTCTTCAACTACTCAATGATTCCACATGAAAAGACGTGGAACGAATCAAAAGCTTACAAGCACGCTTTGAACTTCTGTGTGCCTCCTATCGCAATAGTGACGGATAAGCATGAGGGTATTTTGGCACCTACGTCCAGCATAGTGGACATAGAGCCTGATAGCATGCTTGTCACCTCCGTTAAGAGGGGCGAATTTGACGACTCGTTGATCGTAAGATTCTACAATCAGTCTGCTGAACAAACACAAGCAACGCTAAAACCACATTTGGCAAAGATCTTTGCCAGGAAGCTCAGTAGGGCAAAGCTTTCGGAAAAAGTTTCAGAGGAGATATCGCAACACCGTGGTGAAGACATTAGAATCGATGTGAGACCTTGGGAGATAGTTACCTTGAAGTTTAGCAAAGAATAGCAATGGCCCTTAATCCTTTACGATCCGCTAGTAAGTCCCGTACTTGCTAAATGCGTATAACATCGCTTCTGCGTTTCCAAGTGGTACATCAGGACCTATCTCGCCCCAGGCTATTATTCCACCCCTCAAGCTACCAAACTTTTCAACTAGGTATCTTATGTGCTCCATTATTTCACTTGGCTTTCCAAAAGGCAACAAACGTTGTCTATCTATGTCTGGAAGCATGCACGCTTTGCCTGCGAACCTGGCTGCGAGCATATCGACACCAATGAGAGAGGCCTGGACGTTTATGGCATTTGCTCCGATCTCTACCAGATCCGGAATTATGTCTAACACTTTTCCGTCGCTGTGAAAGAACAGGTGACGCGCCCTTTTGCGAACTTCGTGGAACATTTGTTTGTAGCAAGGCTTGAATAATTCTCTCCATCTCCCAGGACTTATCATAAGTCCCTTCATGGTTCCCCAGTCATCCAAGCAGTAGAGCCCGTCTATCCCTGCGTCAAGCCAATATCCAATAAAATCAATCTTGAATTTAAGTAACCTACCGACCAAAATATTTAATTCCTTTCTCCCAACGGCGATGTCAAATAAGGTATCTTCAAAACCGTGAAGCCAATGAATTCTTTCAAAGAAGTTGTCCCCGTCGCCCAGAACATACTTCCCCTCTTTCTCGGCATTGTCTACAACCTTCTTTACAAGTTCAAAATTTACTAGCTCCGTAGGGTCTGGGAGCTCATATGAATCGAGCTTGCCCAAGTCCTTTAGAGGATGTTCGATTATTCTCCCCAAAAGCCCTGGGTTGACGTTTTTCCAAACACAACCCCATTTGTCGGTGTAGACGCCGGGACTGTAGGCATTTACAATTTCTCGCACATCCCCCCAGACAGATTCTGCGAAATCTCTTGGATAAGCTTTAAAGAGGGATAGCAGCCTCCCGGAGTACTTATCAAGTGCTCCTGGGAGATAGTAGCAACCGTTAGGGACCTTGTCTGGTCCCCCAAATTCTATCGCTCTTATTACACGTTCCTTTGAGATCACAAGCTCTCCCTCTCATATGTTAACACTGTGTTTCGATCGATCGACGCTTTCCGAGGACCTTGTTTGGCGTGAATGGCTTGCGATAGAGTCGCAGCCGGTGTGTAGATCAATCCGTCCACAACCTTTTCCCTCTCGACTTCTTTTGATGGCGCTGGCATTTCCGATAACTCCCTTATATGCACATCGCGCACGTCATCCCGATTTAGAGTCATCGATTGAAGAACCTGAGGGGACCTCTAAGCAAACGTCAGAGGCTGAAGTTGAGAACGGAGCAGATCTTGGTGCAGTGAGGGCACGCCTGCGAGAGCCTCGAAAAGACCGTCGATGTGATGGCCGCGCTGCGGAAAAAGGATCCTCCATCTTCGTCCTTCAAGAATGCCAGGAGCCGCACTGAATCCACCCTATCGGCCCAATCAATGCCCGGCCGACTTTCAGCCCATACTCCGACCCAACCACGCAGGCCGTGAAGGAAACTGTCGCTGCATGTCGTCGACCCATGAATCTATGAAAATCCTCCAAGGTTCATATTCGCCTTGATAACTACAAACAAATCGAAAATCTGTTCGGAGGAGAAATCTTGAACTCGATGGATCGCGTTCTGGCAACCTTGGATCATGAAGAGCCCGATCGCGTCCCTCTGACTGATCACCCATACCTGCCGAAATCTTTGGAAGGAATCCTTGCCAGACCGGGGGTGCGTGTGGACACGCCTGGGGAATATGTTGAGGCACATAAGATCGTGGATATCGACCTAATTTCAGCTTTTCCAGCGTCTTTTCCTCTGATTCAGCTTGAAAAAGGGGTATACATAGATGATTGGAAGATAAGATGGAAAGTCGTCGACGATATGCCTTGGTACTTGGATGGCGCGCTGAAAACACCTAAGGACTTGGATTGATCGGCCCCTGCCTACGGCAAAAGAACAGCCGCTGCAACGACTGTGGTCCATATGCCGTTCTTGTCCCCGACCGCGGATTGAGTCATATTGGTTGTCTTGATGATTAATCCGCTGGTTTTGAAAAGTTGTTTTCTCTCGTCCCAAGCTGTTTCGGGGTCAAATGGGATTCCCATGGTTGTGGCCAGCATTGTTGCAGCCAAGTCCTCTGCGTAGTCCCCTGCTACCTCGTCGGTCTGCCCAAAGGAGTGATGCTCAGAAAGATACCCATAACTGCTCTTGCCTGACGGAATAGCCAGTCCTATTGACGCTGCAATCTGTCTGTAAGGCTCATTGGTCGAGTTTCTGGATAGAACGACAAAGGTTATCTCTCCTGGCTCCAACGTCTTCAGGCCTTTTTCCCTTGAGATCAGCTTGCAACCCGGCGGTATTATGCTCGAGACCCGAACTATGTTGCAGTGCTGTATCCCCGCACTTCTCAATGCCAGCTCGAAGGATTCTAAAGACTCCTTGTGTTTGCCAACGCCCTTCGTCAAGAAGAAGAATCTCGGAATCATCCCTGTTGTGAGCTAGTAGGACAAGTTTATTATTCTTTCGTCCTTCTGGAGACAGTTGGGGTTTCCCTCAAGGCTTGATTCAAGATTCTATCACGCTCCAGAAAGCGGTCCATTCATCTAGTGCACCAGCCCTTTCTCAAACCTTCTTCTCAACGCAACTGACAGTGATAAGAACGGACACAGCCACGTCGATCGAGGTTCCCGGCGCCTATCGATCGATGTATATGACTCGGTGACAAGATTGAAGAGGAAGCCGCTACGGTGTCAACCGCCTTGAGAGAAGCTTTCGAAGTTCCTCGGCCAGGACGACGGTGCATGCCAGCGCAGCGAGGAAGATCCAGTCAGATATCCCGAGGGCAGTCGTGCCAAAGGCTGCCTGCAGTGGCGGCAGATATATTATTGCAGACAGCATGGAGATTTGTCCCAAAATACCTATCCAGATCCACTTGTTGCTCGTCCAACTGGTCTTAAACAATGAAGCCTTGCTGGTTCGGCAGGCCAGCACGTTACCCATCTGGGCCGCGACGATTCCCGCGAAGGTCATTGTGGTCCCCTTGATGAAGACTCGGCTGCTCGGTTCCAAGTGCATGCCCATGACCCATCCACCCGAAGACCAAGCGCTGATGCAGCCCACCATGGCGCCCCCGGCAGTGATAGCACCGACGTAGAGGGACCGCAACAGAACGTTCGCGTTGAAGAGCCTCTCACTGCGACTCCTCGGTGGCCTCTCCATGATCCCTGGCTCTGGCGGTTCGCGGCTGAGAGCCAAAGAAGGCAAGACGTCTATACCCAGGTCTATGGCCAGGACTTGCACTACGAGAAGTGGGAGCGGTATTTCCGTCAAAGCGTAGAGAATGTAGGGGATCAGTTCTGCCCAGTTGTGCGAAAACACGTAGGTTATGAACTTCCTTATGTTATCGTATATAGTCCTGCCCGCCTCCACGGCCTTCACGATCGAGGCGAAGCTATCATCAAGCAAGACTATATCTGCAGCCTCCCTCGCCACGTCTGTTCCCGAAAGACCCATCGCAACACCTACGTCTGCCTCCTTCAATGACGGAGCATCGTTGGCACCGTCTCCCGTCACTGACACCACATCTCCTTTTCTCTTCAGCGCATGTACTATCCGGAGCTTTTGCTCCGGCGAAACACGGGCGAATGTGACTTCTGGTTGGTCGAGCGCGGCCGAAAGCTCCTCATCGCTCATCTTGTCTAGGTCGACTCCTCGGATTATTCTGGACTCATCAGATTCGACAATTCCGACCTCTTTGGCAATGGCCTTCGCGGTGGGGCCGTAGTCGCCTGTAACAATTATTATCTTGGTGCCTGCCTTCTTCGCGAGCCTGACGGCCTCCTTGACCTCTGGGCGGGGCGGATCCTTCATGCCTAGCAAACCTACGAGGACCAAGCCTCTTTCCACCTTCTCTTCCGAGTATGGTGGCGGACTTGTCAACTCTCTGAATGCGACTGCTATAACGCGTAAACCTTCTTCGCCGAACTCAAGGATTTTCTTCTCGATAAGCCCGAGGTGTTCTTGATCTAGTTCTTTTACACGGCCCCCGATCAAAATGTTTGTGCTGACCGAGAGAACACTCCTGGGAGCCCCCTTGGTGTATGCGACGACGCGGTCTCCATCCCTATGTATCGTCGTCATACGCTTTCTCACGGAGTCAAAAGGAATCATATCGACCAAGGGTCTGTTGGCGAGCGCACTCTCGATGTTCAGTCCGTACTTCAAGGCGGCTACAAGACACGCGCCGTCCGTTGGGTCGCCGATTATGTTCCAACTCTCATCTTCATCGATAGGTGGTTTGACCCTTGATGTGTTGCAGAATGCCCCTATTTCAAGTAGCTTTTCTAACTCAAGAACCTCGCTTTCTCCAAGGCTCTTTCCCTCGTGGGTAAAGTTGCCCAAGGGCTCGTAACCTGCACCGGAGACCTCTATCAGTTTGTCGAAAAACCAGATTTTTGTCACCGTTATCTCGCCCTTGGTTATGGTTCCCGTTTTGTCCGTGCAAATCACGGTGACGCTTCCGAGTGTCTGAACTGAGGAGAGACGCTTCACAAGCACGTTCTCTTTAGCCATCCTAAGCACGTTGATCACCAGGGAGCTGGAAACCGTGACCTGGAGCCCCTCAGGTACGCAGGCGACCATCACGCCGATCATGAAGAGCAGGCTGTCGAAGATGGCCAGATGAAGCCATAGAGAGGCGATGAAGAAGAAGACGGCTCCCACGGAAACCGCCAAGACAAAGTCATACTTTGCGGCGTACGCGATCTCTTTCTGTAGAGGGCTTTCCTCCTCTTTGATTTCCTGGGTCAGGGTTGCGATTTCTCCGAACTTTGTGTTCATGCCGGTTGCGTAGATGACTGCCTTCCCCCGGCCCTTGGCAACGCTCGTGCTCATGAAGACAATATTGGGTGCCTCCAGGAAGGATCCGTACTCGACCTTCGCAGGCTCCGTTGTCCTCGGTTGAGGAGTTGACTCTCCCGTGAGTGGCACGTTGTTGGTCCACAGGTCAAAGGATTCAACAAGCCTGGCGTCGGCAGGCACCCTATCGCCTTCCTCGAGGACGATCACGTCGCCTACCGTGATGTCTCTGACCAGCACCCTGTGGAGCTCTCCGTTTCTGAGAACTTTAGTGAGCTCAGGCATCCAACTCCTGAGCGTCTCCATGGCCTTCTCAGCGCGCCACTCTTGGAAGAGGCTGAACAGAGAGTTTACTAGCACTATGATGAGTATGATGAGGGTCAGCTGGACCAAGCCGGCTACGGCGGAGAGAACAGCGGCGAAGACCAGCAAGAGGCTGAACAAGTCTTTGAGGCGCGAAATAAATCTCCATAGCGGGGATATCCTCGCCTTCTCGATCAGCACATTGGGGCCGTACTTCTCGATTCTCTTCTTGGCCTCCGGGATGGTCAATCCTTCAGCCGAAGTGCCTAGTAGCTTGTAGACTTCGTCGACGGGTATTTCCGAGACCTTTCGTGCCTGGAAATCGTCGATCCAGAAGCCACCCTGATCCCAGCCGTTGACGCGGTCATCTGAGGAGGTCTTCAAATGTTGTTTTTCTCCCAATGTGGAATGCTCGGAAATTCTACTACGTCCTTGAGGCTAATTTAAGTTTTGCTTAGTAGATCTGAGAAGGCGAGAGGACATTCCCGGCCTCACTTGCGACCTGATTGCGCTCGATCGAACGAACTCATGCAAAAACGTTTTTAGAAGGCACCTATCATCTTGCCAGACAGTCGATGTCTCTCGGTAGATAGAAATGTCTGAGCCTAGGCTTCAATCAGAGCTGACGCTTTTCGATGCAACAAACCTCGTAGTGGGAGCAATAATCGGCGCTGACATCTATGTCGCCTCATCGTTTGGAGCGGGATATCTTGGCCCATCTTCACTCCTGGTGTGGGTTGTCGCCGGGATCATAGCCATCGTAATAGCGTTCACTTTTGCTCAGTGCGCTGCCCTGCTTCCCAAAGTTGGGGGACCGTACGCATACGCCAAGGAGGCGTGGGGATCATTTCCAGGTTTTGTTGTCGGCTGGTCACTTTGGCTCGCTGAATGGATTTCACTTGCCGTTTTTCCAGTCGCCTTTACACGCTATCTGATGTTCTTCTCGCCCAACCTTGAATGGATTTACCAGGTCATTGTGAAGGCGCTGTTTGTAGCCTTCCTCACTGCAACGAACATCGTTGGAGTGAAAGCTGCAGGTAGAACAAACGACATCCTCACTCTTGCTAAACTTGTTCCTCTAGTTTTCTTCTCCGCGGCTGGTTTGATCTACATGGTCTTACACCCCGCTGTGGTCGCGTCGAATTTCTCACCACCTTCCCCGTACGGGTGGGGGAGTTTTGGGGTCGCGCTTGTCCTTATATTTTGGGCGTACGCAGGTTTTGAAATTTCAACCATCCCGGCGGACGAGATAGAGGATCCAGGCAGAACTATTCCAAAGGCCATTGTGCTTGGGATTTCAATTGTAACCGTTTTCTACTTGACCACAAACATTGTGCTTTTTGGGGTCAGGTCTTGGACTCAATTGGCTGGGGACACCG
>JAUQYT010000177.1 GCA_030587605.1 Candidatus Njordarchaeum guaymasense
GCATGGAAGCAATATGTCGCATTTCGTCGTGAGTATTTCCTCGTTGGTTATGTTTTTCGTGCCAGGGTAGTTCAATACTTTGTCAGTCTTTTCCTTGTGTTCGAGAAGCTTGTTGGCATCTATTCCCTTGGGGTCATAGACTCCTCCTTTTGAGTCACTGGCACCAATCATTTTCGCTCCCCATCCTTGTAGTATTTTGGCTGCAAATATCCCGACGTTTCCGTATCCTTGGACGACAAAGGTCGCGCTCTTAAGATCAATATTGAGTTTTTTGCAGGCTTCACGGACACATATTGCTAATCCTCTGCCAGTAGAGGACTCTCGTCCGACAGAGCCACCTATTTCCAGTGGTTTGCCTGTCACCACCTCTGGAACCTTGTGTCCAATAGCCATGGAATAGGTGTCCATGATCCAAGCCATTTCTCTGCCGCTAGTATAGACATCAGGTGCTGGAACGTCAACATATGGTCCTATGAAGTCCTTGATCATGAACGCATAGCGTCTCGTCATTCTCTCGATCTCGCCTGGCGACATTTTCAGGGGGTTACATGTTATGCCTCCTTTTGCTCCGCCGTATGGTATGTCGATTACCGCGGTCTTGATTGACATCCACGCCGCGAGCGCCTTGACTTCGTCCAGGTTCACATTGGGGTGGTATCTTATTCCTCCCTTGAAAGGTCCTCTTGCATCATTGAACTGAACTCTGTAGCCTGTGAAGACCTCAATTTCACCGTTATCCATTTTCACCGGGCAGGAGACGATCAGAGATCTCTTAGGGTGTTTAAGTCGCTTGACTACCCCTGGATCTAGCTTCAATTTCTCTGCACAGATCTCAAGGTTCTTGACATACATATCAAACGGGTTGCTGCTTTCCTTTCCTGACAAACAAACATCCTCCTTGAATCAAGTGAACTGCCTATTAACTGAGAAGACTATCCATAACTCGGTATCATGCCATATATATTATATTTGGATACGGGTTTAAGTTAGAACAGCTTGATAATCTCTGTTTGATAATCATTCCCGCCCAGAATACTCTGATTTCCGCATCTTCGCTCCACCAACCTCAGAAAAAGCCGTAATCCATTAATGCTTAATTGGCTAAGAAATAACGACTAATTTGACCAGAGAAAGAGCTGAAAAACTGTCTCTATGGAATTCCTCTGCCTTCTTCCGGAACGAATCTAATTATGGGATCCGGTGGTAAGCTCATGACGCTGCGGAACTTCAGCTGGCTTGTTGACAACAAGATCGCTGGCGCCGCTCTTTCTGATTCAGCAGACGAGCTCACCGAGTTCTGGAACCTCGGAATTCGTGCAATAGTGTGCCTGGTAGAGTGGCCTGTCGACGATAAACTAATGAGAAGAATGGGATTCGAATACCTTCACGTGAAAGTTCCGTCATTCATGCCGCCAACCCAAGAGCAAATCGACAAGTTCATCGAGTTCACCAAAGGGATGGAAGAGCAAGGCAAGCCTATAGTCGTGTGTTGCAGAATGGGATGGGGCAGAACAGGGTCCATGCTAGCATCCTATCTGGTAAGTAAGGGCTTCGACGCGGACAGCGCAATTGAAGAATTGAGGAGAAAACGACCCCGCTCCGTAGAATCATCTGAGCAAGAGGAGGCAGTTCGGGATTACGCTTCAAGACTGAAGGCGGCAAAAACAGTCTGAGCTCTTTTTTCTGACGAAGTTTTCGTAGAATAACAGCTGGGCGCGATTCTCCGGCGCAATGCCAAGCGGAGTGATATTATAAATACTAGTCGAGCGGAGAAGTGATCAATGCTTGTTGAGAGTGAAGGAATTGAGCGACATCTTTCTAACCGATGAGGAGATAAAATACCAAATTGAGGCAAGGCACTTCATTCAGAGGGAGCTCACCCCTATAGCAGGGGAAATTGAGAAAACAGATCGTTATCCTCGCGAGATCTTCAGCATTCTTAGACCAACAGGAAGCCTAGGCGCGTTGATACCCAAAGAGTATGGCGGAACTAACCAAGGCGCAGTGATAGCTTCGCTTTTCGCTGAGGAGATGGGAGCCGTAAGCCCAGCCATAGGAATGTGTGTTGGAGCTTCTTCGGTCCTCTTTACTTGGCCAATGGTGAGGTTTGGCACAAAGCAACAGAAAACGAAGGTTCTTCCACAATTAGCACGGGGAGAAAAAATAGGCTGCATATGTATAACTGAGCCGAATGTCGGATCAGACGTGGCGGGAATGCAAACCAACGCGAAGAAAGAAGGAGACTACTATTTGCTCAACGGGGAGAAAAGGTTCATAACCAATGGTGGAGAAGCAGACTACCTGCTAGTCTTCGCAATAACTAACCCAAAGGTTCACGCGCATCAAGGCATGACTGCATTCCTAGTTGAGAAGACCATGCCTGGATTCAAACACATAAAAGACTACGAACTAATGGGCAATCGAGGAGCCAAATCCGCCCACTTGAAGTTCCAAAACGTCAAGGTTCCTAAGGATAATGTCGTCGGTCCAGAAAACGGCGGCTTCCTAGTAGTCATGGACGAACTTGACATAGAAAGAACCATGATCGCTGGCCAAGCGATAGGCTGCGCTAGGACTCCCTTTGAGAAGGCGGTCAAATACTCAACGGAGAGAGTTCAGTTTGACCAAACCATAAGCCGGTTTGAGGGCATAAGCTTCAAGGTTTCCGACATGGCTCTGGCGCTAGATGCCGCGAGGTTGCTAATGCTCAGAGCAGCCCGGATGATTGACAAAGGACTGAGTGCCACTAAAGAGGCTTCGATGGCAAAACTCTTCGCAGTGGAAACAGCCGTGAATGTGACTTACAATGCCCTCCAAGTACTTGGAGGGATCGGATATACAAAGGAGTATAACGTTGAGCAATTTGCCAGAGACGCAAGACTAATGCCCATCGGAGGAGGAACATCCGAAATACTCCGCTACTTAATCCAAAGAGAAGTTTACAAGGAGTTCAAAGAGAAACAGAAAGAGACTGAAGGTAAGTCCAAGACAAAATTCTCCAGATAAAGGAATCGGTCGAAGTTAGGTCCAATAGCTTCTTCTTTCTTTTCGGTTGGCTTGCTGATAAAGCAAACATTGGAAGCCTAATGCTTTATTTATCTGACATCATAGATAGGTATGCCGATTCCTAGAACGAGGGATAAGGAGGACAAACAATAAAATGGCTAAGAAGACTGAGACTCCTGCCAAGCCCGCAGAGGCGCCCGCAAGACCACCACGCAAAGTAATAATCACTTGTGCGTTGACTGGAAGTGCTGTTGGTCCCAGTCAGACCCCCTATCTGCCAATCACCCCTGACCAGATGGCCGAGGAGGCAAAGAGAGCCAAGGAGGCCGGTGCGTCGGTTGTCCACGTGCATGTGAGGGACCCGAAATCAGGAATCCCATCATCTGACCTCAAGGTTTGGCGAGAGAACTTGACTAAGATCAAGCAGAAGTGTGACGACCTCGTTATCTGCGTAACAACTGGCGGTGGGCCTGGGATGACCGCCGAACAGAGAGTTTCTGTCGTTCCTGAGTTCGAGCCGGAGATGTGCAGTCTCGATGTCGAAACTATGAACTTTTCAGTTTTCCCCTTGGTGTCGAGGA
>JAUQYT010000233.1 GCA_030587605.1 Candidatus Njordarchaeum guaymasense
CAGAGTGAAAGACATCCCTACCGTCAAGGAACTCATAGAGAGAATCATTAAAGAAGCAGAGCAAACAATCGAGAAACTCAACAAGATCAAGACCAGTTAGGCTGAAAGTCAGAGGGATTCTCAAGTTGCCGTATAACCTGATAGATCTGAGGTACCAAGAAAAAGTTAGAAGCCCAGAAGAAATGCTGAAGCACCTCAAATCCTTCAGGTTAACACCCAATTTTTCTGTAGGTATCTGGTACTTCAGTCCGGCTGGAGGACGCTTTCACGAACGCTATGTGCCAGAACAAACTATTGAGGAGCGGCTAGAGATAATCAAAAAGATGGCTGACACTGGCATCAAGGGAATAGAAGCGCACTACCCCGCAGAGATAAACTGGGAGAACATCGACTCGTACAAAGACCTAGAGAAATCATCTGGCATTAGAGTGGTGGGCATCCCATTCAGCCATTTCTTTGACAAGAAGTTCGAATTCGGCTCTCTATCAAATCCTGATCCCGAAATCAGAAACGGAGCCATCAAAATAGCTGTTGAAGCTCTGAGAATAGTCAAGGAGATTGGAGCGAGCTGCGCGATATCTTGGCCAGGAATAGACGGATACACGTACCCTCTTGGAACATTCTACTACTGGATGTGGGAAAACTTCGAAGACTCTCTGGCTCACGTCATGGACGAAGTTCCGGGAGTAAGGGTAGCGATCGAGCCAAAACCATACGAGCCGATTCCCAATAACATTTACCGGACGACAGCTGAAGGAATCCTAGCCGCAATAAGAATAGAGCGGAAACTGAAGTCAGAAGAAAATGTCAGAGTTTTGAAAGAAGGCAAGTGTCTCGTAGGTCTGAACCCTGAAACAGGACATGTTAGAATGGGTTTCGAACCTCTAGCTGCCGCCTACAGCCTTGTTGGAAGATATGGAAAACTAGCGCACACTCACTTCAACTCTCAGCCACTCGGCGGCTATGACCAAGATCTAAACGTTGGTGTCGCCGGAATAGAGGACACCTACGCGCTTCTATATGCTCTAAAGATGATGGGATACAAGGAATACATGGGAATCGACATCAACCCAGAACGAATGCCCGTGGAAAAAGCAGTAGAAATAAACATCAATGTCATCAGAAAAATGATTTCAGGAATTGAGAGGCTCCCTCACGAGGAAATAGTCGAATGTTACTTGCACCCGTCCAGTAACCGAGGTAAACTGGAAAAGATTCTTCTAGAGCATCTGTTTTAACGAATAGGAAACAGGAAATAAACTTGGGTGCTTGAAGTTTCTCTTCCGCTTACTGCCATTCTCCTTGTTGCTCCAATAGCGATTTCAGTATTCTCATGTCGGGTTTTATTATTGGTGGAGACTCGAGGTATTTCTCAAGTGAGTCGATGTCTTTTAATCCAGCTCCCGTTATTATGCACACGTTGCACTCCATTTTGCTTATTTTGCCTTGATTTAAGAGCTTTTTCAGCACTGCCAATGGTGCGGCGCTCGCAGGCTCCGCGAAGAGCGCTTCCTTCTTCGCCATAAGCTTCTCCGCTTGGATAATCTCGCCGTCGGTGACTGTCTCAGCTTCCCCATCACTCTCTTTCAAAGCATTCAGCGGCCAAGGACCAGTCAGGATCCCCACCTTGATACCAGCAGCGATAGTTTTCGGCTCAATCGGCATTACCTGGAAAAACTCCTTGTTTTCTCGGAAGGCTTTCACCACGAGTGGGGCCCCTTCAGCTTGGGCTGCAACCATGCGGGGCAACTTGTCTATGAGACCAATCTCTTTGAGGTCTTTGAAACCTTTCCAGATGCCTCCCAGTGTGTCTCCTCCTCCAACTGGGACGACCACATTGTCTGGGACTTCCCAGTCTAGCTGTTCAGCTATCTCGTAGGCTAGCGTCTTGGGTCCCTCCGTTGAGTAGGGTTGCATTGATTTCCCTGTGGTAACATGGAACCAGCCGAATTGCTTGGATGCCTCGAGTGCAAGGGAGCCTGCTTCCAGCAGTCCTCCCTTCAACTTTATGACCTTGGCTTCGTGCATCAACATCTGCGTTATCTTCGCCGTTGACGTAGTTTCCGAGACGAAAATGTAGCAGCGGATTCCAGCCTTTGCACTATAAGCTGAGGCGGCAGCTGCCGCGTTACCCGTCGAAGCCACAACAACAGTGTTACGACCGTATTCGAGCGCCTTGGAAATCATCACAGTGAATACTCTGTCCTTGAAACTCCAAGTCGGATTCCTAGTTTCGTTCTTAAGGTACAGTTTCCCTGCGCCTATTGACGATGCGAGCTTGTCGGCCTTCAGCAGCGGCGTGTTACCCTCACCAAGGGTGACGATGAAGGATTCGTCGAAAACTGGTAGTAGTTCCCCATACTTCCAGAATGGCGTCTTCCTACCTTGAAGAGTTTCTCTGCTTAACCTGGACCTTGCTTCTTCGTAGTCGTACTCGACGTCAAGTGTGCCGCGTAACATTCCTTTAGGCGCACACGCGGGACAAGAGTACAGCATCTCAGTTAGAGGATACTCTTTTCCACACTCAGCGCACTTATAACTCACTGCCAAGCTAAGATTACCCACCAATTTAGGCACCTCTACTTTTGCTGTTCCAATAGGGTTTTGAGAGCTCTTATGTCGGGTCTGATCACCGGAGGAGACTCAAGGTATTGTGCAAGCGGATCAATATCCTTCAACCCAGCCCCCGTCACAATGCAGACACTATTCTCATATCTGCCGATCCTTCCCTGATCTATGAGCTTCTTAAGGGTAGCTATCGGGGCAGCGCTCGAAGGTTCCGCGAATAGCGCTTCTTCCCTCGCCATCAGTTTTTCAGCTTGGATTATCTCATCATCCGAGACTGCCTCTCCTTCTCCATGGCTTTCATTAAGGGCATTTAGTACCCATGAGCCTGGCACGATTCCTAGCTTTATTCCGGCAGCAATGGTATGCGGTTCAAACGGTCGAACCTCGTAGTACTTCTTCTTCTCCTTTAACCCTTTTACTACTGGGTTGGCTCCTTCAGGTTGAGATACAACCATGCGAGGAAGCCCATATGTGAGACCCATCTCCTTGAGATCTTTGAACCCTTTCCAGATCCCACCTAAGAGGTCTCCTCCTCCAACTGGAACAACAATGTTGTCTGGAACTTTCCATCCGAGCTGCTCGGCAATTTCGTAGGCGACAGTCTTGGCTCCGTCAGACGAGTACGGTTGCTGGGACTTCGTCGGCGTGATATGGAACCAACCGAATTGCATGCACGCCTCTGTTGCCACGGAACCTATCTCGACTAGCCCTCCCTTGCACTTGATAACATTGGCTTTATGCATCAGCATCTGCGTCATCTTCGCTGTCGATGTGGTTTCCTGCACAAAGATGTAGCAAGGAAGCTTGGCTTTTGCACTGTAGGCGGACGCTGACGCAGCCGCATTACCCGAAGAAGCTAATGCAACAACCTTAAAGCCGAGTTCTCGCGCCTTTGAGAGCAGCACAGTATAGACTCTGTCCTTGAAGCTCCAAGTCGGATTCCGCGTCTCATTCTTGAGGTACAGCCTCTTTGCGCCTATTGAAGCGCCGAGCCTCTCAGCCCTATGCAGCGGTGTATTACCTTCCTCGAGAGAAACGATGAAAGATTCATCAAAGACTGGCAGCAATTCCCTATACTTCCATAATGATCCTCTTCTGCCCTCAAGAGTTGCCTTGTTTAACTTGGATTTCGCTGCTCCGTAATCATACTCCAC
>JAUQYT010000247.1 GCA_030587605.1 Candidatus Njordarchaeum guaymasense
AATTTATGCCAAGCCTATTATAAAGGTTTCATGTAGTCTATCTCAAATCAAACTGGCTAGATGAAGCATATGGAGACAATGACAGATCTTTACTTGTTCTTGCTCTCAGCTGTCTTCATATCTTTAACAGGAGTGATGAGTCCAGGTCCAGTATTCGCTGTCACCGTGGCCAAAGGATACAGAGAAAAAATCGCAGGTGCTCTGATCGCCTTTGGGCACGGCGTAATTGAGTTTCCTCTGATGACCCTTATCTACTTAGGTTTTTCATGGTTCTTTGCATTCAAGGAAACAAAGATAGTCATCGGCCTTGTCGGAGGCTTGATGTTAGTGTATATGGGAGTTGGGATGTTTAGGTCAAGGCGGAAAAATGAGAACGGGAGAGTTGAAGATGTCAAGCATGGTTCCTTGGGTGCAGGCATCATTACAACCCTTGCGAATCCATACTTCTTTCTCTGGTGGGCCACCGTCGGTCTTGTTCTTATAAGGAATGCAGCTGATTTCGGAACGACAGGCTTCCTTCTATTTGCCGTGGTACACTGGCTATGTGACTTTCTTTGGGACTTGTTTGTCTCAATGACAGTCTTCAAGTCGAGGCATCTTTGGAGTAAGAAAGTTCAGGAGATAGTTCTAGGGTTCTGTTCAGTCGTATTGATCGGGTTTGGAACATGGTTTATAGTTTCAGTCCTGATTTGAGTTCCAAGCCATTTCGGGACATTCTAAATTTCCCCGAAAGTGTCTAACGTCATTGTCATGTCTATCTTTTGTAACCGTATCTTCTGAGTATGTCTTTGCGCCATCCCACGCCTTTCTCGTCTTCGATTCCCTTGGGCTTCAGTCCATCAATGACGCCCAGTATTCCCCTTCCCTGCTCTGTCTCCGCAACAACGACTTCAAGTGGATTCGCTGATGCAGCATAGATTGTGCATACCTCTGGAACTCTCTTCAGGGAATTAAGGACGTTGATTGGATACGCGTTGCGGAGGAAGATGATGAACGAGTGGCCACAACCTAGTTTGAGCATATTTTCGGCTGCAGCTTTCTTGAGCTCCTCGTCTGTGCCATCGACACGGACTAGGCATTCTCCGCTACTTTCGCAGAATGCAAGTCCGAACTTGATTCCAGGAACTGAGTTTACCATGGTTTCGTATACGTCTTCTACGGTTTTTATGAAATGAGCCATGCCAACGATTGTGTTGGTGTCCTTTGGCGCATCAATCCTGACAGTCTTAATATCCATTCTCTCCTCTCCTGTGAGCTTAGGCAACCGCCACAAACTGACTGCTCCACATAATTGTAGTCACACAATATGTTATTTTCTTTTCTGTTAGGACAATGTGAGCAAGAGATCGAAAGGAGAGATCTAAGAACCCGAAGTCCTTCCCTCTTGCTTTTCTTTTATCCGGGTTTTCGCGTTCTTCCACTGGTCTCGTAAGACTTCTAGGGTTCCTGAAAGTCCGGCATGGATCGAGTAAAAGATATAGCAGAGGTAAAGGCATTTCGCGCATTGGCTATATTCATTCCTTAGTTTGTAGAAATCAACTCCTTTCCATACCATAGGCAGATCAAAGACAGAAGCAACTGGTTCTCGGCTGTGGCAACCTGCTACTCTGCCCAAATGGTCTACTATTATAAAACTGTCAAGGGCTTTACATTTCCATGCCCTCTGACCAGTCAAGGTGAATTGCTTAAGGGCTTCCAGAGTCTTGCTTGTGATGTAAATGTACTTGCTCTCTTCCTTCATATTAAGAAGGGTGTCAAGGACCTTTACCATTGCTTCTTTGTCCTTTATCTCATATTCATCATTCCTTTTCCCGATGGAGAACATTCCATCTTTGAAGGGGTAATCATACCAGTAGAGACAGTACCAAACAGGTATGCCTTGACTGATGAAGTATTTCGTGAATTCGACTATCTCGTAAAGGTTGGCTTGGGAAATGGTCGGTGAAACGCCTACGTGTATTCGCTCTTGGCTCAACCTGTCTATTGAGATCATCGCTTTCTTCCATGCACCCGGAACCCCCTTAAGGTAATCATTCTTGTTCTCGTCAAGTGTATCTAGAGATATGGCTACGAAGTCAACGCTACGCAGGGCATCGATCTTCTCACTCGCCATACTACCATTATCATAGACAGTAGTCACAAAGTACTTGGAGGCGTAATCCAAAATCTCGCCAATATCCTCCCGAAGCAAGGGATTTCCCCCAGAGAACACGATCTCCAAGATGCCAAGGTTGCTTAAAATATTCAGCCCACGCTTAATTTCTTCTGTCGAGAGTTCAGCCAAATCCTGGTCAGTCCAAACATTGCAGCCCCTACAACGGTAATTGCATCTTCTCGTTATCATCCACTGCGCATGGTATGTTCTAGGTGATTTCAATGATCGACTTAGAATACTCAAAACCTTTGAAGAAAGCATCATACGCAGTGCCTCAGCGACTAATGATTCGGTTTCGATTCCACATAAACCTTACTATGTTCCCGCTTTTCAAATCTCTAGAAACCTTGGGGGCTTCTCTACTTTCCTGCACCTTAAAGTTTTTTTGATGTTTATGACCTAGGATGACGATCGCTTGCCGAGATCATCCGATCAATCCGTAAATCTCGCCCAAGCAGTACACAAAAAATCTGAGCATGTCCACAACTG
>JAUQYT010000263.1 GCA_030587605.1 Candidatus Njordarchaeum guaymasense
TCATGTTGTCTCCATGACTGGTGACGGAGTTAATGATGCGCCTGCACTTAAGCAAGCGGACATCGGTGTGGCAATGGGCGTTACTGGAACTGACGTGACAAAAGAAGCCTCAGACATGATTCTTGCCGACGATAACTTTGCAACTATCGTTAGAGCTGTGGAAGGCGGACGAACTATTTACGAAAACATTCGTAAGTTCATCAGATTTCTACTCGCACTTAACTTTACCGAGCTCGTTCTTGTAGGCTCTTTCGCCTTAATCGGTTTACCGATCCCACTTCTTCCCGCAATGATTTTGTGGTTGAACCTAGTTACGGATGGCCCTCCAGCCGTGGCTCTAAGTAAGGATCCACCAGCCGAGGACGTAATGCAAAAGCCACCTCGAAGCCCTAAAGAAGGTGTCTTGCACGGAATGTTGCTTTTCATTCTTGCCTCTTCAACAATCCAATTGGTTGCGGAAATTGGCGCCTTTTATTGGGGATTCTTTGTTCAAGGATCATTGGAGAAAGCAAGAACCATGGTCTTCATGGTCGCATGCTTTTATGAACTAGTCGTGATGTGGAACTGCCGGTCGGAAAGCCGTAATGCCTTCAAAGTGGGATTTCTG
This sequence comes from Candidatus Njordarchaeum guaymasense, assembly GCA_030587605.1. Taxonomy (GTDB): domain Archaea; phylum Asgardarchaeota; class Njordarchaeia; order Njordarchaeales; family Njordarchaeaceae; genus Njordarchaeum; species Njordarchaeum guaymasense. The sequence goes on from JAUQYT010000263.1 coordinate 608, forward strand.
ACCAACAAATCCTTACTCGTAGCCGTAATTGTTTCCATTCTCTCAACAGTAGCGGTGATCTATGTGCCCCCATTGCAGTTCATGTTTCAAACAGTTACACTGAATCCGCTTGACTGGACCATCGTAGCCTTCTTTGCCGCTTTGGGATTCTCCATACTTCCAGAGGTTTTTATGAAGCGGTGAACTGTCAGCCTTCCAAAATCCGAAACGCGCCTTGGTAAGCAATGTATTTGCCAGAGCACTCCGCAAAATCCCAGACACAATAAGTTGCGTATCGAGCTGCACGCAAGACTTCTGGTTCATTGGACTAAAATGCTGATCTGAATCCGTTGAAGACATCTTTCGCTGATTGGATGAGGGGATGCTTCACTTCTGTCGGCGAAGTCATCCTTTCTAGTCTGTCGATTCTGAAGTAAGTTGGCGGATGCGGATCCCACCGCAGCCAACTCTGAATCTTGTATGATGGGATTCGTTCATGTTGAAGCATTCGAAACCCGATTTTCCGAAGCCCTTCGGCCAACGCTTTTGGCTGCCCTAGCTTCATGGCTGAAAGAAGATCTGCCCTTGCCTCGAAGAATTTCGATACGAAGTAGACGATGCTCATCGAGATGAACAGATAGAGGTAGGGTGAAAGCGAGAGGATCGGCAGGAACACAGAGATTCTTAGCAGAAACTCGGCTGAGGACAACCCGAACAGGATGAGAGGATCCCTTCCCTGCAGATGACCAAGTTCATGTCCGACAACGCTCAGTATCTCGTCTTCTTCAAGTTGGGTGAGCAATCCCGTTGTGAGCAAGACGACCCCTCGACTCGGGCTGGGACCCGTGGCAGCCGCATTCGGCATTGTGCTGTTGGAGATCACAATCTTGGGCATCGGCATCCTAAATTTCTCTGCGGCCGTCTTAACAATTTCATAGACATTGATCACTTTGGCTGATCTTCGTTCAGGAGTACACTTAACGCCGTACTTGCTCAGTATCTCTTCTCCGAGCTCGCACGTGGGCTCCATGCCAAGAGCCAAGGTCTTTTCGTAGACTTCAGATTTCATCTGTACAATTATGTCTTTCCCGTATCGGGTCTGGAATTCTCTCAATTCTTCTGTAGGCAGATGATACTGCAATATGTGAACCGCAGGGCTTTCTTTGCTGATTCTCCACCTTCCCATCCTGAGATAGATTTTGTCTGCGAGAAGAACGAAACCCAATTGAATACCTAGCATTGCCAGTACTCCGTAGATTCCAAGGAAGATGAACAATACTATGTTAGCCGCGAAGAGAATCATGTAAAGCAGCAACATACTGCTGGTGAACAACTTGTTCGAAGTCTTTTTCTTCGCGGAGGGGGGTTCTTCAGGGATGATCTTTTCTCCCTTTATCCATGCAAAATAAAGTGTTGACTTGCGGATGTTCTCCTCAAAGAGTTGAACTGTGATGATCAGGTCTTCTCTCACTTCCTCAAGTGCGGCTTCGGGAATCCCTTCCTTCGGGATGATCTTCACCTGGAATGGTTTCCCGGCTGTCATCTCAACATCCAAGTGCCAAAGTCGCTTTGGGTCTGAAGCTACAAAAGAGAGCACATGAGCGCCGTCTGCCTTTGTTGTGCGAATGTTGGTGAAAACGTCTGGATGCGGCAGCAAATAATGTTGCTGTACAAACTTGAGAACGTCATTGTAGTAAATTGGTGAAAGTTCAGTATCTATCACAAATGATCTTGCTTCAGACAGCGCTTATTCCTCCAACACTGAGTTCATCCGCAAAGATATAAAAACTAGTGCTAATATGCCTGAGTTCTAAGTGTGATAAGGTTTAGGCTTACACTGTTTATTCTGACAGGTGAATGAGCAGACCCTTTGTGAAAGTTAAAGAAAAGGTGGAGATGAGCTCATGTTTCCCACGTTCAATTGGGTGAGAGGCATTCTAAAAAAATATAAGTTGCCTCGATGAACGTCTCTTTGAGGCGAGGCGGAAATGGTTTTGGACGTTGTTTGTAACATGGAGATCAATGAGAAGACGGCAACGTGGAAGTCCGAACATAAGGGGAAGACTTACTTCTTCTGTTCGCCAATGTGCAAGCAGAAATTCGATAGAAATCCCGAGAAATACATCAAATCTAAGTAGAAGTTGAGGCGCAGCCCGAGCATGGAAGAACACGCAATGTACCAGAGAGGCTCCCTAGTAGACAGTGCCATATTCAAGGAAAGAGTGAAACGCGCAAGTGTGCTGATGGAATCGGCGGGTCTCAATGCAATTCTTTTGACGAAACCTCAGAACATGACGTATCTCGTCGGCGATGGCAGACTCTGTGCCTTCGCAATAGTCTCCAAAGAGGGGGAAACCTTTGTCGGCGTGCCTAAGACTGATCTTGAAGATGTGAAGCAGTCTTGTGCATCAGAACACATTCTCGGATTTGAAGACGAAGTTGAGATGCTACATTCACTGTTGCACACGTGGAAGGAACTGAGACTCGAAAAGGGCAAAGTCGGAGTTGAGAACACCTTTCTCACGGTTTCGATGCTTGAGATGTTTAGGCATCCGCATGCAAAGCCGAAGAGGCTCCAGTTTGCCGATGCAACCCCAATCATGACCGATCTTAGGATCATAAAATCCGGCGAAGAGATCGGATTGATCAGGAACGCGTCAAAGGTAGCTGACATTGCTATGGAGGCTGCAATCAAGGCAACGAAGCCAGGTGTAGCCGAGACAGAAATAGCCGCGGAAGCTGAATACGCGATGAGGAAGAATGGTGCCGAAGAATTCTTCAGAACCTATACAGCTTCAGGCCCCAGGTCGTCGATTGCCCATGGAACAGTAAGCCATAGAAAGGTCCAAAGAAACGATTTGGTTATGATCGACCTTCATCCAACAGTTAACGCTTATCACGCGGACATTTGCCGAACAATATGCGTAGGAGAGCCCTCTGAGAAGCAGCGAAAGGCTTTCGAAGTATACCTAAAGGCTCAGCGAGCTGTAGTAGAGGCCGTCAGCCCCAGCATAACCATGACGAGACTTGAGAACCTGATGCATGAGAGATTTGAAAAGGAAGGCTACGAAGAGTACTTTGTCGGACCTCCAATTCACGGCGTAGGATTGGAGTTCGAAGAACCCCCATTGCCCGCTGGACACGCCTTCTTCCACGGAGAAGAACCAAAAGACGAGCTGAAGCCCGGAATGGTAATATCGATCGGCAACTGCGGCCTTTATCTGGGCGAATTCGGAGTAAGAGTCGAAGATACAGTCGCGGTCACAGAAAAGGGCTACGAAGAACTCACCAACTACAGCAGAACGCTTTAACCGACAGGGATAGATCAGACGGCGTCCACCCGTCAGATATGCTTGCCCGTCGCAAGGACACTGATGACACAAACATTAGTTTTGCCCGAGAGGGCTGTTGGGAGGCTAAAATGCCAAAACATGCAGCTGAAACCCGTGGCATAATTATCGTGTTAACAGGCTACATAGCACTAGTCGTTCTGCAACTAGCGGCATACTTTCTGACCAATATTCTGGTATTGCTAGCGCAGGCTTTTGAGATGGTTGGTGATGTTCTAGTTTCTAGTTTTCTTCTGCTATCCGCTTCTTGGTCGCGGAAACCAGCTGACGAATTTCACATGTTCGGCCATGGAAGAGCCCAAAATGTTGCAGCAATGGTCTCAGCCACAATCTTAATTTCTTTTATGAGCCTTGAAACGCTTCGAGAAGCCCTTCCAAAATTTTTCCAAGCCGAGACAAGTGAATTCCAGAACGCGGATCTTGCTTTGGCAGTGATATTAGTAAGCATGTTTGTGGTTGCTATCCCAATAATAGATATTCTCAGAGTGAAGGCGAAAGGTGCTTCGATAAAGGCACAATTTGTCGCACTTCTCAAGGACGAGTTTTCCTACGTAGCTGCGCTAATATCTGTGGTCTTAGTTGCGCAAGGATATCACTGGGCTGACCCTTTAGCATCTACAATCGTGGCAACGATCATCGCCTTGAGCGGAATCTACCTCTTCAAGGACAATGTTCACTATCTCGTGGGTAGAGCGCCCAGTAAGGAGCTAATAGAAAAACTGAACCTGACCACAAAATCAGTGAAAGGCGTCCTAGGCATCCATGATCTGAAGGCTGAGTACGTAGGGTCAAATATTGTACACACGGGTTTCCATATAGAAGTTCTGAAAGGCACCCCTATAGAGGAAGCAGACGGAATAGCCCACGAAGTCCAAGAAAGGGTGAGCAAGGAAACAGGATGCCAACATTGTGTGATTCATGTTGATCCGGTTGGTGATTCGACTGAACAAAATCCAA
>JAUQYT010000140.1 GCA_030587605.1 Candidatus Njordarchaeum guaymasense
GAATGTTACGAGATCGATCAACTGTAAGAGGATATCTGTTGATACTTTGGCGGCTTTGACCCTTCAGTTCCCTGACGTAATACAGAGGAGGGAGGTAGTGCTCGAGTTGTTCGAAGCGGCATCAACCGGCGGAGCGACTTCGATAATTACGGATGAGATAAGGGAGAGTGAAACCAAACCTATTATGTTGGAGGAGTACTTGGCGGACGGTCTAGTTGTGTTGAGGTCGTCGCAGGTTGAACGTAAGCAAATCAGGATTGTTGAGGTGGAGAAGATAAAGGCAAGCGCTATAGACGATCAGATAAGGCCTTACATCCTTGACAGAGACGGTTTTTCCGTACTGTCGGACAGAGACATATTCACTTACGCGGCTGGGTTTCTCTTGAAAAAATAGTGCTCCGAACATTCAACTGTGGAAAAGAGTTTGGCTTTCCTCGGTTTTTGGTAGTCTACAACTTCAGAAATTCTTCTCTTGTCAGTCCTGCTTGATTATTCTTCTGAGTAAAGAACGGTCTATTTCGTCGTAGGGAGGAACGGGTATTACGCGTTCACCCTTTTCTGAGAATGATGTGGTTACCCCGTCTGACTACGGTAAAAACCGCTTTCTGGAGCTTCCTTATCAGTTCCCTACCTCAGAGAATTGGAAGCTTGGACAATCAAACAGCAACTTTGATTGTCTTGATCGGCGAATCGGATGCTTTGGAACGCCTCTCCTCAAGAATAAGCTCGATTACTTCTGTTATATTCTTCTGGACTTCCTCGATTGTCTTGCCCTGTGTCATGGCTTCGGGAATTTCACGACATTGTGCAATAAGCCATCCATCCTCGCCTTTCTCGATATCCACAGTGAATCGGCATTCCATTGAACAATGAACCCTCGGAGTTGCTCATTCTAGATAGGGTTTAGACAGATATAAACCGTGCACTTGTAGAAAGATTTCTGTGAGCTTTGTTATCGATCCAGTTCTCGATCTTGACGTGTAGCTTATCTTCATTTTGAGACGGGAAGGTGCCACGTTCATGGACAGCAATACGCGCACCTTGTTGGATCAATTGAAACATTTCTTGAAACATTTGAGCAGCCAAGAGTTAAGGCATTATTCAACCGTTTCGGCACGGACTCAAAGCCTTAGATTCCTTAGTCTTTTCAGAAAGGTGGAAGACCGGATTTTGTATGCTGCACAAGCCGTAACCTGAAGAAAAGACATCTTCACCTACACGGCTGGAATCCTGCTCAAGAAATAGATCTACGGAACATATCCACTCGTCTATTCTACTGCTAGGTTCTGTTTGATACTTGCTTGCAGAGCCGATGTCTGCGTGGCTCATTCTGGTCTCTCCCCTACCTTGAAGGCTGTCACCTCGGAAATCTCCAATGCGTTACGTTCGACTCAACTATCTGAGACCCCAAACCTACGTTGAGGAACAGAGGAGGCCAGCCTAGCGATGCCGAGGGTTACAATAACTAAAGAACTTTACAAAAAGGTTGAAGCCCAAGCTCTGAGAGAGAGAATCCCAGTTTCAAAGCTGATCGAGAAGCTTCTTGTTGAAGGAACAAAAGAAAAAACCATGTACCGTCCTAGATGCGCCTTCAAATTCTGAGTGGAAATTTTCTTTCAGCACCCTGCGCAACGCCGAAAGCTTATCGTTTAGAGTTACATGTGTTTCCAGTAGGATTGCAGATGGGCTTCCCGGTCTCTATGGAAGGAGAAGGCTGCCAGAGAGACACCCGACCACATGGTACAACAGTGGCAAACTCCACGATGTCTTGTCGATGGCTTGATAACGGAGTCCATGGAGGAAGTCCGGGTAGCAATTAAGCTCCTGAACAATGAATTCACTGAGTACGTCAAAGAATGGGAGGGCTATTTCGCTCCTACTATGAGGCCTTGGCTGCAGAGACTCCTCCTTGGACTCAACATAGACACATCAACACAATATTCATGAAAAGCGTATGTGGCGATCAATCAAGTTAGCCGACGCAGAAAAGATAGAGAAACAACAGAAACCGAGAGATAGGATAGAAGGACACTATTTCATCATACATACAATTGCCAGTGCCATCAACCCACCACGAGTTTACGGAGGCGTCAAGATCGCTAGATCATACTCTGATAGACACGTTTTCTATGTCCTACGCTGAGCAGTACCACCTTATCCTCGGCGATGAGGTAGAGAACTCTGTAGTCTCCAACTCTGAGAGAATATACCTTAGTCCAAGAGCCTCGAAGCATTTTCCCTGCATGAGGGTTTTCTTGAAGGATCTTAATTTCTCTGAAAACTCTTCTCTGAACTTGTCCATCTAGGCTTTTGAATCTACGCTCAAAACGTGGCGTGAATTCAAGCTTGAACTTCGCTTTCAAGCTTCAACTCCTTTGCGAGGTCACTTAAAGGACGTGTCTTACCCTCTTTGACTTCCTTCAGGGCGGCCTCTATGTCTCCCACAAGTTCCTTGTCTTCTGCAACCTCGATAGTCTCAATAAGCTCTTCCATCAGCCTAGCAGCCTTTGAAAGCAGTTCCTTCTCTTCAAACGTGAGCAACGATCGGCTCATTCCTCAACTCAATCTCGCCAGTATTCTTGTTAAAAGGAGTATCTATAGTTATGTAGGGTGTGCTCCAGAAGTCAAGCTGGGGTTTCTGCAGGATAACCGCCAAGATCACTGATGCGGGTAGCCTCAGGTTGCTGCCTCCAATCATGTTACTAGGCATTTCAGATAGCCCAATGGGCACTCTCAGCATCGAGATCCGCGATGCCAACGGAAACCTAATGCCAACTGGAACAGTTCTCTTTGAGAGCAGTAATCCAAAAGTGGCTACCGTTTCTAACACTGGTCTAGTCACAGCGATAGCTCCTCCGGCTGACTTCTGGAGCACACCCTACATAACTATAGATACTCCTTTTAACAAGAATACTGGCGAGATTGAGTTGAGGAATGAGCCGATCGTTGCTCACGTTTGAAGAGAAGGAACTGCTTTCAAAGGCTGCTAG
>JAUQYT010000142.1 GCA_030587605.1 Candidatus Njordarchaeum guaymasense
ATGATTAGGCCCCACCTCGCGGAAGATGTTTCTATACTCCCCACGCATATATAACTATCCATTTACCGAAAGCTCATCTAGGAAATGAGACATTGTTCCCACTGCGAATTTCGCATCACAGCAGTTAGGGAAGGAAAAAGGTTTATACTAGGTGAAAAAGGTTTATAGCAAATGTACCTCACTAAGATTCTCTGGAAAGGCCAGGCCGTGAGGGCAACAACGGGATGAGCAAGAAAAAACCTTCTCCGGGAACTAGCGTGAGCGAAGAAGCTGCTTTACTAGACTTTAGGGCGATCCAGGACATACTAGCATCACTTCCCAATGATTGTCCAGGTATCTCAGGTAGCGCTGTGCTGACAAAGGATGGGCTACCGATAGCCTCTGTCATCCTACCAGAGGGCGTTGATGAAGCTATCGTTGCTGCGGTCTCCGCCTCAATCTTGACGAGTGGCAAGATTGCGGCAAGTGAACTCAAACACAGAGGAGGAGTCAGGAGAGTAGTTGTTGAAACTGAGAACGGCATGATAGTTGTGCAGGGGATCCCCGATGCCGAGTCAGTACTAACCATAACAGCTGACAAGGACACCAAGATGGGGCTAATTTTCCTGGCGATGGAGAGATCAATAAGAAAGCTCAGGGTAGAACTAACAAGGTTCATGGGCGAAAGTACTAGACTACCAAAATAAAAAGTTGTGGTTCTATTTCTTCGAGAGGGACTTGAAGGCTTCTACTAGCTCGTTCTTGATATCCTTGAAGTTTCCCAGCCTCGAGTTTCGGAGATCTTCTATGGCGTCCGTCAGCTTCATTTTGCGGATGCCTCCCCAAAGAGAACTTCAAAGGACTTTCACATTTATCACGACTCACTGTTTGCAGATTTCTATTATTTGCTATACTAAGAGGAGAAAAAGTCGAAGATCCATCCGACACGGATACGATGACCAGCAGTAATAATATGCGTATCAGTATTTTCATCGGTAATATTTATATATCCGTATAGATACTACACCATGAAAAAGAGCATCTCGATCCACTCGTAGACGGTGATGATATCAAAAATGACGCGATGCGAAACGTGCGGGCGTGAGCTTACGGCAAGAAGCGAAATTGAGGATGTCAATTATGATGGGAATCCTGTCCACTTCTGCAGCGACCACTGCAAAACAACGTGGGAAGAAATCATCAGAAATGTCTCGGTAGCCCACTAATATAGTGATCAGCAGGAGAGCTAGGCACGCAAATAGGTCAGATTGCGGTGGATGGCTTGATTCTCAGGATGATGGATCTCCACCTGAACTTATTTTTACCACTCCTCATCTCTCTGTTACCAGCAGAAAAAGTAGGGAAAGCAGGATGGAATATTGCTCCTGCTATCGTTCAACTTCGAAGGCTATTCGAACCTCAGCTCTGAATGCTGTTACTTTGTTGTTGTCGACTTTTACGTCCATCTTCAAAACTTCGGCCCTCTTGATGCCTCTGACTGTCTTGGCTGTCTCTTCGACTGCGCTCCTGACTGCTTCAGCGAATGATTCGTCAGATATGCCTACGACATCTATTAATTTCCAAACGGGCATCCTAGTCTCCTCCTTTCTGTTACTATGATGGTCTCAAGACGTAGTTAAGTGTTCTGGTTACACCGAACGTCGTTAGGTGAATTGTCATAGTTCCTCACGGAAGGTTTTCACGGCTAGGAATAGCATTAGTGCAAGGAACAGAAGAAGGGCGAGTATGTATCCAGATACTGCAGTGATGTCAAGACCCTTCACCATCACGTCTCGCAGCGCCTGCGTCGAGTAGGTCATGGGTATCAAGTAGGAAAATACCTGAAGCCATGAGGGCATTGTCTCGATTGGAATGAGAAGACCGCCAAGTATGATTGATGGGAATATCACCATGGGCACAAATTGGACAGCTTGGAGTTCCGTTTTAGCGAGAACGGAGAGGGCGATCCCCATCGTTAGGGATCCCATGGCAAAAAGGACTATTATGGCGTAGGCCAAGATGATGCTACCTCTTATTGTTAGGTCGAAGAGTATGACTGTTAGACCGAGAACTATTGTGGATTGGATGGCTGATATGACGCTGAAAGCAAACATGTATCCAAGAATGATGTCCATCTTCGTTGCAGGGGAAGCCAAGATCCTTTCCAGGGTTCCGTCTCGTCTCTCTCTTACGAGCAAGACAACACTAAGGAGAATGGCGATTATCATGATGGCGAAGGAGACTATTCCAGGGGCCATGAAGTCAATTGTCTTTAATTCCTCATTTCCATAAACATATGTAGTCTCGAAACCGATGTTAGATCCCTTTGTCAATTGCTTTTCCATTGCAAGGTGGATACTACCCAGTACCGCTTGGCTAACTTGAGGATTGGTATTGTCAATGAGTATGGTGATGGTCACATTTCCAGCGTGCGTTATCAATGCCTGGGAGAAGTTCTCAGGGAAATGTACGATGCACGTATAATGACCGCTTCTTATCAGTTCTTCGGCTTCCTGCAGATTGGTGCCGGTTAAGTTTGATAAGGCCACAGTTCTGTCGTCAGCAAGGGTCTCTATTATGCTATTACTGAGATCAGGGACTAATGAGGGATGATCGTCGTCTATGAAACCAGTCTTGACGTCAGCGACCTTGACACTGAAGCCGTACCCGATGACTAGGACGAATGCTATGGGCACGATTATTATGAGTCCCATCGTTCTGCGATCCCTGCGGATCTGCCTCCAGATTCGAACAGTAAGAGCAAGTGAACGCTTGATACTGACCATGTCTCTCATCCTCCCTCCGATTCCTCATTTCCTTTCCCTTGCGCTACTCTGATGAATATGTCTTCGAGGGTGGCGCCTCCAAACTTAGACCTCAGACTCGCAGGATCTCCTTCCAATATGACCTTTCCTTCCCTCATCATCCCAACAGTGTCACAGTTCTCGACTTCAGCCAGATAGTGAGTCGTCAACACTATGGTCACTCCGGAGTCTCGCAGAGCCTTGAAATGCGACCAAAGTGCATCTCTAAAAACGGGATCTATTCCAACAGTCGGTTCATCCAAGAAGAGGAGTTCTGGAGAGTGAATCAGGGTACAAGCTAGACTAAGTCGTCTTATTGTTCCACCTGAGAGCTGACTCACGACCCTGTCCATAGGTTCCTCAAGTTTCATCAGGCGTTCCAGTTCCCCTATTCGATGCCTGAGCTTATCACCTCTAAAACCTTGCAGGGCGCCAAAGAACATGAGATTCTCACGGGCGGAAAGGTCAGAATAGAGTGCAAGCGACTGCGGCATGACTCCAATCCTGTGTCGTATCTTCACTGTTTGGGCCGGGATATCAAGACCGAGAACCTTAACCTTGCCTGCGGTTGGGCGCAACTTTCCTATCATCATTCGAAGAGCAGTAGTCTTACCCGCCGCATTAGGTCCCACGAGACCATAGATGCTTCCTCTTCTTACTTCGAGGTTGAAGTCCCTTACAGCTGTCAGGTCGCCAAAAACTTTCTTCAGTCCAGTAGTCTCTACCACTACCTCAACCGCCTTGTCCTTTTTCAAATCCTAACCACTCCTCCGTTTGCGAGATCAGTTCTCCTTTCTATCAAAGTGGGCCATCCAGATTTCATCTGGACGTAACACACATCCGCGAAGAACCTGAAAAGCAGGCGTGTTCACATCCTCCGAGATAGCTAGTGCAGCCCAAATGATATAACCGTGTTGTTACCAATGGAGTGACATTCAGCAGAGGAGAATAACGTGGATGGACATGTTCTCCCTCGGGGAAGAGGATACTGAAGACGATAGAAGCAGAAAAACTAGAAACCTTATTCCTCATCCCATCAAAAGCTATTTAGGTCTCGTTTGTGCAATAGTAGAAACCAATAGAGTTCTATCTTTGAGGGGAGTGACACACGCGTCAAAAGAGAAAAATGTCCGAGCCTACGGCTATCGATGGGCTGTGCTATTCGTCTTCGGTTTCGTGTTCATGATGAGTCAGCTGATGTGGATGGCGTTTTCTCTGGTTCGAAGTGAAGTAACTCCTGTGATGGGGCTTCCAGCTGGTGACCCGTCCGTTGTTCTCTTGACAGCTTCACAACCATTGGTGTTCATTTTTATATCGATCCCAGTCGGAATGTTGGCTGATCGCAAAGGGTTGCTTCTTGTAGCGGGTTCTGGTTCCATAATCTTGACATTCTTTGGTACACTGAGGATATTCTTGATCGATGACTTCATGATGGTCTTCATCTGTCAGTTGGGTCTCTCAGTAGGAGCTGTTATGGTCCAGAACTGCATTACTTACCTGAGCGTACATTGGTTCCCAAGGAAAGAGAGGACACTTGCAACTGGTGTAAGCACATTATTCATGCTTCTCGGTATGCTCATAGGATCCACAATGAGTTTGCTTCTCTGGTCTGTTCCCCTATATGGACAGGCGGGGTTCACTGTCGCCCTAGCACGGCAGAGCATTGTGTCCATACTCACAATTCAGTCAATACTTGCAGTGGTGTTCACAGTACTATTCTTCCTTATAGCGAGAGACAGACCCAAATACCCACCCGATGTCGAAGAAGTCGTAACGAAGAAACCCAGCTTCATGCCGATGCTTAAGGATAGGAATGTGTGGGTTATCTCATATGGTTTCTTTGTCGGCATGGCAATCATCATTGGCCTAACAGCGATTCTTGAAACACTACTTCCAAGTTTGGGCATCCCTGCTACAGTAGGTCTAGGAAACCCGGTTGTAATCGTCCAAACGCTCATACTAGCCTTTGCAATAGCCGGTTCCATAATAATTTCAGGCATCTCCGACAAGGTTCAAAGAAGAAAACCATTCCTTCTCTTCTCATTATTCATCGGCGCCATCGCAACTCTCATCTTGGGAATTAGCACCGTAGCAGCACTCTCATATGTCGTGGCCGCTATACTGGGGTTCTCACTAACCAGCGTGATGCCTGTGGCTCTATCCACACTCGAGGAGTTCAAGTCAGTAGGACCACAACTATCAGGCGCAAGCGCGGGACTAGCATTCGAATTCGGGAACTTGGGTGGTTTCTTAGGCACTTTACTCTTGGAAGCTTTGAGGGTCGACACATCGTATTTCTTCTCAATCCTGTTCTTGTTCATAGCCGCGGTGATCGCCACTGGACTGGTTCTGATAATCCCAGAAACGGCAAGACGAGCGAAACCCAAGAAATAGACACCCATCTTCTCCCCCTTTTTCTTATAAGCAGGCTTCACTTAGATGACAGGCAGATCAGGTGTGGTTAGCTATGACAATGAGAATCGATACAGAAGAGTACTCCGAAAGAATCAGGAATTTGAGATCCCTCATCGAGGAAGAAGGATTGGACGTATACCTTGCTGGCACTGTGGAGAACGCGTACTACCTATCGGGTCTTGCTTATCGCCCCTATGAAAGGATCTTCTTTGTTGTCGTCCCGCGAGACGATGAACCGTTTCTCTTCGTTCCCAAGCTTGAGGAGGAACATGCGAAGAAAATCTCTTGGATAAAGAATGTGAGCTCATATTCTGAGTATCCCGCGGGAAGGGGCAGAGAGTGGTTCACCGTTCTGAGAAGTCACCTCATCGAATATAAGAAAAAAGGAATTGAGTCAACCTTGCCCATAGGGATAAAACAGTCTCTCAATGGCAGTCACCTAGAGCTGAGAGTCGTCGACTTGGTGGAGCACCTAAGAATAGTCAAATCCACTAAGGAAGTAGAGAAGATACGCTTTGCCGCCAAGGTCGCTGACAAGGTCGCGCAGAGAATGTTGAAGAACTCGAAAGAAGGAGCCCCACTAATGACCATTATCGCGCCAACAAGCCAAGAAATGTATTCAACTGTTCTTGGCAAGATACCCGACGCAAATCTACTTGTCACCAATACAACTGCCGCAGTCTGGATGGGACCAATCTCGACCATGCCTCATCGAGCTCCCAGCGCATTCGACGTAGTGAAGAGCGGGGTTCCAAACGTCGAGTTAACCACCGTTCAAGCTGACGGTTACTCTGCTGAGTGCGAGAGAACATTCTTCGCAAAACACGCAGACCAGAAAGCAGCAAGAATATTCGGCGATATGATGGAAGCTCGAGAGAAAGCACTAAATGAAGTAAGAGAAGGAGCGCTCTGCTCAACCATCGATCTAGCCGCCAAGGATTTCCTTGTAGAGAAAGGGTACGAGAAGAACATCCTACACAGAACAGGTCACGGACTCGGAATCGGCACACACGAGGAACCTTGGGTTGCGGAGGGATACGATTACCCCCTGAAAGAGAATATGATAATAAGCATCGAACCCGGCATCTATTTTGAAGGCTACGGTGGTTTCAGGCACTCAGATACAGTTCTCGCAACTAGATCAGGTTATGAGATACTAACAAAGACGCCGATCGATCTGGATTCCTTGACAATTAAGTAGTGACCGCTTTCGCGGCAAATCTATATATAGATCCAAGAAAGAGATCTCCCTTTAACAAAGAAGAGGAAAGAAGGGAGAAGGATAACGTGAGAAAGGGAACGGCTGTAGCTGTCGTATCGATCGGCGTACTCTTGTTGTCCAGCTACTTTGCAGGTTACTACTGGATTTCGGTATCAAATGCAATGCCTCAGGAAACGGGTATTAAACGAGTTATCGTCATGACCATAGATTCCTGTAACCCAGAGTACATTTCACCGGAACTCACGCCAAACCTGTACGGCGCTATCAGACATGATGGCGTCATGTACCCTTACGGAGAGACCAATCTCGCAGCTGAGACACAGAACGGCCATACATCTCTGCTTTGCGGTGCCTACCCCAACTCAACAGGAATAGTTGGTAACGGCCTCTTGTTTCCAAATGGAACCTTTTATCCTGTTGTTATTGATCCCAAGTATCGACTCACAGAAACCATTTTCGAAATTCTGAACAAATCACGTCCTTATCCAGGTTTCAAGACCGCGTTCATATCAGGCAAATGGCGTCTGCCACCAATCCTCGCTCAAGGTGCTGACCTCGTCTTAAGCTGCGCAAAATCTGGGTTCCCCATCCCCCAGTACTATCGTGATAAACTCGGTGACCCCGTAACTTCTAACGATGGAGACATCGTCGATCCTTGGGTCTTCAATGCCCTCCTAAACGTCGTCGAACACGACGACCCACAATTCATATTCGTCAACTTCGCGTGGACAGATACCTATCAACACAGGGTGGGCGACGCTGCGAACTTAGAAGCAAGGAGGCACCTAGCTGAACTTGACAACCAGTTCGAGATTTTGTTCTCTCAAATGAAGCGCATGGGTAAGTACTCGTCGACTCTCTTCGTAGTACTGTCGGATCACGGAATGAACCAAATCCGAGGCGTAATCAGCCTCGACAAACTCCTGCGAGATCAAGAAATTTCATACAACAGTACTCATATTGAAGGCGGCAGCGCATTCCTATACTTCAACGATAACGCAAGTAGACAAGTGGCAATCTCATATTTCAAGTCCCTACCAGAGATCGCATTAGTGGTTCCAAGCGAAAACATGTCGCAACTCCACCTAGATACTGAACGGTGGAGAAGAGGCGACCTCTACGTCTCAACGGTGAAGGGTTATACTTTCATAGCACCGGGAGCACCTATCTCCTACTTTGGTGACCACGGAGGAGTCGGAGCGACGCGCATAGTTTTCGCTTTCATAGGCGCAGGTATCTTAAACCCCGGAAGAATCCTAAGCGGAGTCCCATCCATTGCGGATGTCGTCCCTACAATAGGGAACATGACGGGTTGGCCTATCCCTAGCACAGCAGTGGGGAGTGTGCTTGATGAAGTCTTCTCATAGCAACGATGGATTGAAGTGGACAAAGGAAGTGCTGGGCTCATACGTCGAGTTAGTAGTGAGGCCTTCCAGGGTAACGGATCACATTGCAGAGATGAAGCCCGACTTACCAGCAGCATTCATAGTTGTAGTGCTCTCCAGCGTTTTGATCACGCTAGCTGCCTTCATAGCGGGCGGTGCAGCACTCGAGATCTACCAGTATCAGATATCCACATTCTTAGTCGAGCTCCTCACGACTCCGTTTCCATCGCCGGCTTCGATCACTGTATTGGACTACCCCGTCGTACTCTTAAAGGACATTGCTTTCTTTGTCAAGATATGGCTAGTCTTTTCTGTTCTCATATTCTTATTCATGAGATTCCTCCATGAAAAGGTGAGTTTGACAGACACATTGGTTTTCAGTGCTTGGACCGTATCCCCTTGGGCCATAATCGGCTTTCTCTTCGGACCATTGTCACTGCTGCTGAAATTCGTTATACCATTGCTGTATCAATATGTTTTCATCTTTTCGCTGCTCACCTTGGCATTTATCGTTGCACCAGCAGTCTTCATCAGAGCATTGGCAACGTCACGCAGCATCCCAGTATACAAGGCAACAGTATCGTACATGCTCTCTCTATTCGTCCTATATGTGATACTGACACTGAACCACGCGGATGTTCTGTTCTACATAGTGGGGTGAGGAGAGACATTGGAAGACCATAACTTCATTATTGATCTGGTCTTGAGTCCGGGGCAAGCCATCGTTAAGGTTCAAAAGAAGTGGAGCCTAACGAAGACGGGGATAATATTCGTACTTACCTTCTTCATGCTCGCAGTCAACTATTTCTTAGTGAATTTCACTGGAAACGTGTTGAACTTCTTCTTCACACTGGGAATGGTGTTTGGAATCGTCATGGAGACTATGCTCTTGCTTCTGAACCTACTCTTCCTTTGGCTGTTCCTGAAACTGGGAAACTGGAGTGGAAAAGCAAGAGAATTCATAAAAACGGCGTCCTGGCTGATAATGGTTCCAGCGCTAATCTACTACTTGATAGCATTCCCGATATATCTAGTTCTTCGCTTAGCGCTTCAAGAAGGACTTGGAGTATACCTCTATAAGACTGCAAAATACCTCATTTACTTCTGGATCATCAGTTTGCTAGCAGTTGCAGTTACCAAGGATCAAAAGGAGACAAGAATCTCGAATATTGCTGCGGTTATCCTATCATTTACTCTAACGTATATTATGGTCGTCGCGGTGAACTACAGCCTCGTAAGTTTGGTAGAAGCAGGGGTACAAGTCTGATCGCAATGGAACAACAGAGTAGATCTCTATTTCCCTCTTTTTTCCAGTACTATCCAATTCAGTCTCCTGGGAACAATTCGTCATCTTGATAGTAGCTTCGACCAACTTGAGAAGCGATGTACGCTTTCTCAACCTCAGCACCTAAGTAGTAGGCGTGTTCCAGAGTTGAGACTAGCCCCTCTTTGTTTAGCGTATCCCGTATCGCCAGTGGTTCATCCCCTCTAACAATAATATCGGCTACTTCTGTTCCTTCTTTGAAATGCGAGACGATGATTTGGTTCCTGTCACGGTCGACATTTATCTTGAAGAGACCTTTGGGATCGATTTTAGGTTCTGGCCCTCGTTTGGCTTCTAAGACGTGGAGCCTCTTGTCCCGCTTCTCTGTGGCGGCGTCGTAGGGGAGCTCCCTTCTCCTCTTTTCCTTTAGCATCAGCAAGCTTAAACGCAGATCTTTGGGTGGAGTGTTTCTTCTCGCAGCCAAGTACATCATCTGGCAGGCTGTGACGAGTTCCTTTACGGCTCCACAGGTCTTTGCGCTACCTTCTGTCGTTAGCAATAAGGCAACACCCAACTCTTGGGCGATTCCAGCCAGGGTTGCGTTTACTCCAACGCTATCTGCGTCAATGAGTTCAGTAATATTTCCAACTCCAAGCATTAGCGGGGTGTTTGGGTTTTGCTCTGAGAAACTGCGTGAAGCAACAATTGAGGTAACGAGTCCTGGGAAGACCAAGGGATCCATGATGGGGTCTGCGATGATCTTCCTGAACCCCACGTCGGTTGCCTTCTTAATATTTTCCTCGAGGCTGGCTACCCTGACTTCTATTGACCTGCTTTGAGAAAACTGCTGTCCAACATCGACTCTTTCAGGTATCACAACCACAGCAGTCTCCTCTGAGCCCCTAGGGCACTTGATCTTGTCTACGTTTTGAGAGTTGAGGCTCAGAATCATGTCTGCTCCGCTAAGTAGCCCTGCTTCAATTTCCTCTGCGTTGAGGGTGTCTATGCTTACTGGAACCGGTAGTTTACGCTTGAGTAATGTTACTATTCGTCTAGCATCATCTGGTCTTACCTCGCCTGCCAACATCCCCACATCAACTACTCGTGCTCCATTTTCAACATAGTACTTCGCTCTCCTGAGCACCTCTTCTTCTTTGAGGATAGGCGCATCTAGTATCTCGGCCATTACACGCATGGGGAAGTCTCTGCCAATTGGGACACGGTTACCTTCGCCTCTGCCGATGACCGCATTCCACGGCTTCCCAGTTATCGATCTGTCTTGGTGCTCCGCCTCTTCGAGCATAGCCGTGTTCCTTCGCCGCAAGTGCTCGGAAACAATGAAGTCAGCTGCTTTAATCTTCGATAACTTCACGTTCTCAAGAACCTCTAGTAAGGCAGGAAGATCTGCGGCGTAGCGAGTACCCTTGATGACAGGAACTTTGACTGTTTCTTCCACTATAGATGTTTCTCCACGAACCATTCCTGGTACGATCACGAGATCATATCCTGTCAGGTCCTCATGTTTTAGCTCCTGAGCTATTTGGTTAGGAGTCAGTAGAGCTGCGACGGGCACTGCCAGAGCCTTGACCGAAAACTGAACTTTGCTCTGCTCCGCAGCTGATTGGTGGAGAACCTGTTTGGCTAGCTGCCCTGTGACTAACAACACTCTCATACTGATACTCATCTCTTTATTCGCGACGTACTACAATGTACGGTGATCAATACAAGCACTCATCAACCAATCACATTGCTTTCTTATCTAAAAAAGTTATACCAATACATGACAAGATAAGACGAATACGACATGAGAAAGAAGAATTATCTACGTCCAAATGATCGCAAGTGAAAAACTTCACACGTGATGATTTGGAGACTCACCGGGATCCTCTGGGTCTGACCCAGAACTCAGTAACAAGTTTAGGCACAATCTCGTTTGGGTTTCTGAGCACTTCAATACGATCCATTTCTCTTAGCTTTCTGACATTTTCGAGATCCACTTTTCGGGCCTTAACCTTTACACGTTCACCGATCTTGACAACGCCGTACGGGCAAACCTTCGCACAGATACCTGCTCCATAGCACTTCGAGAGGTCTATCCTCGCTTTCCCTTGAACCCTCTCAACAGCCTTGTGAGGGCATTCATCAATAGGTGGACACACTTCGCATGCTCTGCACGCTTCACGGTCAACCATCGGTGGAAGAGTCGTCTCAGTTTCTTCTTCCTGGTCAGTTGGAATAATAAGAACGGGCACACTACCCTTACATGCATGGGCTACAGTATTCGTGACGAGCGTGTCTGCGATCCCGCTTACAATCTTGGCGACAGTGTTTGCGGTTGCTGGCGAAACTATGAGAACATCATAGGCTCTCTTTGAAAACCTCCCAGCATGGGGTGCGGCTGCGCTTTCATCTTTTCCGGTCAGTACTTCACTGTAGTAGCTGCCATCCGATACCTTTCTTAACATATCACTGAGTCCGTATATCCTAACGGTTTCAATGGCTGCGAGAGAAAGAAAAGTCGTCACCTTCGCATCATACTCGTCAACCAGCCTTTTCATCGATAAGAACGTCTCCTTAAGCAAGTGTCCGGCGCCAGTTATAGCCCAAGCAACAAACTTGCTCATTTGTGTCACATCACCGTGCGGACTGGAACCGCTTATTTCTCTTCGAATATCTTTTCGACGAACATCAAGTTATAGTCAAGTTCTGGAACATATTTCATGGCGACGACCGCTTTGGCTTTCCCATATCTTGTTGCAACTCTTACCTGCAGAGCTGAATTTTTCAAAACATCATAGTCGTATGGATGTTTCTTTGATCCCTTGATTTGACCTTTTCTTATTTTCACTTCGACCTGTTCCTTGAATGGTTGAAGTTCCATTGTCAACTTGATGGCTTTCTCGAGCGTCTCAATGATCTTCGGGTCCCTAGAAATCGGAATCCCAGTGAACTGATGATAGATTGCGCCTAGAGCTATCCCTCCCTCAAATATGGCGCGCTCCCTGTCTGAGACGCTCTTGTCAAAAAATCTCCTAGCTTGATCGTTCGTTGTTTCCTTCTCCATAATCCTTTTCACCCTCTCTATCATGTGGGGGTTACTACTTTCTTGAGGTTCTTGAATTCTATGTTAGTGAAGCCCTTTATCGTTTCTCCCTTCGGTCCTGTGGCGTTGAACAATCCGCCTTCAGCTCTCGACCAAGTGGCAAGCCATTCTAGTAATTCTTTTGCGAAACGCAGTTTTGCCCTCTTGTTTGCCAACCACTTGCTCTCTTCTTGACGTGAAGAGAAGTTAGAAGCCCTATTCTTGGAGTGCTCGCCAATGGTTGTGCCTAAGTCCATTCCTGCCAAGATGATGGTTTTGGCTGCCATTTCCTCTGCCAAGAATGTCGCCCTGTCGCCATCCGTGAAGCCCCCAAAGTTGTGGACAATCGGCGGGGATGGCTCAACTTGAGTTGTCCCAAATATACCGGCTCCACGTTTTTCTATTATCTTAGGGACCCACTCTCTCATGGCATCAATGTTGTCTCCGTGAGCATGAATAACCGTCATTGAGCCGAGTTTGCTGACTTCAATTATGTCTTCCATGTATCCATCTAGATCGGTGACCACTACGTGTGGAGAGACAGATCTCTCAAGGAGAGCGCTGGTTGCTCCATCTGCGACTACCAAGGTAAATGACTTCTCCAAACCATTCGAGACAAACTCGGATAGGTTATTCTCAAGAGACGGGCCTGCTCCGAAGATAATAACATGTTTGTTTCGGATCTTCTTCTTGAGTTCATTGAGAGGGTGGACTATCTCGGCTAGTAGTTCGCGGAGTGTGCGTGTTGCCTGGCGATCCTTCTCGACATCGTAACCAAACTTTGAGGCTATCCTCTCATACCAAGGCAACCAGCGGCTAAACTCCATTGTTCCTCAAGCCACCCGACCAGAAAAGCATGAAACAAGAATTCGATACGCGGCCTCTTCATTGCGTCAGGCGCTGTTCATGCCTGCTCTTAGCAGGACTTGGTGGTGGGCTCCGGGCTGCTCTATTGCTCAACTCATACTTTAGTTCCCCAAGCGTCGCGCGCCTCATCGCTACCATGTCATGCTTATGGATGCTTTCTGCACTCCTGATCTTCATCAAGACGCGGGTTTCATCTGGGAGATCATGGAATGTCTCGACCACTCCTTTTGCCATATATCTTATTGAATCCTCAACGAACCTCGCATTGCCTATTGCCCTAATTACCGTCTCAACTTCGTCTGGACGCTTAAGCAATTCATAGGTTGGTGCGCTGAAGGAGTCTTCGAGTATCTTTATTATGTCCGTGAGGTCGACGTTGAATCCTCGAGGCGAATCCATGAGTATTGAGCCTGCACAACGCTGCATGTGAGTCCCTGTCGGAGGATCACTAAGGAGATCCTGAGTCTGCCTCTCTGTGAGTTGTGAAATCCCATTCCCAAGGATCTTATCTGTAAACAGGTTGGCCAGTGATTCCTTCACACATGGGCATGCGGTTATACCAAGAACTCGAGCCCCAATCATTCTCTTAGTAACGACATCTTGTCCATTGAGTTTTGATACCGCCTTGGCGAAGACGGTGTACGGCTCAAGCGTATCGATTCTGGTTACTGGTGTTTTTCGTTCGACGATCGCTTCGGCTCTTGCCCTGACTTCAGTTCTCGTGGCATCCTCATGTCTCTCGAGGAGCCTTCGAGAGATTGCCGCACACAGATCCTCAATCCTGTCGGTTCCCTTCACGAACTCGCTGAATACCTCCGCAATAGCTTCGTAGCTTCTTGAAGCATGAATCCCTCTGCGCAGAGTTGGAAGATCAACGAAGACCTGAAACACTGGTGTGATGATCACTCTTTTGCCTCCTAGGGAAGCGAAGCTCACAGGCATTCTAATTCCAACCACGCCGACCTTCTCCAAGGGAATGGCGACATTTGGTTTCTCTCGGTGAACATCACGCGGACTCAAGTTTTCGACTCACCCGTCAGAATCAGTGCGAATTGATTATCAGCATAGGAATGCTTACAACCCCTTAATGACTCATGTTTGAATATAAATAGTTGTGTTGCGATAAAAAACGCAACGAGGAAATGTTGCATGACCTCCAACACCTGGTGACTTCAACTCGGCTAAATCGAATAGCGAGAGGAACTCCTATGGTTTCTCCGAAACAATCCAAGAAGGCGCTTCTCCACAGACTTGGCGCTGACGAAGAGAATTTTGTCTTCGAAGTCGTTGTATCAACCTGCGACGCAACTGGCAAACCAAATGCGGCGCCAATGGGTATAAGATTCGTAGACGACAAGGCGGGAAAAAAGAGGATCCTGATCAAGCCATTTAAGTCAACCACAACACACAAGAACCTCTCTTCGCAACGGGAAGCCGTCGTTAACGTCACGTCTGACCCCGAAATATTCTACAGGACAACATTCAAACGTGGATTGCTCCGTGAAGGCGAGGCTAAGACAGTCTTCTCCAATTCGAAAACAGTGGAACCTCCTCGCATCAAAGGGTGTGACGCTTACATTGAGGTTTCAGTCGCAAGCTTGAAGGACGCTGAAGGCGAAGAGAACAGAAGTGATGCTCTCTGCGACTTGAAACTAGTTGAAGTCAAGAAAAGCAGCGCCAAGCTATACTGTAGAGCACCCTACATCCTGATGGAGATGAT
Source organism: Candidatus Njordarchaeum guaymasense (assembly GCA_030587605.1). GTDB lineage: Archaea > Asgardarchaeota > Njordarchaeia > Njordarchaeales > Njordarchaeaceae > Njordarchaeum > Njordarchaeum guaymasense. The sequence goes on from JAUQYT010000142.1 coordinate 14,739, forward strand.
GATACATGCAACAAGAGTCAGGGAGTTCGTCTCTCAAGGTCTGAAGGACGAAGCTGTCGAACTCGTGAAGCTGATAGACAACTATAGGAAACTGATTCATAGAGTGGCGCCCGGTTCACGCTACGAGAATGTGACAAACGAAATAGTAGATATTATCCTCAGCGGCAGAAGAAGAGAGGCGTAACCATTTGGCACTACCAAGGAAAGAGAACAGACCGCGAACCGAAGTCGAGAAAATCAAGGTGAGCGCTCCTGCAAGGATACACATGGGCATATTGAATCCATCACGAGGCGTCGGAGAACGGGTGTACGCTTCTGCAGGCGTCGCTGTCCAGGAGCCAAGAACAATTGTGAAGGTTGAATCAGACGACGAGTTAAGTGTTGCTGGTCCATCGGCTGAGGAGAGCCGAGCATTCGCAAGAAGAATACTCGACCGCTACAAACTGGGGGGCGCAAAGATCAATGTTCTATCAGTTCCTCCGCGCCACGCAGGTCTCGGCTCAACAACGCAACTATGTCTGTCCATCGCCGTAGGCATAACCAAGCTGCACGGCTTAAGTGTTCAGCCAGTTGAATTAGCAACCGCCCTAGGGCGCGGAAAGCAGTCAGCGATCGGCACCTACGCGTTCCAGCACGGGGGGTTCATAGTCGAAGGAGGCTGGTCTGACAAAACGGTCTTCCCTCCTCTGCTGTTCCGCTACTCTTTTCCAGAAGACTGGCGGTTCTTAATCATAGTCCCTAGGAGTAGAAGTCTTGATGAGAAGCAGGAGGACAGAGTTTTCGAGAAGCTTCCGACCCCTCAGGAGAACCTAGTCTATGAGGCTTGTTACAGACTATTGCTAGGTATGGCGCCAGCCATCTTGGAAAAAGACATAACTGCGTTCGGCGAGAACCTCGTCAAGCTCCAAGAGGTTGTTGGAACAATGTTCTCCAAAGTCCAACGCGGAGTGTATCAACCTGACTCTGCTCCGCTCATTAAGAAACTCAAGGAGATTGGCGCTGTCGGGGTCGGTCAAAGCTCATGGGGACCAGCCGTATACGGGTTGTTCGATCCGAAGAAAAGCCGAGCCGTGGAGAATCTCCTGAAGACAGAAATTCTATCCGAGGGATCTATTAAGGAATCTGATGGCAACCTTCATGGATCTTCAGACCTGGGAGAAGTATGCTTCACACGGGTCGACAACAAAGGGGCCGTAGCGACACGCTTCAGTGAATGATGATATCGGGATCTCCGCTGCTACTTGTCCTTGAATCCTCTTACTATGTCTGCCACTTTGAACTCAGGCAGGTGGATATAGTCGAGGACAGTTCCTCTGCTTTCTTTTATTTTCACTCTGTCAACGAGGGGTTTGTAGCGTCCTCCTTCTATGCCGTTTGCGATTATTGTTGCTCCTTGAGCTGCGTCTTTAGCTTTCTTCGTGTACCTTCTCGGAGAACAAACCTGCAGACCAAATTTCCTGGCTATTTCCGCTTTTACCCCGTCAAAGATAGTCTTGACGCGCGATAGTCTTCCTGTGAGTATAACCTCCATTGGTTTCTCGTTTAGAACCACTAGGCCCATTGCTACAGCCTTGACTATTCCTTCGAGCATGGATGACCAAGCAGTCACATATCCTTCTTTTCCTGATTCGATGCCCTTTGCGAACTCGTCCAGCTCAATTACTCTCGCTCCCTTCTTGTACGATGCTATGTGGCTAGCACCTCCCTCAAACAACTTTAGCTTGGTAAACGCCCCTAAGAGGTAAGCTAGCTCGCCATCTAGTTGACTTAGAGTCAGGTACCCCGGACCTGGGAATATTGTTCCTCCAATTCCATCTACTATCTGACCGTTCTCGACGATCATCGCCGCATTGTAACCGAATCCCATCTCCAAGCTGATCAAGTTGGTGTTGCTGTAGTCGATTCCATGCCTCTGAGCCTGATCCCATATGGCGTAGGTGGCAACGCAGGTCTTGTCAGCGGTTCCCATGTCGATCTTGTTGATCTTCCTGTGAA
>JAUQYT010000087.1 GCA_030587605.1 Candidatus Njordarchaeum guaymasense
GCCTCCTGCTCCTTACGCCCCAGGCGAACGATTCGATGGCCCTGTAGAGTATGTGGGGAAAGAGCCACAATCCTATTGCGCGCCAATTCTTGGTCAAGAAGTATGTTTCGCTCCTGTACGTACCTTGAATAGACCTTGGGCCCATGGAGAACCCCAAAGACTTTCTCGTCACCTGTCTTGTGAAGTGGTATGCAATGGCCTTATTGTTAGCTACTATGGCGTAGCCTGCAGCCCTTATTCTAAAGGCCAGGTCAAAGTCCTCGCCTTGTATGGGTTCTTCAACTAATTCATCAAAGAGCCCCGCCTCGTAGACGGCCTCCCTTTTGCACGCAACGCACATAGTAAATACTGACACTTCGGTCAAGTGATCGTTGATTCTTTTTGTTTCTTTTCTCAGGAGGGATTCGTGGATCGAGAGTTTCCTCACCGCCCTTGCAACAAAAGAGCCTACGCCTGGCTTGCTGCTCAACCCCTCTCTGTAAACCCAAATGCAGCGTGGGTATATGCAACCGGCACGAGGCATCACGCTGAACGTCTCAATCACCTTCTCTATCCATCTTTCCTCCAGAACTAGGTCATCCTCCAGAAGCACTATTACGTCGCCGGACGAGTGTTTTATGGCCATGTTGGCTGTTCTGCACTTGTTCCATGTGCCCGTTATGAGCATCGCATGTCTTTCGCATTGGCAAAATAGACTTCGGAATATCTCGGCCAACCTCTCGCTTCGGCTCTCAGCCGCAATTATGAGCTCAAAATCCTTGACGCTCTGCTTTGAGAGTGAACGTAGCAGCCTCGTAAGATGATTCATTCGATTCGGAAGACCTGTGGTGACTACAACTACGCTTATTGATGTCATGTAATCAACATCATCATGGTCGATCGTCGAGCAATCGACACTTGCGCAGGCTAGCGCGCGAAGTCTCTGCTACCTGGCATCGCTAGCAAACCCTTCAACAATCCGTACCCATACGCAAATGGCCTTATGATCCACTCAACCAGGGTAGTGATCATGTAAGTGATAGGAGACCTGTGTTCCTTGGGGATTTTGCGGTAAAATCGAATTCTTCTATATAGGGTGTAAGATGCAGGAATCATCGCTAGCCACACGTAACTCGGTACACACACTAGAGTACCTATTAGAATTGCTATGCAAGAGACCAATGGAAAAACAGGCCGGAAAGGTTCTACCACAATTTCGATGGCCTTCTTGCTTGGTGATGAACAGTTCTTCAGCACGTAAAGCCAGACGGTTTCCCCATACCATATCTGTTGGTTCAAGAATTCTCTCAGCGTGTGCGGTTCGTGTCTCCCAACAACAGCATCTACAAACTTAGGCTGAATACCCATTTCTCGTCTTAAGTAATCATCGAAGAAGTCTTTGTCTTCAGCAAATCCTAGCTTGGCATCAAATAGTCTCTTGTCAAAGACCGATCTTCTAGTGGCACAGTATAGTAGCACGTAGTCGCCCCATGCCATGCCCTCCGCTACTAGGGCCTTTTCCAAAGTGGTATCTATCAAAGGTTTGGCCCTGACGCTTATCCATGGATTTTCGTCTAACCCTTCCTTAACCTTTCTAACAAAATCCCGGTGCGTCAAGATTCTGTCAGCGTCAACAAAGATCACATACTCACCATTGCTGTGCAAGATGCCGATGTTCCTGGCGTTGGCTGGAGATCTGTTTTGCCCAAATTCCCTTAGTACTCTTATTCCGAAGTCCTCACTTTCCAATTCGGCCTTGAGCTTTTCAAGAATTTCGAGGGTTCCATCAATAGAGCCTCCGTCCACTACCGTGACTTCAACTGGCCTGCAGTCTTGATCGTGTACGCTTCTGATCAAACTCGCGATGTGTTCCTGCTCATTCTTCGCAGGAACTATGATCGAAACAAGTTCCTTTTCTATGTTTGTAGACGTCAGAACCTAGTCCCTAGGGCCTCGAGTATTCAGAAAGTTGTTCCCGGTTTCAATGGACGCGAAATCGACACGCGCAAGCTCCCCTCCCACAGGAAATTGATTGATCGAAACCTCCAATCCCGGTCACAGCCATTTCTTCGTAACGCATTCCAACTCTTCCACGAAAGACTTCCAAGAGTAGTAGCTATATGATATGGACCGTATGATATCGCGTCTAAATTGGCTATGGTTCTGGACGGCGCATATGAGTTTCTCAACGAATACTCTGAGATCCTTTTCATCGTCCACCCAAGGAGTCTTCAGACCCACACACTTCACCTTCTCAGCTGCCGGGAAGTGGACAAGCGTGGGGCTTACGACGGGAACACCGGCTGCCAATGCCTCCATAATGGCTACACCAACCCCTCCGTAGCGGTAGGTCGAGCTCGCAGGTAGAAAGTAGAGATCACTAGATCTGACGATGTCCACAAATGTCTTATGAGGCAAGAACTCGTATGCCGCTATGCCTTTCTCCCTCCACTCGTCCGCGATACGTTTGCATATGCCGCTGATCACCAGCTGGATATTGTTTCTCAAAGCACTCTTGAGTTCCTCATATATTCTGACCATGTCGTGAGCACCCTTCATCGTTGAGAAGCCTTCTCTAAAAACTCCCACATACGAGGTCAGAATCGTGGAGTCCTCAGGCAGTCCAAGTCTCTTCCTTAACATCGCCTTTTCCTCGTGGCACAAAGGGGTTATTTCATCGAAGTCGACGCCCATGGTCCTCAGCCTGACAGACGCTTCAACACCTAGCCGTTCCAGGTGCTCCTTCTCGGCTCTGTTCAGCACGAACACCGCTCCTCGGATTTTTCTAACAGAACCTTCTCTGAGAATGTCTGGCAGACATCTGATGCTGTGAGCGAGGCCCTT
>JAUQYT010000126.1 GCA_030587605.1 Candidatus Njordarchaeum guaymasense
CAAAAAGCTTCGGCCTCGTGTGTTCATGCTTTCTCATGCCTTTTTGGAGAGGGGCCTTCTTTTCCAAGCTCACCTTTCTTGCTGCTTCAAAACTTATGCCGGTGTCTTTCCGCCGGTGTGAAACATCAAGATTCGGGGGTTGTTTCCCGGTGTCTTCTGTAGTCAGTCTCTCTTGGATCTCATCTCGTAGGGATCTTAGCCTCTCCTGTTCCTGAGGGATGCCCTCAACTATGAGTATGTTGTAGCCTTGAGCGATTCTCTTTGCAGTTAGGCTTAGCTTCGGAATGGCTACGAAGATGGGTAGATCAACCTTAACTTCGGAAATCTTGTAGATGAAGAATATCAGGGAGGATGCGTTCACCTCAGACTCCCCTACCGCGTGATCGATAACTGCAACAATCTCTGAGTCTCTGGATTCCCTCCTAGCAATCAGGCTGAAAGTGTGTTCGATTCCGCTCCTTTCACCGATAGCTGAGGGGGATGTTTCGAAAACGAAGCCAAGTTCGGCCAAGACATTATGAATGCTCTCCAGGCTTGCCACATTCTGCCGAACCTCTTTTTCCCTGTCAGGATTGAGAGAATAGCTGTAAACCTCCTTTATGGTGGCTGTCCCAATAGTGAAACGGTTGTTGCACTGGCGGCATATAAGGTCAACACCTGGATGCTCGAACTTCTCTCCGCATTCTCTGCAGATATACCAGAGACCCATGTCTCTATATTCATCTTGGGTCAGTTTCGCTCCGCACTTGGGGCATGTAAGTCCTTGATTGTACCTCTCTTTTTCATCGATGTTCCCGCATGGGACATGTTCGGTCAAGCTTGTCTTGACGATATGATGGCTGGCACATTTTGGGCAATGATAGTGCGAGGTGATGGATGTGGACCCGCAAGCAGGGCATGTTGAGACTGCATCGGAGAATTTCCTTATGAGGATTTCTAGCCCACAAAGCCGCTCCAGGATCTCCTCCGCTGTCTTTGGCGGTGCGTTCTCATTGAGAAATGGTTCAATACTCTTGTACCTAAATCCGTATGCGGGATCATATGTTGGCAGGATCTCTGTTTCCTTTCCACGTTCAACAAGATCGCGGAGAAGTCTCTGTACGGAGCGTTCAACATAGACTTCTTGTCTCTTGAGTTCCATACTATCTAGGATTAGGTGCCCATCGAGAATCAGCTCCCTGATCTCATTTAGCTTCATCTTGACGGACGGGCGCTTTTCATTTTCTGCCATTCTTTTCTCCTTCCAGTTTAGTCTCTTCCTACTTTATCTGAAGAAGAGGTAGAAAGCCACTCCTGAAGCTATCGCCAGAACCATTGCATGTTTCAGCCCGCCGAAAAATGAATCCTCGTTGATCTTCCCCGCTAGAATCCCTCCGAAGAAAGACTCCATTAGTGATGTATGCAGAAACACTCTCCTGGCTTGAGCTGGGGTAAGTATGGGTCTGAGAAGAGGAACACCGCTTTCCGCCAATTCACTCAGGGGCACAAAGATCATCCTAGATATCAAGACTATTATGAAAAGGAAAAGCACCACTGAGAAGTAGAATATGGCGACATATGGCATTGTCTGCATTTTCCTCCGCAAAGTCCAGGTGTTAACATTTTCCACATAGGATGCGGTTGAGTCGAAGATATCCGAAAGGTCTCCACCGTGTCTGCTCGCTTCCAGGATAAGTACAGTGGCCTTTCTGACGAGAGGTAGATCAATCTTGTTGCTAAGTTCAGCCAGTGCTTCATGCAAGCCCATTCCCCAACTCATGTGCGCAACTAATGTTCTGAGCTCTTGGGTGAGGGGGCCGTACATTCTCTCTGAGGCATTCCGCAAGGCTGCCTGTATTGGTACACCGGTTCGTACTGCCGTTGCCAAGTCTCTTAGGAACTCTGGCATCGCTCTCTCTATCTTTTTCCTCCAATCGTTGTGCACTATGCTCGCAAGGCTAGGCGGAGCGACTCCGAGTGTAAAGACGACGATCAAAAGGTAATCGAAATCAGGAGAGGATCCATACAACAATATCGAAGCTATCAGGAAGGCCGCGCCGACGGTGGAAGATACTATTGCCATCTTTCTAAGAGTTTTTCTCAGGATCTTCATATGTCTCATCCTACCGTGAAGGTTGACACGACTACAATGAGAATAGTCGCCAAGACAGGTATGCCTGCATACAACAGTAGATATAGGATCAGAATAGGATTCATTGAGCCAGCACTACCGAGCATGCCGAGCGTGGCGAGTAACACTACGAAGAGCAGGGGCATGGCTACTAGAACCATGATATAGATCTCGGCCATGGCGGAGAGCGATTCCAGCATCAGATCAAGCTTGACCATTTTTTCTTTCATTATGTTGTCTCGTGTTATTCTCAGATACTCTGTTGGGTCTCCACCGGTCTTTATGGTCGCCACATATCCATTGAGGATCTCCCTCAACTTTGCACTCGGTGTGTACTTGGCATTCTCTGAGATTGAGGTCAAGAGGTCTTGACCGAAGACTTCAATGTCTCGAACTATGTTGCCAAACTCTTGCCGGACCTCTCTAAGTGTATCGATTTTGATCAGTGAATGGAAGATTAGCTTGGGGGGAACGTTCGAACTCGAAAGCAAAGTCAAGAAGCTTGACAAGTAAGGTAGATTGACCTCTATTGGGATTCCTCGGTTGCTGCTTCTTATTCCCGGAAATATGTATATCATTATCACTGCGACGAGAGCACATAATCCTGCGAACATAATGCTGAGTATGAAGTCCTCCGTCGAAAGGAAACCGACCCTGAATACAAGAGGCAAGAGGAAGGGGAAAGTCACCATACAGGAGGAAAAGACAACTATTGACATAAGCAACATGAAGGAAACGTACGCCGGAAAGGCGATTCCAATGCCTCCCTTCTTTAGATTGCCATGCAAATCCTCAAAATGCGGGAGCAATCTTTTCACCCTTCTGCCAAGAATCTTGTATGAGTATGTCCATGGCTCAAGAAAGAGTAAGTAGATGGCGTTTTCAACTGAGACAGCAACTACACCTGTTCCGAATGCTGTCAAGACGATGCCGCCTAGGAGGCAATGGAGAAACTGTATCCCCTGAAGCCTAGAACCAGCTAACTCAAAACCTCTGTCTAAGAGAAGGGCTTGAAGGAAGTCCTTGGGAAACCCCCAGAAACCGACTGAATCGAGAAAGGTTACTGCCAAAGAAGTGTAGATAAGGGAAACGCCGAACAATGCAAGCAGAATTCCCAGACTGTATTTTCTGTTCAAATTCCGTCCCCACTTCTCAGCTGACTTTAGCTTTGCGGTAGACTGTTTCTGGGTCAGAGAAGTAATCCAATATGATGCTTGAGACCTCCTGGTAAGTGCGGATGTTCCTGCGCACCATGTAGTCAAGGATAGTCTTTCTTTTTTTCAGTTCTTCGTTGATCTCCTCTGACGAATATCCAGACTGGCCTGCAATCTCGCTTAGCAGGTCGCTGTCGCCCGTAGATTTGAAGTCATCATGCTCAGCGTCCCACCTGAAGACCTGGCTAACTTTGAAGTCGTTCTTTTCCTGATCCCAGCCCAGCATCTCTGAAACTGATACTGCTCTTCTTATGGAAACGTTATTGACAACCATTCTTCGGACGATCGCTATTGCGTCAAGGTTCTCGACCAAGGTATGCGGAATGTTCATTGGTCTGGTGGTTAGCCGATGTAATACTGCTTGTTCATTCTCGGCGTGTATCGTTGTCAAACCGAGGTGCCCGGTTGACATAGCTTGAAAAAGCGCATATGCCTCCTCTCCCCGTATCTCGCCAACAATTATGTAGTCTGGCCTTTGCCTGAGAGCGGATCTCAGAAGATCGAACATGCTTATCGCTCCGCGGCCTTTTTCCCCAATTGCGCCAGCGCCCTCCCCCAACCCCTGACGAGTCACCATCATCTGCCAATTCTTATGCGGTAGTTGAATCTCTTGTGTGTCTTCTATGCTTACGATTTTTAGAGCTGGTCTGATGAAGAGACTGAACGCGTTGAGCATCGTCGTCTTTCCGCCGCCTATGTCCCCCCCGATCATTATCGAATGCCTGTTTTCAATCAGAAACCAGATGTAGGCGGCCATCTCTAGCGATAAGGCTTTGAAATTGATCAGATCTGTGATTGTGAGGGGGCTTTTCTTGAATTTCCTTATCGTGAAGGTGCTTCCCTTAGGCGTGACCTCTGTGCGGAAGGTGAGCTGGGCTCGACTTCCATCAGGCAGCGTTCCATCCAGCAAGGGTTGTGCGATGGAAATATGTCTGCCACAGAGATATGCGATTTTCAATATGAAGCTGTCGAGTTCTTCAGGTGATGAGAAGACGATGTTCGTTGGGATGGATTCATACCTTCGATGCCAGACATATAATGGCTGATTTACGCCGTTGCATGAAATGTCTTCTATGTATTCATCTTGCATGAGGCCGTCTATTTTCCCAAAATTCAAGAAATCTCGGGTAACGTAGTATTGGTATTTCTCGAGAGTGCGAGGTTTAATCTCCAACCTGTACCTCTTCACGGCTTCTTCAACTTTCCTCTTCAGAAACTCATCGGCTTCCTCTTTGGTTCCAAAATGTTCAGCGCTAAACGACAGTTCATCCCAAAGGAGAGTCTTGATCTCGTCTACGAGAGCAATGTCATCTTTGGTCAGAGTAGGCTCTAACAGCAGATACTTCAAATTCTCATTTTCAATATCCTCAACAATGGCTGCGTAGGAGTAGGGCATAAGCAATGGGTAATGTTCTCGGAAGGTCTCCTGAATTTTCCGCTCTTCAGACTGCTCGCCCTTCTCTAAGGCCTCCGAACCACGGCTTCTGCTTCCCATATCTTCTATCTTCTTCATCCTACGCTTCATCCAGCTGCTTCTTTACGATTCATTAAGGAAGAGCTGATATAAACCGCGCAGAATACGGAGTCATGCAACTACTACAACGGTGCTGCCCTCAGACAGTCCTGTTGCAGACGCTGTGATTGTGGCAGTACCCGTCCCGCCCATAGCTTTTAAGGTGGCAACCGCGCGACCATCCGAATTCGTGGTTACAGTGACCAAGAATCCACTTTGCTCCTCATAGGTAAGTATTGGCGCCTTGCCCTTTCCGGACCAGGATACTACGACTGCAACTGTTATCCCTCTCTGAGCAACTGGCTGACCATCAATATCCACCAATTGGACTTCGATCTGTGAGGTGCCCCCATTTCGGGATATCTGGCTTGGGACCGCTTGCATCTCGATCTTGGAAGCCGGAGTGAAGGCGACACTGCATGATCCCTGAACACCCTGACATATTGCGGACACGTAGGCTATTGTCTTAGAGGTCGTGGAAGTCAGCGTTACTATAGCGATTCCGTTGGCATCTGTCGTGCTGTGAGCTTTTGACAGTTTTCCAGCCGTTGTATAGAAGTCCACCCATGCTTCTGGAACTGGGTTGCCATTCTCATCTTTTACACTGGCTGTTATAGTTGATGTGGACGTTCCATTGTTCCTGATATTCTGCGGGTTAGAGGTGAGCTTAATCGAAGCTGCCATAGACTCAGTTGTCACAAGAACAGCCTCAAATGGTACCGTCTGTCCGAACGGTTCTGTGCCGTTTGCCTCTATGAAAGATCCGAAGAATGTTAGGAAGTTTATGCAGGTAGTCGAGTCCTGCATTCCAGTTATTCCTTGCTTTGAGGCACCGGAATGGCTATAGGGTTTGTTCCATGTATAGTATATGAAGTTGAACACACCGGGCTTCAGAGTGGTTGTGGTGACTGGAGGATCAATATACCATGCCAAGGGGTCTTTTGGGGAGTTGTCGTTACTTATCAATGTCAAGCATGATGTTTCCTTGATCTCGATGTCTCGGTCATCCACATTTACGACAAGTATGCGCCAAGTTACGTCCTTAGTGCTCTTAGGCACTGTCCAACCATTTCTCCAGGGACCTGATCCGCTTCTCCAATGGAACATATCGAAGACAATCATGAGAGGACCAAAATAGAACTTGTTTGGGGTATACGGGATCCACGGGTTCCCCCATTTCAGCCTCCCTCCTGTTTCAGATGCTCTTGTCCCCCTTTCTGTGGTCACTGTCCAATACTCATTCATCGTCGTTTCGTTGAGTATTATTGGAGGTTGAACGTTAGGGTACAGTTGAATCCACAGGGATTCCTTCGATTCTATATATGCGTCTCCTGAGAATTCTGACGGATCACAGACAAATCTGTGTCCTATGTATAGAGCCCTTATCCTGACAGCTATGGACCCAGTGTTATTTACGCGGAGGCCCGTGATTATCGAGCCTGATGTCACGTTGAGTGCCCCAGGGCCGATCAACCCGATGCTTTCATCTGATCTTGCTTTCTCTATCTTTATCCCTTCAATTGTGGCTGAACTGGAGGTGTCTAGCACCAAAAAGATGGTTGACAGGAGCAGCATAACCAAGATAGCCGTAAACAGTGAAATGAACAAGGAAGCGAGACCTTTTCTGCTCTTGATCAGTTCTTTCATAATCATTCTTACCCGCCACCTACTGTGATAGTTCTATAGTCTTCCGCGTTTCCGCCATCATCGTCGGTCACTTTGAGAGTCACTATGTAGTCTCCTGGATTTGCGTAGGAGTGGTCGATAGTCATGACTCCCCCGGTACTTCCATCTCCGAAATCCCATAGATAGCTAACGATGGAGCCGTCCGGATCATAGCTACCAGAAGCATCGAAACGGATTGTCCCACCTATTGGTGGGGTTGTGGCATTCACTGTGAATGACGCGAGAGGAAGCCTGTTCAACACAGTCTTATTTGCAGTCTGTGACGCCCTGGCTCCTCTGTCATCTGTAACAGTCAAAGTGACAATGTAGATGCCATCATCGGCATATCTGTGACCTGTTGTAACGCCATTAGCACTGACCCCGTCCCCAAAATCCCATACCCAGCTTACGATGTTGCCGTCAGGATCGTAACTGTCGCTGGCGACGAGGTCTACCGTTTCATTCGTATTGACTGTGTGGGCTGACTCTGTGAACTGTGCTATGGGAATGGCGTTCATCACTACTCTTGTTGAGGCGCTCAGTCCGCCCCAAGTGGCTGTCACAGTGGCTGTCCCCGGGGTTGCTGAGAAGTATAGGGTGACGGTGGCTACGCCATCTGTGTTGGCGTTGGCCCAATGAGCCGAAAGGTTTCCTAGGTTGGTGGCAAAGCTCACGTTGGCATTCGCCGTGGGAATCCCAGCGTCATATAGGGTTGCGCTTATCGTGGCTGTCATGCTGGAATCAACCAGGACTGTTGGCGATGCTGATACTGTGAGAGGAGGAGGAATGCATAGTACGGCCTCAAACGGTATTGTCTGCCCATAGGGTTTTGTTGTTCCGTCGTGTTCGTGAAAAATCCCGAAGAACGTCAGGAAGACTTTGTTGCGGCAAACTGTGGCGTAGATATTCTGCGGTGAGGCATGTTCCATTTTTGGCCTCGTCCATAAATAGATGATGTTGACTGTGTGGTTGGACGGTATGAATTGGCTGAAGGATTCTGAAGGTGGCTCTAGGTACCATGCTCTTCTTTCGCCAGGACCTCCACCACTTCCGCCTTTGTTGGGGAATAGTGTGAAACATGAGAACTGGTTGATCGTAATGTTTCTATCATCAACATTTCTGACTGTTATGTTCCAGACTATTGTGCCAGTGCCAATCTCGACCTGCCAGCCGGGTTTCCATCCAAGCGGATCGTAAGAACCGTCCTGAGGGTCGCATTCTGTATAGTAAAAACGGTCGAAATCCAGCATTAGTGGGCCGAAATAGAACCGTATCTCGTATGGAGGTGGAGACCCATATCCGTGCTTCAGTTTCCATTCGTATTCGGTTGATCTCGTTCCTCTTTCTGTAGTGACTGTCAGCTTGGAAGTTGGATTGAAAACGATTCCAGACGGCACCAGTATAGTCCTAGATTCTCTTGGGTTTATGAAAGTGTCACTTGGGTTCACTGTGCCGTCAGATGGATCGAAAACCAGGCTATTGTCCACGTATACTGCCCTGATACGACAAGCCACTGATCCAATATTCTTGACATAGAGCGCTCTTATGTACTCGGTTCCACTTTGGTTCTGCGTTTCTAATCTGTAAACAGCTATCTTCTCTCTCATTCGCTCTTCTTCGGCTATGATTGCTGCTTGAGCCGTAGAGTTATACCTGTATAGCGCCGCAAAGAGGACCGACGCCACGGCTAGAACTAGGGTTATGAACAGTATCGCGCCGAACACGGTGGAAAATCCCTTATTTCCCGTTTCTCTCATAGGCATCGTTCCTATCTATCAACCAACAACGGTGATTGCAGCTTCGAAGGGGATTGTTTGGGCATAGGGTTTTGTTGTTCCGTCGTGTTCGTGAAAGACCCCATAGAAGGTCAGGAAGACCATGCATGTTGTTTCTGGATACGTCAGTTTTTGAGGGGAATTGCCAGAAAGACTCTTGGGATTTGACCATATGTAGACAATGTGGTCGGTCTGATTCACAGCCAGAAACTGAGTGAGATCTGTTGTGTCGGTCGGCTCAAGATACCAGCATATCTGACTTGAGGGTGAATCATTTGGCACTGTAACGAAGCTTGAAAACCTGTTTACTGTGATATTCCTATTGTCGACATTCATGACTGTTATGTTCCAGGCGCAATACCCAAAGCCCTTTTGGATACTCCACCCGGAATGCCACGGGTCATTCGGGTCTAGGGTCCCGTTAGTAAGTGTTTTTCGGTACCAGAAGGCGTCGAATTGTAGCATCAGGGGGCCTATATACAGTCTCGAAGGATCGTATCTTGGTTGATTTGGCGGTCCGAAGTAGAGGGTGGATATATATTCGGTGGCTTTCACTCCGCGTTCAGTCGTGACAGATATGTTCGCCCTTGGTTCGAAGGGAATTCGAAGAGAAGTAATGTCAATAGATTCGCCGGGAGCTATGTGAGTTGAAGGGTCGCATATGAGACTCGTCATTGTGGTGTTGATCAGATATATTGCTCTAATCCTCGCTTCAATGGTGCCTGTGTTGATGACTGTGATCTTGTATACATACGTCATTGTAGGGTCCAGTTCCACAGATGATAGCACTATCTTCTCTTGCAGACGCTCATGCATGATTCTCATCTGATCTCCTACGGCAAGATTGTAATCGAAGAAAGCGATGAATATCCCTATCAGCATGGAAAAGATCAGAAGAAGAAACAGCAGGGACGCATAGATGGTTGCTATCCCTTTTCTTGTTTCAATGAGCTTCTGCCTCAAGCCCTTCCCTCAACTAGGCAACTGTTTGATATGTGTCGCCAATCCCTCTTGTTGTGTAGACTCCGACTGAGTATGTTTCTTCTTTCATGGGGATGAAACCCAGATCTGGGATGGTTACAGCAATCAGATCTCCTTGGGCTACAGAATGCGGGTCTGCATCAAACTCAGTCCTGTCGTAAATGTGTAGCGGGCCGTCAGACGCGGAGATGAAAATATCATCTATGATAATTGCGGTTTTGCCTATGTTCCTGACGTATATGGTGCAAGCAGTATTCCCGCTTCTCAGATTCACTTCCTCTATCACGATTCGTTCAACTGCTATTAGGCTTGAGGTTGCCCAGAAGGATTGAGTCTGCGCTGTCAATCCCGTCGTCCAGATGAAAACTGGGATGAAAAGTACGGTAACTATTGCCAGTATCACTAGGCTAGCAAAGATGGGAGAAAGAGCTTTGCGCATGTTACTTGGTTTCAAGTTCTTGCACCGTAGTTAGGCTTCTTATTCAGATAGAGCCTATCCTCTGAACGATGGAGATACGAACTGACCTCCTTGTTTGCTCACGAGTGCAGCGGTGTAAGTATCGCCGGCAATCAGCCCTGTTGGCGTGGATACGACTGCGGTAAGTGTTCCAGCAGAGGGAAGTGTTACACTGACTGTATTGTCGATGTCAATCTGGTTGCCGGATGCATCACGCACGATGACGGCGTCAATAAGGACATCACCACCGCCGGTACTCTTTGCCCATACAGTGAGCGTTGTCCCATCCCACTCAACTGATTCCACAGCAACTTTCTCTTGCCCCGTTGTTCCTCCACCCATCATTGTTGCGAGGTATCCGGACGTGAACATGTACACTATGATGCCTGCAATAACGGATATGGCTACGAGTATCAGAACAGCGAAGATTGGCGAAAGACCGCGCTTGTCCCTTCCTATTCTGGTGATCCTTCCTCTCACTTTTTCACCTCCACCGACTTTTTTCAGAGGTTCATTGAGAAGGTTCGCTTATAAAGTGTGAGACCTTCTTGGATTTAGCAGCTTTTTCTTGCGTGACCGCATCACTGCAAATATCGTTGCCGCGGATACCACAGGGGCTAGCAGAACGGCTAAAAGCAGTAGCCATCCGTGCTTAAGCATCCAGAAAGCAGTTGGGGAGAGTACTATGTTCTCTCTCTTCTTCTGGCCGGCTTCGACACTTATACGTATCACTGACTTGTCAAAACCTTGCTTCTCCACCGAGAATTCATAAGACCCATCTGCGAGATTCCTGAATTCGACGATACCCTCGCCATTTGTTTCCGCATTCAGAGGAAGCTGGCCGCTAGGCTGGAAGGTTGACAGAACGGTTGCGCCAACGATGGGGTTTCCGTCTGAACTCCCAACTTGGATAAGGATGTTCCCCCCGCTGCTAACTGTGACCTTCACCTCAGCTTCCCCGCGAACGTAACCCCTCTTTGAGGCAACGGCTGTGATATTGCATACCATCTGGTCATCCACGGTGGGGGCCGCGTAGACTGTTGAATAGTACCCGTTTTTCTCGTCTATCACAGGCGAAAATTCCCCGCCTCCGTCAGAGGTGAGCTCGATTGTTGCGCCTGGGATAGGAGGGGCAGGCTCAAGCGAATCACGAGCAACATAGACTCTGATCGTCGCCTCCCGCCCAGAGCCAACGGAATCAGGATAAGCGCTGACAGATACCGTCAGTAGTGGGTCGATTGCATAGGTTGCCATAGACACTTTCCCCGAAGTGTAGCCTGAGGCTACAGCTGTTATCGTCGTGGAGCCAGTCTTATATCCCGAATGAAACTTCGTCACCGTGTGTGTACCACCAAAGACAATACATGCGGTCTGGTTTACGTTCCCAATGTCAGTGTTGGATGAAGACAGTATCACAATGGCGTCTCCAATCGGATCTCTCGCGGGGCTTCCGGCCGAATCCTGTAGCTGTATTATGATCGACTCATACGCCAGTCCATCAGCTGGAACTGCGGGCGGCGCGGCGTATATGGCGATTCTGGATGGTATTGGTCCATAGGTGGTCATCACAGCCTGTCCAGATGTGTATCCGGGTGCGATTGCTGTTATCTCGGTGCTTCCAGCCTTGTATGTGGTATAGAATTTTGTGACAGCGTATGTTCTGTTTGATCGTATGGTGACCGAGGAATCAACTGTGCCCACCGAGATATCAGAAGAGGCCAAAGTGACCCGTGTTTCGTTAGGTGCTTTTGCTATCTTGCCTTGGGAATCTTCTAGCTGAACGTAGATTGACTCAAAGGAGATGCCTTCAGCAGAAACCCTTGGAGGACCGCTGTAGACCTTCAGCTTGGATGGCGCTCCTCCAATCCCAGAGGTTCTCACCGTGGCTTGTCCAGATGTGTATCCGGGTGCGATTGCTGTTATCTCGGTGCTTCCAGCCTTGTATGTGGTATAGAATTTTGTGACAGCGTATGTTCTACCCGATCTTATAATAACCGAAGTATTTACAGTGCCGACAGTGATATCAGAGGAAGCCAAAGTGACTTCGACATCTCCAATGGGGGCGCGAGCTGGTTTTCCAGATGGGTCTTGTAGCTGTATTATGATCGACTCATACGCCAGTCCATCAGCTGGAACTGCGGGCGGCGCGGCGTATATGGCGATTCTAGATGGTATTGGTCCATAGGTGGTCATCACAGCCTGTCCAGATGTGTATCCGGAAGCGATTGCAGTGATCGTCGTAGAACCAGCCGTGTATGTAGAAAAGAACCTTGCCACGGCGTAGGTTTCACCTGACCTTATGGTGACCATTGGGTCTATAGAGCCTACGTCTGTTAGAGACGACGACAAACTGACGGTAACGTCCTCTGAAGCTCTTACAGGCCTGCCTCTAGAATCCCGTAACTGCACAGAAATGGCATTATAAACGCCACTGTCAGCGAGGACTCGAGAAGGCCCCAGAAAAACTTGAAGTCTATGGAGCTCTGATGCGGATACATCAGATTCAGAGACGGTTGAACAGATAAGCAAGAGGAAGACTGTTAACACAATATGTGGTTTTCCGACTCTCATGTGGCAGATACCATTCATTCATAGGCAAGGAACACATATATAGTCAGAATATCCTTTGATTGAGGAAGCAGTCAACGCCAACTA
>JAUQYT010000156.1 GCA_030587605.1 Candidatus Njordarchaeum guaymasense
CATATTGTCCCACCATCCGGGTTTGGGATCACTTCTGTGATGTTTTCCGGCGACGTGAGCATCGCCGGAGAGCGCGTGGAAGATTAGTATCGCGTTACTCTTGTCGTGGTTGAGCCTTCCATAGGTTTCATAAGCTAATGTGATTGGTCCGAGTTTTCTGCTGCTTTCAAGAACCATTTCTTCTGGTGGATGGGCGAATGTAAAGCTTTGAGTCTTAACTATCCCGACAGAACCTTCTTCCATGGAACTCACCTCAACCATTGCCGTCAACCAACGCAGTAATGGGCTGGTCCTCGAACTACCTCATTGATCGCTTGGATCGTGAAGATCAGCTCATGATTCAAGGCGAGTGACCTTGCTTAATATACTCGTTGGTTAATCTAAGATATAATATCCCGAGGTAAAGAGTCGTCGATACCCACCACAAGTTTCCTATTTCAACGTGAATACTGGGGTGTGAGGGTTTGGTAATGAACCTTCAAGGAAGAGACATAATCTCGATAAGAGACTTCACAAGGACTGAGCTTGATCATATGCTCTCAGTTGCAGATCAGATGGAGCCACTAGCTAGGAAAGGCTCCGATATGCTAAAAGGAAAAATCATGGCGACACTATTCTTTGAACCTAGCACGCGAACCAAACTCAGCTTTGAATCTGCTATGTATCGATTGGGAGGAACGAACATTGGCTTTGCCGAGCCAGGGGCAACATCTGTACAAAAGGGTGAGAACCTCTCAGACACTGTCAAAGTTGTAGAGAGCTACGCTGATGTCCTAGTCGTCAGACATCCGCTGGAGGGAGCCTCACGCTGGGCAAGCGAGGTTGCAAGTATCCCAGTGATAAATGCTGGATCAGGCTCTGAGGAACACCCGACCCAAGCGATCCTTGACATCTATACTATGAAAAGGGAATGCAATTCGATCGATGGCTTGAAAGTGGCCATGGTAGGCGACCTCCGATACGGTCGAACTGTCCATTCCCTTGCCTACGCCCTATCCCTCTACAACAATGTCAAGCTGATTCTGGTTTCTCCTGATCTATTGAGGATGAGGAAGGAGGTTCTGGAGGATATTGGTCGCAGCATAGAGGTTGAGGAGGTAAGAGATCTTAAGAAAGCCTTGCATGAAGCCGATGTCATATACATGACTCGGATACAGAAGGAGAGATTCGCAGACCCGGCTGAGTATGAAGCTGTCAGGGGCTCATATAGGCTCACTCAAGCCGACCTAGAAGAAGCAAAGAAGAATTCGATAGTTATGCATCCGCTTCCAAGAGTTGATGAGGTTGCCGCTGATGTCGATAATACGCCACATGCCAGATACTTCAAGCAGGCATGGTACGGCCTCCTAGTGCGTATGGGGTTGCTGGCTCTTATTCTAGGCGCCGCCAAATGAGATAGATCTTCGCAAGACTCGTCACACAGAATAGAGCGTTCGGTTATCAATATCTCTACGTCTCGCCTCAGACCATAACTCCAGTGGAGCATAAGTTGCTGACGATCTCGCAAACACCGTGAGGTTTGTAGAGCCACACTGCGGACATGTTGAGGGTTTCCCCAATAGGGTTCTGTTGCACCCTCTACAGTAGGAGCAAATGCAGTCGTAAGTGAAGAAGCGAAGGTGACTACTACATGATCGCACAGTGAAATCCATCAGTCTCTTCGGATCCTGCTCTGTCGGAGCCAAGCAGATGGGGGCCAGATGGCCTCCCGACGAATGGGCTTGTACTTTACTCTCCAAGCCTAGTCTCTGTTCGAGTTCTATCTTGGTTGATAGGGGTACTGCGAATAGGTTTGTGTAGTACGGGTGATCCCTGATTCCTTCTGCCCAAACCTCACCTGGACCATACTTCATCATATCGAGCTTGGCTAACCTCGCAGAAGCTTCGTCTTGGGGCCTCTGGGCTACAACAAGACGAATACCCAGTTTCTTGGAGGTGGCTTCGGCGAATTCGTTTATTCCCTTGAGTATTTTCACGGCGAATTCTAGGGCCTTTTCATTCTCGTAAATGGTTGATCCTATGAATGTTCTAGCGGCCTCATGTAGGCCAAGGAAGCTTATTGCGTATGTTGCGTTCTTCTCGATGAAATAGGGTGTACCTGCGCTTCCAGACAGAAGTGGAAGCAGTGATTGCTGGAGCCTCTCTTTGAGAATCTCTTTTTTTCTCTGAAAGGCATCAGCCACGAGGCTGAGGTATGTATCAATTATGGTTTGGAATCTGTCTATTTTTCTGTGAGAATCGTAAGCCATCCTTGGGAGGTTCAGGAAAATGGTGCTCGTGTTGCCCGTCCTCATGCAATCGTCCTCCCAGTTTCCAGTCCAAGAATTGTCGATTCTCAGGCCTGTTGCTGTATAGGCGGCCTTCTCCTCGTTTTCGAGGCTGGCGAAGTACGGTAGGTAGGTTTTGGCTGTAAGTTGATGAATCTTGAACAGTAGACTATCATATCTCTTATCTCTCGATTGCAGACCTCTGATCTTGAAGATGAATCTTGGATTGAAGAGGAGCTTCTCCTCAGATGCCTCAAGGGCGGCATCAACTGCTGCTTCGAGAATCTCACTCGCCGGCTCGGCATAATCAGAGTATTTTCCATGACTGGAACTGCCGGGCCCAACTGCTTCGATGTCGCGGACGAAGTTAGGAATTGTAAGCTCAAAGCCTAGTGATAGGCCACCTAAATCTTGTGAATAGGCGTCTTGGCGTATATTCGTTAGAAACTCGTAGAGCGAACTTTTGAGTTGTTCTTTTGATAGTTTGGATACGTATGGTGCCAAGAATATGTTGAACATGTCAAAACACTGTTCTCCCGCCACCTCGTTTCTTGTGAGTTGGTAGACCATTTGGGCTGTTGCTAGGGCACTCTGGAAAGTTGTTGGTGGCTTCTTTGTTGGTAGACCGTTTTTGAGGAAGAATCTTAGATCGTGAATCATCTCACTTGGCTTGAGTACCCATTCTCCTAGGTTATCGATGTGTAGGGCTCCTGAGAGGTGTGCGTCAGCAATGTTTCTCGGTAGTGAGTTTAGTAATGAGTACTCTTCGATGACCGAGTTGCCGGCTGTGGTTATCACGGTTTGAGCATTGAGCATTTTTTCGCTTGAGTACTTCAGCAGTTCCGATACGTCGTGTACAGGCATTCCCAATCTTGTGAGTTTGTGTCGGTAATCCTCAAGCCTCTTCTCGATTAGTATTGCGTTGATGAATTCCCTTATCAGGGGGGCTGTTAGATAGCTTGTTCTCAGCCGGAGAAGTCTCTCTTCGGCTTCTGCTGCTATCTCTTGGGCCAGCTCATAAGGGACACCGGCTTCATTTACGAGCGAGTTGGCTATTTTCTCCCTCTCGAATTCTTCTAGGGAGAGCCTGGATGTTCGAACATATAGTTTTCCTTTCTTAGCTGCTACGTACTCTTCTAGGTCTCTTTCAAAATTTACAAGAATCTCTCCTAGCTCTGTTACCCCGTATTTCTTCGAGTTCTTGTCTAGCGTGACTAGCTGGGTTCCAGTCACGCTCTTGAGGTGGTAGACGAACTTGCCAGCGTCTCTTATTGGATCAAGGCCTAGTGCTGACATTATTTCTGTATATGGGAGCGGTCCTTTTGTCTTGAGCAGTTTCAGAATCCTTAGCCTTACTGGTGATGAGGCTGCGTTAAGTATCTCCACTCCAGATTTCTCGAAATGCATAGACAATGCCGATGCCTTCTTCACGGTTTTATGACCAAAATTCTGTTTAAAAGAATGGACAATTAGTTCAAGTTAACTACACTTTTCTCAAGTTGTCATTATTGACAAGGTTGATGCAGGTAATCGTGCTAGATTAGCGAGATGGCCGATTTGTAGTTATGTAACACATAGCAACATTTATACATTCAACCATCCAAACTATAGGGCTTGAGAAAGAAGAGAGATGAAGCATCTTGGGGCTTTTCTGACCCTACTGCTGGCCTCATCAACGATATCGATCCTCGCAGTGGAACCACTGCTCGCAAGAAACAAGAACTATGAAGTCGTAGACTCAAAGAGCTTCATGTTCCAAAGCACCTCTGGCAAGGCATATCCAATCTCAAACAAGGGCATGGCCTATCCTGCCACACTGATTATCTCTGGCGAATGGATAGAAAATCAAAATAAAGAATTAGCCAATGTTGGGGAACTAAGAATCACCGACGGATCGTTGACAATTGATACAGACTACTATGCAGCCAAAGTCTACAAGATCATCAAAGGCTTCGGCATCTATAACGAGAAAAATGGCAAATTGAAAATCCTATGCGAAGTACACGAACTGATCATTGAACCAACCTATCGACTAGTTCTGCAAGGCAAAAGGAATGCTGACGGAACCTCTTTTGAAGCGCCTGAGAGCAGAATTGCATCACAATACTTTGTGGAATTCTCTGGACAGTTGACGAAGTAAACTCTCCCTTCTTTCTTTTCTCCTGTTGGGGCCCGGATGGGCCCATCAAAACAACAGTCCACTCTCCTGACCTCAGCCCCTTAGATATCGTGTGGAGTCGGCCGCTGGGAGTGGCAACGCCTTTAAAGCCGATATGGCTAGTCTTTCAGCCGGGGCGGTGGTCCAGTTTGGTCTAAGATCCCGGTCTCGGGTCTTCTTTTGAGAGAGAGCCGGAGATCGCGGGTTCAAAATGGATTGAGCACATGAATGTCCCGCCCGCCCCACTACTGCAAACAAAGCTAGAATTCAAGTAGCTATCACGCTGGAATTGGAAGATCATTGGCACTAGAAGCAGGATGGCTAACTTTTCTTCTCTCTCTTCTCGATCTCTCTTGCAGCCACCACACCAGAGGCAGATGCTTGGATGAGTCCCCTCGTTATTCCGGCCCCATCACCTATGGCAAACAGGTTTTGTATCTTCGTCTCAAAACTATTGTTCAGTTCAAGTCTTGAAGAATAGAACTTGACCTCGACACCATACAGTAGTGTGTGTTTCGCGTACACCCCTGGTGAGACCTTGTCCATGGCTTGAAGCATCTCTTTTATGTCCTCAAGGTAGCGGTAGGGTAAGATGAAGCTCAAATCCCCTGGTGTTGCGAACTTCAGAGTGGGAACTACTAGGTTCCTAGCCATCCTCTCCTCAGTTGATCTCCTGCCTGCTTCAAGATCTCCTAGCCTCTGGACTAGGATCCCGCCTCCCAACAGGTTTGCCAATCTAGCTATGTACTTTCCATAGGCTATTGGTTCTCTGAAAGGCTCCGTGAACTTTGTGCTAACAAGTACGGCAAAATTCGTGTTGCCAGTCTTCTTCTCAGCCCAACTTTGGCCGTTGACCGTGACGATGTCGTTATAGGACTCGGTTATGACTTCTCCCGAGGGATTCATACAGAATGTCCTGACCATGTCATCAAAGGATTTTGAGTGGTAAATGAATTTAGGTTCGTAGAGGGCTTCAGTCAACTCCTCAAGAACCGGCACCGGTACTTCGACGCGGACGCCTAGGTCAACAGGATTGGTCAGAGTTTTTAAGCCGAGTACTTGAGCCTCTGACGTGAGCCATTCTGCGCCGACCCGACCGGGAGCCACAATAACATATTTGCTAGTGAACTTCTTTCCGTCCTTTGTCTCAACACCTTTGGCCTCTCCATTTTTCACTATCAAACTCTTGACTTCGGTCGCTGTTCGGATCTCAACCTTCTTTTGAAGAAACTGTTTTGTCTTACTCAGGATGCGAGCGCAGTTCTCTGTTCCCAAGTGTCGTATTCGAGATGGGATTAGTTTCAGTCCGGCAAGGGATGCTTTTCTTTCAATGTCTTCAATCTTTGCTAGATCCGTTCCGTAGAGATGGTGTGGAGCTCCAAACTTCACATAGACACTATCGACATAGTCTATCAGTCTTTTTAATTCAGCGAGATCGATATACTCATCGAGCCAGCCGCCGACCTCTGTTGAGAGCGTGAGTTTACCGTCACTGAAAGCACCGGACCCGCCCCATCCCGTCAGTAGATAGCATGGTTCACATCTTACGCAGCCGAATCCCCGATCGGCTGAGCATCTCCTCTTTTCCAGCTGCGGTCCCATATCGAGCATCAGGATCTTTAAGTCTGCCCTGTTGACAAGTTCAAGTGCTGAGAATATTCCGGCAGGTCCACAGCCAACGATGGTAACGTCATAACTCAAGAATTCTTCCTCGGAACCAGAAGAATGGCAACTATGTCATGATATAAGCTTACCTAACTTTCTGGAATTCCGCGTGAGACCGGGGGGTCATTACCTCCTAAAGAGTCAGGATCCTGCCATTGACATCGACTCTGACTCCAGTCCCCCCAACGACCCTTCCAACATCGTAGGCTTTGAAGCCTGATGCTTCGCAGGATGAGACTACTTGTTCAGCATTTTTCTTTGCAGTCATGATGCATAGGCCTATCCCCATGTTGAAGGTTTTGTACATCTCCTGATCGGTAATTTGTCCTACCTTTTGTATTAATTTGAAGATTGGAGGAGGGTCTGGCAAATTGTCGAGGTGGAAGCCAACCCTTGCGTAGGGCTCAAATCGTCTAAGCTTAGTGAATGCCCCCCCAGTTATATGTGCTATTGCGTGTACATCGGTACTCTCAATCGTTGACATAATCGCATCAAGGTAGATACGTGTTGGCTCAAGGAGTTCTTTGCCTAGAGGCCGCTCTAGCTCAGGGGGCCTCTTGTTCAAATCCAGCTTGGCTTTCTCAAGCAGAACCTTCCTGGCAAGTGAGAAGCCATTGCTGTGGATCCCGCTGCTCTCAATACCAATGATTACGTCTCTCGACTTGAGCCTGTTTCCAGTTATTACATCGCTTTTGTTGACTAAACCCAGACAGACTGCCGCTAGGTCGAACCCTCGTCCAGGAACAGCGCCCTTTATCACATCTGGCATGATCGCCATCTCACCCCCAATGATCGTTATCTTCGCCATTTCTGCAGCCTTGACTAGACCTGTCATGATCTCATTTACCATATCTTCGTCCGGCCGTTCTAGGGCTAGATAATCGACTAGTGTTACCGGTTCGGCTCCTATGCATATGAGGTCGTTCACGCACATGGCAACGCAGTCTATGCCTATTGTGTTGAATCTGTTCATCATTTGAGCCACTAGGACCTTGGTTCCGCATCCGTCACAATGTAGCGCGATTGCTTTTTCTTGGCCTAGATCGATGAGTGATGCGTAGTGGCCGGGTCCCACGAGTACTTTTTCGGTCTTCCCCCTTCTGTTTGCGTATGTCTTCTGGATCAGTCTGTCGATTGTTGAGTGTGCTGCCTTAACCTTCTTTAGGTCGACACCTGCCCTTTCATAGCTCCAGATCAACCCTCTATCTCCTTGAGGGGTCTGGCCTAGGTTGAGCATCTGTTAGGGACAGAATTCTTGCAGCCAAGATTGCCGCGTTTTCGCCGTTATCTATTCCCACGGTTGCTACAGGCACCCCTCTCGGCATCTGCATAATAGACAATAAAGCATCTAGACCTTCAAGCTTCACGTTTACGGGAACACCTATTACAGGTTTGGAAGTCCTTGATGCGATGTATCCAGGCAAATGTGCTGATAGGCCTGCTATGGCGATGAAGATTGATGCTGCTGATGATTCTATGTACTTCTCAAGTTCCTTCGGGTTTCTGTGTGCTGAGAGAATTGTGAGTTCATAAGATATGCCAAGCTTGTCAAGTGCTTTCGTCGCTTTTTCAGCAATAGGCTTGTCACTCTCGCTTCCAATCACGACAGCAACGAATTTCTTTGGTTTAGGCCGTTCTAATTTCAAGTTGCCAGTTCAGTCTCCCACAATCTAACACTGTCAGTTTCTGTCTTCTCTTTCATCATCTCTAAAATTCTTTGCGCGTAGGTTGTGGGGTATTCATTTCTTAGGCATCCCATGCATAGATCCTCTTTTTGAAGGCCGATGGCGTTTATGAGTCCGCCCAGAGTCTGGTAGCATAGGCTGTCGGCCTCGATCTTAATCCTAATGTCATCTAAACTCATTTTGGCAGCGATCAATTCACTATATGTTGCTATGTCTATTCCGTAGAAACACGGCGAGATTATTGGCGGGCATGTACTCATCATGTGAACTTTCTTGGCCCCAGCTTTTCTAACCATTTGGACTATGGCCTTGCTTGTGGTGCCTCTCACGATGCTGTCGTCGATTATGAGCACCTCATTTCCCGCGACGACTGATTTGAGGGGGTTAAGCTTCAGCTTCATCGCTGAGTCCCTATCTTTCTGCCGTGGCATGATGAAGGTTCTGTGAACATATCTATTCTTTATCAGACCTTCAGCGACCGGTGCTCCGGTGTAGCTAGAATAACCCTCAGCCGCGGTTCTGGAGGTGTCAGGGACAGGAATCACAACATCAGGCTTTAGATCGTACGTCTTGGCGAGATTGATTCCCAAGTTGAATCTAACATCGTAGACACTTCTTCCTTCGAGGATAGAGTCGACACGGCTGAAATAGACATATTCGAACATGCAGTGGGCTTTACGTTGGCAAGGAACATACCGATGCTCTTCACAGGAATCTTCATTCGCTATCATGACTGTTCCAGGCTTCACATCTCCGACTAGTTCCATGTTGTTGCTGTCTAGAGCTACGCTCTCTGAGGCGAATGCTACGGAGCCATCGCCTCTTCCTTGGCAGAGAGGCCTTAGCCCGTACGGGTCTCTTGCTGCGATCAATTCACGTTTTCTCGTAAGCATCACAAGTGAGTATCCGCCTTCAATATGCTTGGACATTTCTTTGAAAGCTTCGATATAGTCTCCACATCTTTCATAACATCTTCTGAAAAGCTTCAGGATGATCTCTGCGTCGCTGTTGGCTCTGAATCTGAATCCCTGATTCTCCATTTTTCTTCTGATGTGCATATAGTTAGAAAGGTTACCGTTATGCGCAAATGCAAAGCTACTATCAGTCATTGGTTGAGCGTTGGCCAACGTTGAGGTTCCTGTAGTTGAGTATCTGACGTGGCCGATCCCAACGTGGCCCGTAAACCTCCATAGTTTGGGCTTGAGGTTTTGGGAGACCAGACCCCAAACTCTTCTAGAGGTTATCTTTCCATTCTTGATTACTGAGATTCCTGCGGCTTCCTGTCCCCTGTGCTGGAGGGACATCAGTCCGTAGTAGATGTTGCCGACAATGTCATGTCTAGGGTTGCTTATTCCGAATACTCCACAGGCATCTTTCTTTCCCCTTTCGGTGATCGCCATGCTACGCCGTCTCCATAGCTTGTAGGATCGGTCGGTTCCAAGCTTCTTTGAGGAACTTTATCGGGGCGTCGACTAGACTCTTTCTGCCCTGAGTGATCTTGAAGTTCGACGCTGAAACTTCACCGATTTCAGCTGCTGAGGCCCCTTTCCTCTTTGCCAGCGACAATAGCTTGGGTTTATGCCTCTCTGGTGTGGTGACTATGAATCTGGCTGAGGACTCCGAGAAGAGTATGTCATCAGCCCGCATGGATGTTGCACGTGGAATAGCACCAAGATCAACCGTTAGTCCTAGGCTACCTTTGATAGCCATCTCAGCCAAGGATGCTGCCAGTCCGCCCTGTGAGCAATCATGGGCAGCTGTAACGTAGCCCTCTCGAATCGCCTCCATCATGGTTTGCATCGATACTTTCTCTCTGGAAACGACTGCATGTGGAACTTTGCCCCCGTTGAAGTGCAACAGACTGTAGTATTGGGAGCCACCTAATTCAGGGTAGGTTTTTCCCACAATTATTATTGACTCTCCAGCTTTCTTGAGGGACATGCTAGTTATGAGATCTAGCTTCTCAACGAGGCCTAACATTACTATCGTTGTTGTGGGTCTTACGGCCCTTCCAGTTTTCTCATCCTCATTGTAGAAACTTACATTTCCGCCGACGCACGGGATCTTTAGACCTTTGAGCATGTAAGCGATCCCGCGGATGGCTTCTTTAAACTGCCAGTAAACCTCTGGGTTCTCTGGGCTACCGAAGTTGCAGCAGTCTGTTATTGCGATAGGTTGGGCACCTACTGCAGTGACATTGCGCGTTGCCTCTGCTACTGCTGCAGCATGCCCCCAAAAGGGATCGATCTCACAATAGGAACTGCTGCAGTCAACCTTGACTGCGATAGCCTTGTCCTTTCCAATTACGCGAATGACTGCGGCATCGGCATCGCCTGGCTTAAGTATAGTTCTAAGCCCTACCTCATGGTCGTACTGTTGGTAAACAGCCTGCTTACTTGCCACATCTGGCTTCGACAAGATTCGTTGTATTACTTCTAACAGGTTTTTGGGGATCGGATTGCTTAATCGTTCTTTCCTGTGTTGAGGTTTAGGCTTCTTCGCTTCTCGCTTCGCGAGTAGTGAATTGGTTAGGAGTTCGGATGGTATGTCAACGACTATTTTGTCGTAGAGCTTGGCAACTAGACGGCCAGTATTTGTTACTTGTCCTAGGACGGAATAGGGGAGGTCCCATTTTTGTAGGACTATGAAAACCTCTTCTTGGCCTCCAGGGGCTATCGTGAAAAGCATTCTTTCTTGAGATTCTGAGAGCAGTAGTTCGTACGGGATCATTTCCTGCTCTCTGACATGAATGGCCTCAAGATCTACCTCAACACCTGTGCCCCCTTTGCTCGACATTTCTGAAAGTGCACATGTTAGACCCCCTCCGCCGAGATCTTTGACTGCAGTGACCTTGCCAGTTCTCAAGGCTTCCAAGGTAGCTTCAATAACTATTTTCTTGGTAAACGGGTCTCCAATCTGGACCGCGGGCCTGTCGAACTCTGACTCCTTGCTTATGATTCTGGACGCGAAAGTTACGCCGTGTATGCCATCCCTGCCTGTGGAGCCACCTACTAGAACGATGATGTCGCCCGGGCGATCCATCCTTCCCAGAGTGAGTTCATTGGCTTTCCCAAATCCTACACAGGCTACGTTGACAAGGCAATTGGCTTCAAAGCTTTCGTCAAACTCAACCTCACCAGCTACTGTTGGAATCCCGGTGCAGTTTCCGTAGTCCGCTATCCCCCTTACGACGTTCTGGAATAGCCACCTGCTATGGCTACTCTCTAGGTTTCCGAAGCGTAAGGAATCTAGGAGAGCGACGGGTCTGCAGTTCATGCATAATATGTCTCTGATTATGCCGCCTATGCCGGTGGCGGCACCATTGTAGGGTTCTACTGCTGAGGGGTGGTTGTGGCTTTCGATCTTGAATGCTGCAACATCGCCATCGTTGATATCTACAACGCCTGAATCGTATCCTGGTCCAAGGACTACTCTCTTGCCGATTTTTGGAAGTATTCGTAGCATTTGCCTGCTGCTCTTGTAGGAGCAGTGCTCAGACCACATGACATCTATCATGCCAAGTTCTGTTTCGTTGGGTTCTCTGCCCAGTCTTCTTCTGATGTCCTCAAGCTCTCCAGGAGTCAGGTTCACTTTCATGGTTGCTGCAGTTTCCACTATTTTAGAACCTCAATCTTGAACAAACGCCGCAAAGAGTCTTAGACCGTCTTCATTTGAGAAGGGGCTGAGTATTTTCTCGGATGCACGCTCAGGGTGAGGCATAAGGCCTAGGACATTCCTGTCTAGGTTACAGATCCCTGCTATGGAATCCATGGAGCCATTCGGGTTTGCCTCTTGGGTTGGGTCACCGTTTTCGTCTACGTATCTTAGGGCTATCTGATCATTCTCACGCAGTTCACTGAGGCCTTTAAGCTCGTTGACGTACCTTCCTTCTGCGTGTGCTACTGGAACATTGAGGATAGTACCTTGCCGAATGGTTCTTGTGAATGGGGTGTTGCTTGTCTCCACTCTGAGCTTGACCCATTTGCAGATGAATGCCCGACCTTGATTTCCCAAGAGTGCTCCTGGTAAGAGTTCTGACTCTATGAGCATCTGGAAGCCGTTGCAGATCCCGATTATCGGCTTCCCTTCTCTTGCCATATCTTTCACATGCTTCATTGCGGGGCTGTGGGCGGCGATTATGCCAGCCCTTAAGTAGTCACCGTACGTGAAGCCTCCTGGTAGGATGACAGCGTCGTAATTTGTTCCATCGAAGTCTCTGTGCCAGACCAGATCTGTTTCGGCGCGTAGAACATCTTTGAGAACATAGAAGGCATCTAATTCGCATGTAGAACCTGGAAATTGTATTACTGCTGTCTTCACTCTGCCTCACTTTTCGTGCGGATAGTGCATGTATGAGCCACTGGATTGAATATTCTGAGGGCGTTGGACATCTCTGTAACGAGTCGCTCAGCATCCTCTTTTTTCTCTGCTTCAACCATCAGCCTCAGGTATTTGCCCGCTCTGACGCTCCGAACCGCTGAGAACCCTCCGCGATTAATCAGTTCCTTTGCTATAGTCTCGCCTTCAGGATCCTTGGCCATCTTCTTATTCTCAATGATTACCTCAACTGCAAAAATCGGCATATCGATTAACCTCCAAGGACAGCAGGTACAGACTCAAGTCGATGGAGTATTCTATATTCTCTGACAGCCTCTCCACCGTGCCTTATTTGTAGGTTCGAGGCCTTGTCTTATATCTGTTCTATACAAAAATCAGTACATTATTAGGACGAAAATATACATGTTCGTGTAAATATTTATGCGAACCCCCGCAAAAAGCGCAATTTACCAAGATGAGATCCATCCAGCAAGTAAACATCCCCTTCCTCGACATGCACCCCACCAGACCTGAGGATTGGCCCCCAATACTGGCCTGCCGAGCGTGTGTTCCTTACGCCCTTGTTTATAGTCTGTCCAGCCAAACGACTATTGAAGGATGGGATGAATATGCATCGAGGATCCTTCAGAATGACATTGAAATGTTGCCTCATCAATGACCCAGCGTCACCTTCCACAATTATTCCCAAATGTCTTAGAAGGCCCCTGGCTAACACCTCACCGTAGGCATCTGCTCTAAGCCAGACTTGATAAGTTGTGGAGAAACCCAAGGAGTCGGTCAAAACGATGACTGGATGGAGATGCCCCATAATGATGTTGCTGCATCCTAAGATTGATGGCTCAGGCCAAGCATGACCGTGGACTATACCAACTTCACTACCAATAGTCATTCCAGACACTGGTAGGATTTTAACTTCCTTGGGAACCAATGCTTCTAGGCTCCCGTCGTGGTTGCCTGGCACTACAAGAATCTGTCTGCAAAGTTTTAGAAGGCTCTCAAAGAAGGGTGGTATATCGCGCCACTCCATCAAGCCCACTTTCGCAACATCGTGCTTAATGTCGCCAAGGATGACTATTCGTGTAGGATCAGCTTTCTCAGCGATCTTTTTGAGTTGTTCAAGCAATAGTAAAGTTTGTGAGGGTATGTGGACACCCTGTTCTGCAAGGGAAGCTTCCCAGCCAATGTGCAAATCGCCGACTATCAGGGTCTTTTCCGAATTGTGCTGGAAAAGGAGCGCTGGATAAGGAACCACAGGATTGAGGTTAGTGAACTCAAGATTCCCCCAAAACAACCCAAGCTAAACCCACATAGAACTTCATAAATCATTCGGATGATCCCAGAGGCGATCGTTGGGTTTGGAAGTGGTGTGGTGAAAGAATGAGGCTTGAAGGCAACGAGCTGATCGTGATCATGCAAATATGTAAAGAGATAGAAGCGAAACATTTCTTAGATGAGGAGTCTAGTAAGAAGTTGAAAGACTTCTTTGGTGAAAGGTTCCAGAAGGCGCTTGAACTAGTTGAGAAAGGTTCTGTCAAACGTTACGCCTTCAAGCCAAGTGGCCGTGTGATCTGGGAGGTTCGAGGAAAAAGGTCAAACTACCAAGTTCTGCCACACACGAACTTTTGCAGTTGTGACGATTACTATTTCAGAGTAATGAACTCGAAGAAGCAGCTCTGCTACCATATATTAGCTCAGAGAATAGCCTCGGCACTAGGCAAGTTTGGGGAAGACAAATGTAGCGACAGGGATTATGGCAAGATCACTAGAAGATGGCGGGTGTCTGTGAAGTAAAGGCTCTACTCGAGCCATATTCTTAAATAAAGCGCGATTATATCCCGAGAAAAGGAAGATTCAAGCCATGAGCATTGACGAATTCTATGAACTGCTCCAATTGGCACTAACCCTTATGGGAGTCTTGATGGTCATTCTGGCTTTCGTTTTCATAGCGTATGAAAAGACCGGAAGTAAATAGTTCTTCAACGCCATACTGGTAGGAAAAGGATTCCTTATTCTGTCTTTCTGCGGTTACTTGTCTAGTTGATTCTGGTTAAGGCTGTATTGCGGATGTGATTTTTGCGTTGAGTCCTGAAAACTTGGATAGGTACTCTATCCTCTCCTTCTTGAGTGATTGAACATGGTGGAATATTTGCTCTTGAGTGTAGTACTTTGAAAGATCGAACTTTCTCATGTCTACGCTAGGAACCTTTGCTGGTACTTCCGTGTCGAAGTATCTGTCGTCCGCCCACTCAATCTCGCCTCTTGCAATGCCTCTAATGATGGCGGCCATCTCAGGTATCTCTACTCTGAGGACTTTCTGTCTGATGGCCTTGGTGCCGTCTTCAGCTTTGAGCATGATCTCCCCAACGCCACCTGTATTGAGCTGGTAGAGTTGGATCTTGTCCTCATGTTTTTTAATGAATTCGTAGAAGCGATTGCCTTCTTCTGCCTCGTCTCCGATTATGAATGGATTTGTTCCCACTTCGCGGACTGATTCGCCTGCTCTTCGTGGATCGCTCCCCGATGTCTCTATAGACTCCCCAAGCATGAAGGCGGCTGCTGCCTGCTCGGCTGTGAGTTTGGAGGCTATGGGAACGACGGTATTTCGGCGTGTTATGAAGAATACCAGCAATCCATCGAGTTCGCCTATCGGGCTAAGATTCACGCTAGGGCTTTTGTATTCGCCGAAGTCGTCTCTCTGCATTATGCCTCTGGCGTTCCCAGTCAGGGTTTCATCGCCAAAGTATACGTTTCCCAAGTAGTCTACGAGCACATTCTCGAATATGGCATCAGGCTTGGTGACCGCGGCGTAGATTAGTGGTTGGATCTCCGGAGTTACGCCTTCAGTCTTCAAATAGAAACCTTTCTCTGTTCCAAGCGCGGAGCAGTCAGGCCTAAGGAAGACTACATCATCTTGGATGATCTCTACTCCTTCTCCTTTCTCAGTTAGGCCGTGGTTGTGGCAGGTATGTGTAGTCTTACCTGTGGCGGTCAATCCGAAGATTAATGCGCCATATCGGTGTATCTTGTCGTCGCGACCTTTGGCACGTATGATTTTGGCGCCCGCGTGTAGACCTAGCATTCCGCGCTGCTTCGCCATCCACATGGCCATACGAAGGAACCCCTTCTTTGCTTCACCGTAATAGTCTGTCCCCAGAACGTAGGTTACACCTATCTCAGGGAAGACCAGTATCTGCCGATCCTTTTCTTGCCATTCGGGAATGTAGAGCAGTTGAAGGTGAGGTTCGCCGCGTTTTTGCTTTGGTGGAAAGAGTGTCTGACTGACCATGTACGCTAGGCGTACCATCTCTTTGCGCTGCACGGATACGTATAGGGTGCAGTGCGGCGTGAAGAGTGGATTATCACCCGTAGTCCGTTCAATGGCCACGAGAGGTGCTCGCTCCAAATACTTGTGGAGATCGGCGATGGTCTGGGGCAGGTTTCGAAGTATCTCTCTCTGGCGCGGATTCAGATTCTTTTGTTGCACTTCAGGACTTCCGACGTAGACTGTTAAGCTGGCGCTTCTATTTTTCACGGTGGAAGTGAAGTTATAGTTACCGAATATGGTTCTAGTGCCGTGTTCCTCCGCCATCGACCGTACTCCTTTCTCATCGAGAAAGGTAATGTTTGATCTTCCTCTCAGGGCATCCACCGTGCTCCTGATCTCGTCTAGATTGACGGAGGCGGCAGCGATCTCAACTGCTTTAGCTGGACCTAGGGGCTCAAGGTATTCTCTAAAGAGTATGATCTCGTGTAGCCTCTTCTGGACTTCGAAGATCGG
>JAUQYT010000207.1 GCA_030587605.1 Candidatus Njordarchaeum guaymasense
CTCCTCTGGCTGCTGCGGAAAAGTTCCTATTGATTCCTAGCGCGATCGTAGCGATCATGGTTGCTCCTCTTACGCCGGCTTCCTTTGGGTTCTCAACTTGCCTCGTTTTCCTATTGAGGGCATCCGCGATTATCTGTCCCCATGTTGTGCTTACTGCGCCGCCTCCAACGAAGTTTACCCATTCCGCATTCCTACCGACCTTCTTCTCCATGCACCTGAATGCCCAGCGCATGTTGAGTGCCACGCCCTCCATGACGGCCCTAACCATGTGCTCTCTCGTGTGCTCAATACTCAGGTTATGAAATCCGCCTCTTATGGTGTCGTTGTCGAATGGCGTCTTCTCACCACTCAGCCAAGGAGTATACATGAGACCCTTTGAACCTGGTGGCATTTTGGCTGCGGCTTTTTCAAGCAGGTCGTAAACCTTTTCTCCGAGTTTTGCAGTTTCCTCCCTGAATACTTCGTCCTTCACCCAGTCCAAGCACGTCCCCGCGGTCTCCTGCTCCCCCGTGTAAAGGTATAGGTCGGGGATTGCGCCGCATATGCTTCCCATGTAGTGGGAGATATCGGTCTTCCGTTTCCTCAGGTGCATCCCCATGAAGTCGCTTGTTCCAATGTAAACAAAGAATTCTCCTTCCCTAACCGCGCCTGAACCCACTGCTACAGACGCCACGTCCCCAGCTCCAACAATGACGGGGAGACCTTCTGGGAGATTCAGCTCGCGCGCCGCGTGTTCAGTTAGTCCTCCAGCGACCTCGGCCGACGGCTTTATTTCAGGAAGTTTGTCCTCATCTATTTTGTACCGCTTTAGGATCGATCTCGACCAATTCTGTTTTCCGGGACGCGTGTCCATCATCCATGTTAGATGAGCATCAAACCTACTTATCACTGGTTTACCAGTCGCCTTGAAAATCATGAACCCGTTGCTATCAAGGAACTTGTAGGTTCGTTTGTAGATGCCAGGCCTGTTCTCTTTCACCCAGAGAATCCTTGATATATGATCTTGGCCGGCGAGTCCAGGGCCTCCTCCGGTGATCTTGAGAAATCTGAGCAGGGAGCGGAGGTTGTATCCTTTTATCTTGACTAGTCCTTTGCCGATTATTCTCTTGGCTTGAAGAGCTGCCCTTGCGTCCATCCAGATCATGGAGCGCATCAGCGGCTCGCCATCTTTGCCTATCAAGACGGTGCTGAGAGTCTGCCCTGAGAAAACTATGCCGCCAATTCGAGATGCGCTCACATTCTTCTCTTCCATCAACTGGTCTGTGGCTTCTACTGCGGCCCTCCACCAGTCTAAAGGATCTTGCTCAGCATAGCCTTTCTCAGGAAAGTAAATTGGATACTTAGTCGACTTCTTCCCAAGAATCCTAAACCTCGTATCTAATAGACCCACTTTCAGATTCGTAGTTCCAACATCATATGCAACAAACAACTTGTCTAGCACTCAATCACCAAGTTTCTGACCACAATTAGCTCTTGGAGGAAAGAAGGATGTTGGAGAATAAGGGCGTACCCAACGTCTTCCAGTCTTTGTTCTTTTCTACATCGGCAGCGGTATTGGTTTAGCCTTTCCGTCTTCATCTATCTTCTCAGCTTGGATGCCAATACCTGCGCCACCTTTCTTGAATTTTCCTGCCCACTCGAAAGTATCAATGGGATCAACGGCGGCTTCCGGCGGGAAAACTCCCTTCATTTTGATCTTCGGTTTAGGTCCACTAGCCGTGGCCATGATCAAGGCTCCTATGGCAGCCGGGGTTCCTGTTCCCTCCATCATTCCGCCAGTCGATGTTGCGTAGACCACGTACTGCACCTTCTTGCCCTTCTCTTTGCCCCTCACAACTACTTTGACGCCGCCCATGGGCTCGGTCAGTCCAGCCTTACGATTCAATTCCTCTCTCTTCTTGATGATGTACGCGATGGAGAAGTCCAAAGGAACAACATTGCGGTGACCCACGTCTAAAGGCTCCTCAGTGGTCAGCCCAAGTCTCACCATATCCATTATCAGTTCCATGTATTCAATGGGCAGTACCACCCCCCGGTTCATAACCCATTTCACTCCCTTAATGTACTTAGGCAACGTGATCGTCTCGGGATGCGGGTACGGGTATACCCTATACTTCCCTAGACCGGGGAACTCTACTTCCTGTATCATCGCTTTCCCGCTTTCCTCAAGAAATCTGACTGTCTTCAGTTCTCCATCAAAAACGGGTATGTCCATCATCATTCCATGTATCCTATGCTTTATCACCCCAGCGCCCTCATAGGGCTCTCCTCCATGGGCATGGTAGAGATCGATGGCATCAGTTTCGCTAAGAAGAGTATTAGCGCAGAACTTGGCAAACAGGTTGGTAGCTCCAGGTGAACTCCCCATACCTATCAGGGCGGATATCCCCGCCTTCTTCGCTTTCTCATCATATCCGAGCATCTTAATTGTTGCATCGTAATCATCACAAATGTCGACGTAGTTCTTCTTGGCTTCAATCGCAATCTGAAGAACCTTAGGTCCACATTCATAGAATGGACCAGCGCAGTTGAGAACGACATCCGCATCTTTGATGGCGCTCTTCACTGTCTCGGGTTGATCAATGTTAACCTTAACGTATGAGGTGTTTCCTCCGAAGTCCTTAGCCAGCTTTCTTATCTTATCAACGTCGATATCAGCTAAGAGAACCTCGTCGAAGAAATGAGCTGCGACCAAAGCCTTTGCGGCCGAGCTGCCTACAGCTCCAGCTCCACCCAACAAGGCTACCTTCAATTTTCTCACCTATCTTTTTCGAGTTCATGCGAATATGTGAAGTTCGGATTCCTATGCTATTTTCTTGCCTCCAAGTGGGGGGCAGGCGCTGTATACCTCTTCCACCTTAATCATGCCCACAGCCTTCGGTCCCCAGTACGCGTTGTACCTCAGAAGTGGAACGCTTGCGACGAAGTCAAAGAGCGGCCCACCCCTCTTGAAGCCCTGAAACCTGCCTTTGACTTGGTAGGCGACGTTATCTTTCGTGATGACTGCACAGGCAACCTTGCCGTTCTTAAGCAGGTTTCTCTTGGTCTTCCACATCATGATGTCCGCAAACATTATTGTCTCAGCGTCGACAGCAACGATAGAAGTTATTGGAACCACGTTCGGGTTCCCGTTCTCATCAACTGTAGCCATAAACTTCATCGCGGATAGATCATTGAACTTTTCCATTACCTGAGGCGGCATTTTAGCCAACTCATCCTCGCCTCCAAACAAATCAATTCAAACTACTAGACATTCTTCTCCCGCTTTATTTTCCTTTTCTACAATCGGTAACATAAAGCTTTGGCATGACATTCTTTCTTTCTCATAACCTTGTGTTCTTAGTATAGTCGATTGCTCTTCTAACGCAGGCATCCATGTTCATGTATTTGAATTCAGAGAATCTTCCCAGGAGTTCTATCCCGATCCTCTGCATCAGTTTGTCGATGATTCCAAAGTTTTCCTTGAAGTTCAGGTCGCTTATCACGTAAGCGTATTTTGATCTTTTTACCTTGGAAAAACAGACTGAATCCTTCACTATGATCTTGCGTTCCTCAAGATCGCTGATCGTTCTACCAATCAAATCCTTGTCTTCCTTCTCCCAAACTTCGTCTCCGTAGTTGCACGTTATCTCCGCCAGGACCGATGATCTGTGCTCAGGGGCGGCTCTTGGGGAGAGATTTGAGGGGAAACTAACCTTGTGCGCCAGCGCTCTCCCATCTGGGATGTATAGCCACGATATGTCGTTCAGTTCAGAGGTTTCCAACCCGAGCATGACAGTGATAAGCGAATTGTACTTCAACTGTTGGACAGCGCGCTGAACAGCACTTGGAATCCTAATCCCCCCATCCTTCAGGGCGTTGATGAGGTCATGAATTGGCATGGTGGAGATCACTCTGTCGAACCTCTCTTCAGTTCCGTTACTCGAGACTATCCACTTACTTCCTTCCCTTCGCAAGGCACTAACATTGAATCGCTTTGAGACGTGTCCTTTCAATTTCTCCTCGATGGCTCTGATTACTGCTTGAATCCCTCCGACCGTAGGATAGTAGAAGTTGAGTTGATGCGTGTAACCTTCAGTTGGAATCCCCAATGAGGATCTAATTATGTCTTCTACAGGTGGGTTAGGGATTCTCTCAACCCACTCGAGCGAAATTCTCTTGGTAGGAAATTTCCAGATCTTCTCATTGTACGGAACCATGTACTTCTCTGCCATGCCTCTACCAAAAGTGTAATAGAACCACTCATTGAGGTTCCTGGGCTTCCTGAGCTCCCCTTTCTCCTTCTTAACCATAGTTTTGATGAA
The DNA here is from genome assembly GCA_030587605.1 of Candidatus Njordarchaeum guaymasense. Taxonomy (GTDB): domain Archaea; phylum Asgardarchaeota; class Njordarchaeia; order Njordarchaeales; family Njordarchaeaceae; genus Njordarchaeum; species Njordarchaeum guaymasense. The sequence goes on from JAUQYT010000207.1 coordinate 4,305, forward strand.
CTGGAGAAGGCACTCGAAGTTTTCCTCCGCTGGTAGGTCAGATAAACCGTTCTCAAAAGGATACTTCACGTATCGCTCCCCGCAGAGGATCTTAGTGTTCCTCTTGTTCAACACCTTGTTATCGCCGAGGAGATCCAGCATGAAGCTCAGGGCTTCCATATCCTTGGAAAAGAGAATATGTGCGCCACCATAGTCGAAAGTGAACCCGTCTTCAACTAGAGTTCTCATTAAACCCCCACAGTCATTCTCCTTCTCAAGGATCTCAAAGTCAAGTCCCCTTTGGTGAAGAAGGTACCCGAGTGTTAGCCCAGTTAAACCTCCACCGAGAATGCCCACCTTCATGGTAGAACCAACCACACCTGAGTTCCTACTTCCAAATTTAGGATCAAACCTTTAACATTATTGGTTGTTGATGTCCCACGTGGTCCGGCTGGTCCCATCAACTCAACTCATTCGTAGTATCTCTGTCTTACTGTAGCCTTTGAACTGTCCTCTTTCTTGTCTTGCTTGCTGAAAGACCAAGAAGTGGAGAAACTGAAATCTGTCGCACAAATCACTCTCCAGATGACTGAACTCAGGTGTGAGAGAGACCTATATTGTCGCTACTTGACCAGCCTCACCTTTATTGTCGTTTCTCGATCTCAGGTTTTCTTGTTTCACAACCAAGACTGTCTCCTTCTTGCAGTTTAAGTACTTTGACCAAGGACGTGAACTATGATTCAAGACTCTCCCATCAAACTGTCTCTTTCGCAAGCGTTATTGCTTCCTCACTTCAGTGAGAACGAAGAGTCGATGAATCGATGAGGAGACCGGGAGATCAAGTATGCCTCCTGAACACAGGTTGAACATTGCTGCTCTCTCCACTGAAGAGTGGAATTACATTCGCGGACTGTTTATGACCGACGGCTATTCACGTGTCATTACGAGAGGATCAAGTCGAGCATACATCATTTCCTTCTATCTTCAAGGAGACGAAGGGAAAATTGCGGAAAGAGTGACGAACATGTTATTGCGACTGGGTTTGAATCCTCGCACCAAGAAACGTTTAACCTATAAGATGATAATCATAGAAGCATATTCGAAATCTCTACTGAACTTCCTCCCAGACAAGAAGGCTCTCATTGATAATGCTGTGGGAAGGGAGAGACTGCTTGCAGGGAACAAATTGTTCGATGTCAAAGCGGGTATTCCGTTTCTAGCAGGTCTTCTCGACGGGGATGGAAGTTGCTCCATAAGCGTCGAGGGGTACTACTGTTTCGGATCAACACATCCCTTTGACTGGTCTTTTACACAATCAAGATATCCATTTCTGATTGATTATGTCAAAAGTTTCATCGAATCCCTCGCTCCAAACGGTTCGAAAATAGGAAGAACAAAGAGAGGCCTAAGTGTTGTGCGTATTCGCAAATCTGGTATAAATGCATTGCTTGATGAAGGGATCGCTAAGTACTCGTGGAAGGCGACTCGATGGCTGGAGAGGGTCGCCAAGCTTCGAAGTCAACGAGAGTCATATTACACAGTTGGGCAGGTTGCTAGGATGATTAACGTAAGTGAGACAACATTGAGGTGTTGGCTTAGAAAAGGCAAGATGATGTATCACCGGAGAATTGTTACGACGAGGGAGAGCCCAAGAAGTCTATCTTGGCACTACATTCCGAGCGATGTGGCAAAAGAGTTCGCTGAAAAGTTTCTGGGTGAAAAAAGGAGAACGGAGAGGATTAGGAGGGAAGGGGTGAAACTTATTGCTGCTGCTAAGATTCTAGGCGTTCCACACCGCACATTATATGACTGGTATCGATGCGGCAAGATTCGAGGCACCTTGTTACATAATGGAGGCGGTCATGGATGCGTGATTATACCTAGAGACGAGGTTGAAAGCTTTGAGAAGAAGAAACATGATAACCTGTGCTC
>JAUQYT010000214.1 GCA_030587605.1 Candidatus Njordarchaeum guaymasense
GGCAGAAGTAGAACCGTCGAATGCTTTGATGTAGTAATTTCCTCCAGGAACCTCAAGTGTTGTTGGTACCATTCCATTGATCCAGTTGTATCCAATGGTATACTTCAAATCTCCAGAAGCTCAACAAAGTCCATTTCTCTAGGAGAGCCCAAGCGATAGTCTGGCATCCGAAGAGAGACATGTGGGTCGACTCTCCGCCATGCCTGCAGAGGGTTTGGTGCACAGTCAGGGAGGACAAGCTCATCATGCACACAACTTGGCGGAGCCGCGACATCTACCGAGCCATGCACATGAACATGCTCGCGTTGACTGAACTCCAGAGCGCTCGCGAGAGAAGTGCAAAGCTGTTTCCCCGCCCAATTGCCATCTCTTGGGGATCGAGCGTTCACCGACCTCTTGCCCTCACAATTCCTTTCGGTCTGATCATCCTCCATACGAAGATCAGGAGGAGAGAAACCAAGACCAAGAAAGGATGGGGCTCAGAGGACGGATAGCCTGCCGCAATCGTCCTATTGTTCAGACGGTTCACCGATTTCCCAGAAGCAACCATTTTAGTGATCACCATATCCCGCTCTGTGGTTCTTCCGGTGCCAGCCTAGTCAAACAAGAGCCAAGGCTTGCTGCTTTTTCCTAGTCTTCCTCCCACGGCGGACTTCCTGTTTCGGTTTTTTTCTGCGTGTTATGAAGACTGATCCTCCTGAGTTTAGGTGTTGAGCAACCTCATGGAGATCGAGTCCTACAGTCTCTTCTACATGGACGCTTTGTCCTTCATCATCGAAGAGGTATAAGACAAGGAAAATCTCTTGTTCCTCAGCATCATTTGATGCTTGGGCTAGATCCTCCATAGAATTGCCCTCCGCTACTGACTCGCTCATGCTCACAACTCCCTTCTCGACTTGGTTCCTGCATTCCTGTGTTCGGTCCTACTCTGTGGAATCCAAAAAATATAAAAGTGTGTGACTGTAAAGCTACAGTTACAAGTAATCGGTCTCAATTCGACCTTGATGAAGGATTATGGTGGCGCAATTTGTCATCTTTGGATAGTAACGCCGAGGTTCTCTCAGATTTCGGTCTCACGCCCTATCAGGCAAGGGTCTACTTAGCAGCGGTTCAGCTTGGTTTGGCTTCGGTGAGTAAGATCGCAAAGGTATCGAGGGTGCGGCGGGAAGAAGTGTACAGAACGTTGCCGACTCTCGAGAACATGGGTCTAACGGAGAGAGTGCTAGGTAAGCCGTTTTTGATAAGGGCGATACCCGTTGAGGATGCCCTTTCCTTCCTCATTGAACGGGAACAAGATAGTGCGCACAAAAGAATGGTGGCGCTGACGGCTAGAAGGGAGGAGTTCGTAAGGAGATTCAAGGCAGAGGCCAAGGGAATCGGTTTGGAAGAAGAAAAAGATCAGTTCATCTTGGTTCCCGAAAGGGAAGCAACAATCCGCAGATGCGTCTCAATGATCAACAATGCCAAGAAAACGATTGACATAGTAACTTCCAGAACAAAACTGGCTAAGTGCATGTTTATTCACTCGGACCATCTCAGGAAATGCGTGAAAAGAGGGACAAAGGTTCGCATAGTCACCGAGCAACCTGAGGACGAGGAAGACACTCTTCCCTTGATCATAGAGAGGTGTATTCCGGGGAACTCTTTCGAACTGAGGTATGTAGATACGCTCCAAGGTCACTTCATGATAGTCGATACTAAGGAAGCATTCGTCACAACTTCGACAGATGCAAATTTCGCTGAGAGCCCCGGTCTGTGGACAAATAGCAGCAGCCTTACGGCGCTCCTGCAGAAAAACTTCGAAGACATATGGCACACTTCCCGGAAATGGACTGATGTGCCATATTCTGAGGCCAAAATGGCCCTAAGGTTCACCTGCCAGCTAAAGCCTTCAGATCACGCGATATTCGTCTATGATTCGCAAAAGACGAAACACAACGTTCTTTTCAACTACATCAAGAACGCCTTTGAAAGCGGCGAGGCTGCCATATATGTTTGCTCAGAAGAGAGCACAGACCAGATAAGAGAGGCTATGAAACGATTTGGCATCAAAGTAGAAGAGCAGGAGCGAAAGGGTGCCTTGCGCATCCTCGACTACACAGATTTCTATATAATAGAGGGAAAATTCAGCTCACAGAACACCCAGCGGCTGTGGAGCGAATTCTACGAGGATGCCCTATCTAAGGGCTTCAAAGGCCTGAGAGTCACGGGAGAGGTGGCATGCTTCTTTAAGCACGGCTTAGCCCGTGAGCTATCAGAGTATGAGAAATCGTTGCACAGAGTCCTCGACATCCCGATGGTTGCCATCTGCGCATATAACGCACGTGTCCTATCTGAGAATAAAGATGTGGTCAACCTCTACAACGAATTGGTTCGATCTCACGGGACAGTCCTCTTCGAAGGGACGAACCGCAAACTGGGCAGAATAGAGATTCGAAAGGTGTAAGTCCGGACAACGCCGTAGACAGATGGGAGAAGGCCGATCTGGCCTAGACTGAAGACACGGAGAGGCTGTTCCCTATCTGGGCTCACCCTCAAGCAGGGATGGCCATGTCAATCTGTGGGACCACAAACAAAGAGAGAACCTTATGATATTCCCCAATCAGGGAATCCAGCGCGAACGTTACCTGGAAAAGCCAACCTTTGGGCGTTCTTCGTCGAGTATGTCACTATCATAGCTTAAATATTCTATCTGACGATTAACTGGCATGGCACGACCCATCTCGATCCTAGGTTTTGCTGGCAGCCTACGAAAGGGTTCATACAACAAGGCATTGCTACGCGCATCTGGGGAACTAGCGCCACAGAATGCGAAACTTGAAATATTCGACCTTGAAGGAATCCCGGTCTACAATCAAGACTTGGAATACCAGATGCCTAAGAAAGTCAAGGAATTCAAAAGAAAGATCAAAGCGGCTGACGCCATTCTAATTGCCACACCGGAATACAACTACTCGTTTCCAGGCGTTCTAAAGAATGCGATCGACTGGGCTTCCAGGCCTTGGGGAGACAATTCCTTTGAGGATAAGCCGGTTGCGATAATGGGCGCCTCACCAGGGAGAATCGGGACCGCGAGAGCACAGTATCATCTGCGGCAGGTCTGTGTCCATGTTAACATGCACCCACTTAACAGGCCAGAGGTCTTCGTGACCTTCGCAGGAGACAAATTCGATGCCAAAGGAAGGCTAAAGGACAAGGATACTGTGGAAATAGTGCGCCAGATGTTGGAGGAACTGGTTATCTGGACAAGAAGACTGAAAGGACCGGATACCGGTTAAAGGATGACGACTTGGCTCTAGCTCTGGCACACTGACGATATGCTCGGTCGTTCGAAGTGCCACGAGACATGAGCACGCTCAGCCCTCTCTGGTTTTATGGGTCTTATTGCCTCAGGAACCAATCAACGAACTAGCCCACAACCGCCTTCTCCAGATACCCGACCAGATCGATGTACTTCTGATGATTTGCTTCCCCTATTCTTTCCCTTTCGACCTCTTCGAATCTTTGGATCAGTTCAGCTCTGTCTGAATGTTTCAAAACGCCGTCGGCAAGAGGATACAACACGTTATCCTCCTTCCAGATATGCTGAGATAGAAGCCTTCCATAGTTTCGAGCGTATTCGACTATAGCTTCCTTTGCTCCCACATCACCGTTCTTGTACCTTTCGACAGCCTCTACCAGAGCCCTCACGATGCTTCTTCCTTGCTCGTGCTCGATCCGCATAACGTGTGTTGGTCCATTTTTCGGTACCCCTCTCTGCTCGACTAGGGGAAACAAGGTCTCTTCCTCCTTTCCGTGGTGGCAACGGTCAGCGAAAACACGGATGAAGTCCACGGCTTTCTCATAGAGCTCAAGCGGAACTTCTCCGCTCTTCAGCGCTTTTTCATTGGCGAGTTCCAGCACATGAAGCATTCGCTCTATTACTCGGTGTTCTTCCTTCAAGAGCTCGGTTGGCGACTCGAGGTCTCGGTTCATGGGCAACATCGATGCTTATGTAAGATTGACATTTATATAGGTATAACTATGTTATGTCAGAATGGACCGCCCAAATGAGAACTGATCGGGATAAACAGAGTCAGTCCTAGACGCCCAGAAAAAGCACCAGTATCTGTTTCCTCTGTCCTCTGCCATTCCCAGGCAGTGTCTCATAGGGATCCATAGGCACGAATATTTTGCTCACGGCATGGGTCTTGGCGCCAGTAGCAGAGGAGTTCGGGTTTGAACAGCAACCTCCTACCTCATCTCTCTCTGAGCGTAAGCTATCACGCGTTGTCCGCTGGCGCCCTTTCCTGCCGTATCTAAGCGACTATCTCCCGTTGGAGTGCTTGACTTTCTAAAGGTTTAAGTGTTCGATTGTGCCCAGAATCTTCTGGGGAGACAGATTTGGAGCACCGGGACGGTTAAGGGCGAATTGGGTATCATCTAGGCCGGCTTGAGCGTGACTTCCTGAAGCAGGCTAATGGTTGATGCCTCGTGGGGTAATGGTATGTCTTCACGACACGAAAGAGGCTGGGATAGCGTATATCACCAGTATAGTCCAGACGTCTTGCCATGGGAACTGGGCAGGCCAAGAAGAGTCTTGGTGGAACTCGTGGAGTCCGGGCAACTTGCACCATGTAGGGCTTTGGATCTCTGCTGCGGGGCTGGAACCAATCCTGTGTATCTGGCTGAGAAAGGCTTCGAAGTCACTGCGCTGGATATCTCGGACAGAGCGGTTGAGATTACTAAAGAGAAAGCAGATGGAGCGGTGGTAGACATGAACCTTGTTGTGGGAGATTTCCTGAACCTTCCTTTCAGATCGCAGGAGTTTGAGTTTGCCTTTGATTTCGGCTGTTTTCATCACGTTGGTGTCCAAGATAGACGCAGTTTTGTCAGTGGTCTGCACAGAGTTCTCAAGCCTAGGAGCTTATACCTCTTAGTCTGTTTCAGCTACAGGAATGGACCGTCTTGGCATCATTTCACAAAGAGACAGATCATTGACCTTTTCGACGGCTTTTTCGAGATTGAGCGGATCAAGCATATCTCATCAGTTGAACGAGACCGAGCTATGCGATACTTCTATGAAGTGCTTATGCGGAGAAAGTAACGCTTCAACCAGCATCAGGACACTTCCCAACAAAACGCAGAAATATGCCTAGGCGAATGCTGCAAACACCGGTTCCGGAAGGGTTGTATTCGTTCATGATGCTCAAATGGCAAGGAGCTGCTTTCAGTCTGTCGATCATCGTACTAGCAGCCATAATCGCAGTTTCCTCCATCTCAACTCCGTACAGCAACGCACTTGGGTTGGTCGTCAGATTGTCTGCTCTATACGGCTACTTAATGCTGAGCATTGCCGCCATAATGACCTCTTTCGTGAGGGAGGTCACCAAGATGCTCAGCAGCCCATTCATCAAGGTGCATCATTTTTTTGCAGTACTAGGCATAATCTTCATAACGGTTCACCCTGTCGCCTACGCGCTTGAAACCATGGATATGACGGTGTTTCTGCCCAGTTTCGAGTCCTGGCATCTTTTCTGGTCGTACGCAGGAAAACCTGCCTTCCTCATCCTCTATGTTGCGGTGATGGCTGCACTTCTGCGCAGGAGAATATACCAATATTGGCGTTTGCTTCATGCTCTCATGAATATCGTGCTTCTTCTGGGAATAGTTCACGCCAATCTCATCGGAACGGATCTCAGGACTACAGCTATCAACGCTATCTTCAACATACTCTTCGGGGCGTCAGCTGTGGCGTTTGTTCTTAGGCGTCTGCAGCAACATCGAACCAGAAAGATGCGCAGACACTAGAACCATCTGCTCTGTTTGACGGATCCTTCATGTAGGATGGGTGTTCTGACCCCTTTTTGGCGTGACATTGCATCGGCACCATCATTATGTTTTTATGAGCGCTTCTGCTATGAGCTTGGCATGAGAAAGAAGGTGCTCATCATTGGTGGAGGCTACGGGGGAACTGAGGTCATAAGGCAGATGTTGCTCAGAGGGGTGCGGAACGTTGAAGTTGAACTAGTCTCCAAGAAAGCACATTTCGAGAACACAATAGGCTGTGCTGAGATCATCAGTGAGAAGACGAAGCCTCAGGAATTGACATACGACCTCAAACAGCTTTCCGCTTACTGGGGATTCGAACTGACAGTGCGCGCTGCAGGGAAAATTGACCTGAAGGAGAAGACGGTCGCAGTGGGAAGCAAGACGAAAGACTATGATCTTCTAGTTGTGGCAACAGGTTCTGAACCCAATCTCTACAATGTCAAAGGGGCAGAGCTGGCTCATGCCGCCTACCATCTACCCGATTTCATCGACCTGAATGAGAAGCTGAGGCAGCTTCCAGATACTCCGAACATTGTGGTAGTTGGAGCTGGATTCGTAGGCCTCGAGTGTGCCGCTGAAATATTGGACCTTTACAAAGCCATGAGCAGGAAAGTGGGGATGATGGTGGTCGAAAGAATGGATTCG
>JAUQYT010000223.1 GCA_030587605.1 Candidatus Njordarchaeum guaymasense
AACTCACACCAGTAAAGTGGTCGGAATACCTGCACAACAACATAAAGGGCTCAGAACTAAAGGTCATAGAGGGAGCAGGACACATGGTCATGCTCGAAAAACCGAATGAAGTCAGTGAAAACATAACATCCTTCATCAAAAGAGCAAGAGTCGCATGAGACGAACAAGGATGACGCCATGTAGAGACGAAAAAGCCTATCCTCAACTGAGGCATGAAGGTGAAGAATACTCTCAGAAATATAGATGGTAAGAGAAGAAGTTAGGGTGAAACCGTATCTGGATCTATTTTTTGAGCGCGCTGTCTTGATACGTGTCCCCGTTAACATCTTCCTATTGTTCTTTGTAATCACTCACGTATACTTGTCTGGGTGAATGGCGTAGTCTCTCAGGCGGGCCCACGTCGTTCTCAATGACGAGTTCGAAACCTTGACCTACCTTGAATCCATTCTTAAGATTAATCCCTACCTTGGGGAATGACCTAGCTTGCCTCTCTGCAGTCCTGACATCAATGAAGTTGGCACCGGGGTTGGATTTCAGAGTTAGTTTCTTCTCTTGTACGTCGACCATGAGAACGATGTCTGCGTCGGCTAGACCCTCGACGAAGCCCTTTTCCTTAAAACCTAACTTTACGACTCCTTGACTTGCAGACATTGAAGGTTTTCCTCCAAGACCAATAAATCTTCCATGCCAATTGCAGTCGAACTTACGATACTACCTGTACCATTTCCCTGAGCGGGTGGTACTTGTATCTATTTTGTATAAAGTGTTTCTTAAAGCTTTAGTTCTGCTTACGATCTTCGCAATGCCAGACGACGTTGGAACTGCTTTCTAAGCACACATCTGTCTCTCCTCGAAGCAGCCTCTCCCGCGGTATTCTCAGGGGTCGTCGCAGTAAGTATAGCAGATGGAGGTATTAAATGGGTGTGAAAGCCCTCCCTTTTCCCCCGATATCCAAATACATTTAATATGCGTAAAGCAATATACTACTATCATAGCGGCGAAGAGATACCGATAAAGATAACTATCTCTTCCCTTTAAAGATACGTAGTAGAAACTTGCGCTCCAATGATAGTTGAAATGGCGGTACAGAGAAGGGGAGAATGAAGCGGAAATAGCGACTCGTGAAATGAAAGGAGTTGAGGAATCATTCCAAAGTCTCATGGATCTGGGCATTCTACGAGAGGCAGTGAACAGGAAGGGTTAATCCTTCCCCAGAGGATAAAGAGTGGCATGGACGGTTTGGACGATCTATTATGCGGTGGAATACCCTTTGGCAGCCAAGTTCTTGTGGCTGGTGAGCCGGGATCAGGTAAAACCACTTTTGGGATGCAGTTCCTTTACAGTGGAGCAGTCAAATACGATGAGCCGGGGCTCTACGTTACTTTTGAGGAACCTCCGCACGCTGTCTTCCAAAACATGACTCACTTCAAGTGGGATCTCGGGAGGCTTATGGGGGAAGATAAAATACGGTTCATAGACGCCTCCATTTCATATCCACTCAACCTATCCAAGCAGGTTCCGACAAGGGTCAAACCATTCGACCTCAGCGAATACCTAATGGAAGACTTCTACGGGGATCTTGAGACTGCGGTTAAGGAGATTGGAGCGAAGAGAATCGTAATTGATCCAATCACTGTCATCGGTCTACACTTTAGGGATCCAATAGAAGCTAGGAGAGAGCTATTTGGTCTCTCAAGACTCTTGACGCAGCTCGGCGTAACATCTATACTAACATCAGAGATCGCTAGGGGAGCGCAAGTGCTGGGGCGCTTCGGAGTGGAAGAATTCATATCAACTGGGGTAATCGTTCTCCGAATGATCGAGAAAGGAAACAGACGACTCAGGACAATCGAAGTGAGGAAAATGCGGGGTACCCCGCACTTTATTGACATGATCCCGCTGGAGATAGTTGAAGGCGAAGGCATAAGAGTCGTGCACAAGGGACGAAGAGAGAAGAGCTAGACTCGGCTTCCTAATACTCATTAACTTCCATTATCCTCGTCTATAGAAGCTAAGAGTAGAAACTAGCTTCAGATTCCTTCTAACATATTGTTGGAGCCGCCGGCGAGACTTGAACTCGCGACCACCAACTAACTCGTTCCGAGCGAAGCTAGTTAATACGACTCCAGCTTCGGTGGAAGCAGTTCCACCGTGGTGGCTGGCGCTCTGCCGTCTGAGCTACGGCGGCTCAATGCTTGTCAAGTAGCATGCTGGTTTCCTTAATGTGTAAGCCTGATATTTCTGTGTTTCCTCGGCTTATTTAGTTTTTATCCCTCACTGAAGCCTTCGAAAACTCTTAATACAGAGTTGTATGAATACAGTTTCACGCTAGGATGCGGCGAGGATCTTAAAACACGGACTTCGTGTTTTTGGGGATCGTCAGAAAAGGTTAAAGAACACACCTCAATCATTGATCACTCAGACTACATCGAGGGCTGGGCTTCAACTTTGAGCACCATAGGGAACTTGGTTGATGGGATTAGAAGTGACCTAGTGATACTTAACGTTCCAATAGTTCTAGAGATGGCGATCTACAGTGGAAAGCGAGAAATATACTCTGATCTCAGCCGACTATCGCTAAGTAGAATGACTCCCTTCACCGAGAGTTTCATGCTACTGGGGCTAGGTGACAACTTGTCGCTCACCCTTGATGAGAGAACATCAATTGTTGTCTCAAGGATCTCTGAAAGAGGTGTCCTAATAATCGTTACAAATCAGAAAATTGGCACCGTCCTAATCAAGCTAAAGGAAATCATTGAAAGATATGGCAGGCTGCTTGACGAGTTGCTTGGAGGGCCACCAGCGGCGGCTCCTGGTGAAAAGGTCAGAGTAGTCCGAGAACCCAGTCTCCTCATTACTCCTAGGGAAGAAGAGATCGCCCCACCAGCGCGGGCAACTCCAATACCAACTCCAACTCCACCACCAGTAGCTAAACGCGCTCCACCGTTCGTGGCTATAAAGACTTTTATGGCTCCCATCCTTGTTGACAAAGGAGCATTGAAGGATTCCTCGGGTGACGAGAAAAAGATTCTCTCCCTTTGCACGGGACGTCTCAGCATCGAAGAAATCTCAAAGAAAACAAAGATACCAGCAAAGACGGTCATCGAAGCAATATACAAGTATTCACAGAATGGGGCTGTAGAACTTAGAGAGGAGAAGAAAACCGCGGTAGAAGAAGCAATCAACTTCTTGAAGCGAATATGATTCACAAAAAGTAGGAGAAGAGGAAAACTTTCGATTCTCCTATGGTATTGCATTCGAAGCATTGGTGATCCATTCGATAAGTCGCAAGAATGTCACGATTTCTTGGGTCCCCTGAACCTAACCCATCCCACGTAAGAGATTATGCCCGCTACCGCTGAAAGGATCCATGATGTAGCCGAAATGTATGGGACCACTGATGGGTCGAACAATACAGTGATCGCGTTTACTATGAAGATCAAGACTCCAAAGAATCCTGCTAAGCCAATCAGGTTAAACCGCCTCCTGACACGAGCTTCGCCTGCTTTCCTTGCTGTCTGTAAGCATTTCACGCACAGCACTATGAAAACGATGGATGTCATCAATAGCAGAGCAAGGCCAGTTAACAGGTCTGTGTTCCAGACAATGGTTCCCGGAATCCAAACTACCGCTTCTTGCACCAGCAAATACACAGCTGTCAGTATGATTGCGAATACGGCCATCAGGTATGTTGGCCACTTTGCTCCGCCAAAGAACAGCTTCACTGTGAAGTAAGTGAATGGTACTACTCCAATGGCTACGGAGATGTAAACGAACCTTTCGACGAACAGAGGAGTTGTGTTTGCTGGGTAACCCATCAGCACTAAGAGTATTCCAAGAAGCCCTGCCAGCGTAGCAAGACTAAAGAACAGGTAGCCCATCGAAATGCCCAATGTCCTCTTGTCTCGCTCGGGGTCCTTAAAGTAACTCACTAGAATAGCGATCCAGACTATTCCCATTGCCACCGTAGCTACGAGTTCGGCGTAGAAGTCAATTGGAATCTCAGCCAACGAGATTTACCTCCTTACACAAGAACTGACCATAGTCGGAGGACCTAGAACTCACATCGTTCCACACTCCTCCAGCATAATACCTTCTGTTAACTAGTTCAAAAGGTTTGTGGGCTCAACACGGGTTAGAGATAGTTGCACAAAGAAGTCACTTCAGTATTTTCCCAGTCTCCATGTACCAGAGATACAAGTCTAGCTCTGCTAGACTAAGTTCTAATTCTGCCGCGATCTCTCTAAGCTGTTCCTCAATTTCCAGGTATTTCCTTTTCGTTAGCGTTTTCGGTCTTTCAACGGATCCACACCTTTCTAGAAGGTTTATTATGTGGAAATCCAGAATAGCGAAATCAGTGAAACCTATGTTCCTAAGGAAGTGGCTGGCCTCCTTACACCCGATTCCGTAAATGTTTTCGACTAGCCATTCTCTGAGTTCATTACAGGAATCGGACGACTCTATAATCTCTTTGAGCGAGTCTTTGTGTTCTCTTGCTTTCAGAATATACTTTGCCCTTGTTGTGGGAAATCGGTAACCGAGTTGTCTCAGCTTCGTCACCAACTTGGATTCCGGAAGGGTCAGGAACCCGTGCCCTATCTTCTCTTGGATCTTCATGGTTCTCTCCGCATTGAAATTGGCGGCCAAAATGCAGAAGCATAGTTCCTCAAAAATCTTCTCGCTTGTCTTCCTGCAATTGTCTTTGAATTCTCTCATTCGAGCGTCGACTGACTTTTTCACTTCTGTTTTCTTCAGGTTCTCAACAGCTCTCAACAACTCTTCCATATGTTTCCGACCAGGTCTCTGATTTCGGAAGGCGCAAAGAAACAATGTAATATTTTAAATATCTCTTGTTGCGATATCATCCTCTTATTAAGTTAGAGGTTAGTCACTGTATGCTGACCATTCAGGAGACGGTGATTAGTAAGGATTGGCAGGAGACAAAATGCAACTGTATAGGACACTTGCTAAGAGAATCGTGAATGATTGTTTAAGGGTATCTGAGGGTGAGATGGTCTGGATAGCATCAATGCGTGATGCGCTCGACTTGGCCGAGGAAGTAGCTCTCGAGTGTGACAAGAAAGGTGCTAAACCCCTAATTCAATCGCTGTCAGACTACTATATGACTCGCTGGCTGGCTGAGACTGACATGAAGTTCGTTGAAGCGCCCCAGAAGCACGTACTCGAGGCGTTCAACAAAGTCGATGTATACATTGGTCTCGGGAAACCCGCTTTAAGGGAGACTCCAGCGGAGAGGATTAGCGCTTGGAGGAGGATGAGGAAGCCCATGGCTGATTTGATCGACTCACGCGGAGTAAGGTGGCTCGGCACCGTGTTCCCTACAACGGCGGCGGGAAAGGTGTCCAACATGCACTTTGGAAAATATGAGAAGGCGGTCTTAAACGCCCTCGACGTTGACTACCAGAAGATCTCGGATCGGGGTAAACAGATAATAAGCAACCTTCTGGGAACAAAAACAATCCATGTCACCTCCGGCAAGGGAACGGACCTGACATTCGAGGTTACGGGTAGAAAGTGGATGAATGACGACGGCATCCTAGACAACGAAGATTTAGCGAACAAAGACATAGGAATGAACCTCCCTGCGGGAGAGGTCTTTGTTGCACCAATTGAGGAGAGCGCCAACGGGGTTGCGTTTTTCGACGTTCCAACAAGTTACTTTGGCGCAACCGCGCACAACATCAAGCTGACATTCAAGGACGGCAGAGTCGTCGACTTCAAAATTGAGAAGGGAGAAGAGAACTTCAGAAAAATACTCGAGAACGCAACGGGAGACAAGGATAAGATTGCCGAGTTCGCCATGGGAACGAACCCCAAAGCAACCTTTATCACCGACATAACCCAGGACGAGAAAGTCCTAGGAACCGTCCACATAGCTATAGGAGACAACAAGGGCCCAGCGTACGGGGGCAAGAACAACTCATCTTTGCACTGGGACCTAATAATGACCAAGCCAACAGTCGAGACAGATGGAAAAACAAAAATGAAAGACGGAAAGTTCACAATCTAGAGGCTTCAGAAGAACTGGTCTACTGTTGTTTCCTAGGGTTGCTCACCCATCTCTTTATAATTTCAAACCCCTTCACAGCGTCTTCAGCGTACTTGTCAGCCTTTACTTCCCCAGCTACCTCATTTGAGACCGCTGCACCTCCAATAATCACTTTTACTTTCTTGCGCAAGTCAGCTTCCTCAAGTGCATGGATTGTTTTCCTGATCCCCTCAACTCCTGTAGAGAGAAGACTTGATAGAGCTATCACTTTCACTTCTGGCATCTTCGCCCATTTCAGGAAATCAGATGCGGGAACGTCTACGCCCAGATCCTCTACGTCCATACCTGTAGACTTCAGGAGAGCCGTTAGAATGTTTTTTCCAAAGTCATGTATGTCGCCTCTGACAGTTCCTATGATGATTCTGCCTGAGAATTCCCGGTTGCTGTTATCACGCTTCTTTCTTTCTGCGTCTGCTATTCCTGCAAGTTCCGTTCTGAGCGCTTCCGATGCTACCATGAGACCTATCTCACCAGATCGCTTGGTTCCCTCCAGTATTGCCTTGCTCACGATCCTGTAGCCTGAAACACCGGCAACGCGTGCTTCACTCATTGCCTCTCTCATTTTCTGGAAATCTAGAGACTCTACTGCGCTTCTGATTCTCTTCAGGATTGCTTCCTCACTGCTCACTTGATGACACCCCTACATGGCGCAGTGTCAGGTTCCCCACATTTCTCTCGTTGGCACTAGAAGCCGGATGCACAAAGAGGACTTGAAGCATCAGGCGCAGAAAGTTGATGGGGGTATCCTCCCAAATACATCCTTGTTTTTAAAAGGAATACCCGTCTTCACTTTTGGCCCTGCTTGCTGATCCTGGCACTTGGTTTGGTTTCCTTGCCAATCGTCCCGTATTGTAGACAGTTCGTCAGCCGCCAAGTTGTCGGGAACTTTTTCACGTTCATCGAGTGGTGGACCCTGACCTTGTACATTTGATCTTTCTTCTCCTTTTGATCTTCGGTTTCCGCTTCTAAGCTACCAATACGAGTCCATGCCATGAGACACATGGAACCGAGGTCTTCGGATGTTCAGGCATAATTATGTATGGGGTGTCCCAGCCAGCGTTTCGCGCCGTTGCGAAGACATCTATGCCTGAAGCTTCCATCGCTGGGCGAGGCCGTAGATAGCTATTGCATATCTTGCCGTCGAGCACTGGGCAGCGGGGCATCTCCTTTCCACTGAACCAATCAGCAACATATTCAGGTGAGAAGACTCCACAGTCTCCACAGGGACCGCCCTTGAATCCCATCGCCAAGTGATATCCACGGTAATTCGCCTCTGTTTCAACGATTGCAACAATCTCATTCAATTCATTAACGTGCTGGAATGTTCTTGTGATCATGTCAGGGTAGATATGATCCTCAACCCGCGGCATGTACCTGATCAAGATTCCGTACTTGTATCTCGACACGATCTCTTGTGTCTCTGTGTGCGTCGGCGAGTAAGGCGGGCAACACGGACTCGACCCGTAGCCAAAACACATTGGGATTATGCACTTCCATCGAGCTCTAGGGTCGATCACAATCTTATCTGTCGTAATCATAGTAGCCAATCCATTTGCAGGCGTCTTTGCTCTCTTCGCTACGTCCTCTATAGCTTTCTTGGCTAGTTCAACAAGTTCCTCTAGATCCTTTCGGTCAACCACCCACTTCACTACTGATGTAGGTCTCTCCTGCTTCTTTGGAAGCCCAGCCCTTCTTTCAAACGCTAGTTTAGATCTTTCTCTCTCAAACTCGGAGGTTTTCTTGGTTGCCAAAACAATCTTCTCCTATTGCTTGAATTCTCTGTTCAATTCACATATGTTGCTGAAGTCATTTTTATCCTTTTGCACTACGGAGGACCACCTACTTATGCCCAGAAGGAAACAGAGAGTGTTGAGCGAACAGGTGTCAATTTCATCTGTGGGTAGATTCGATAAGGCTCCATTTTTCGCCCGCCCAGCGTTAGTATGTCTCAGAAAAGGAAAGGATTAAGATTAGATAAGAATAATGTGTAGGAATAGGTATCAGAAAATTAGGTGGAATCAGATTCGATGCGTGGCAGACGGCTGAATGTAGTTTTCTTTGACGCTATGGGCACAATTATATCTCTTAAACCATGGGTTCTCGTAATGGGAAGCGAGTTCGCACAACTCTCGAAAGCACACAACGTGAGGTTCGAGGACTTAACCAAGACTTGGGGTATCGAGTGGAAAAAAGTCAACCAAGAGATCAGGGCAGACAAGACAAAGCCATTTCAAAGTGTAAGAGAGCTTTTTTATGAAGCTTTCACTATTATAGGAAAAAAGCTTGGCATAAGATTACAGCAGGAAGACATTCAGAGCATCATCAAGAGAGTCACTGACTATGTCAATGAGAACTCGGTATCTTATCCTGATGTACGTGAAACGATTGAAGAACTGAGGAAAGAAGGCTATAGGGTCGGTGTTATCAGTGACGCTGACGCCAGTGATTTAACCCTCCAACTCAGATCTGCAGGAGTCCTCAGCTCTTTTGACACAGTGACGACAAGTTCAGAGGCAATGTCATACAAACCAAATCCGAAGATATTCGAAGTTGCGTTGAAGAAGATGAACTGCAAGCCATTCGAGGCATGCCATATTGGTGACAGCCAGGAAATGGATGTAACGGGAGCAAACAACATCGGGCTACACTCAATCCTAGTCACTCATGGTAAGACACAACTAGACAAGAGTTTACCCAAGCCGACCCATATCGTCAAAGAGGTTGGTGAAGTGATACCACTTCTTAAGAATTGCCATTAACAGATGATTTTCATCTAGCCAGCCAATTCTTCCTGACTTTGGAATGCACATTTGGGTAATGGGTGGAGACTGGTGAAAGATCGCGTAGTCAGAGGAGAAGAATCACTTCAGCGATCTGTTGTTCTCCCCCAAGAGTTTTACTCGAGAGAGACAGTGAAAGTTGCGAAGGATCTCCTTGGCAAGATCCTTGTCAGAACACTACGCAAGAAAATCCTCTTGGAAGGTCGAATAGTCGAGGTCGAAGCATATCGCGGAAGGGACGATCCAGCCAGTCACGCGTATGGGGCACTAACTGAGCGCAATAGGGTAATGTTTCACCGAGTTGGACTGGCGTACGTATACTTCATCTACGGTAACCATTACTGCCTCAATGCAACGGCAAGAAGCAAATCTGAGGAAGCGGGTGCCGTCCTTTTGAGAGCGATAGAACCGCTTAAAGGAATAACGCATATATTTAGAAATAGAAACATCAAAGAGGAAAGGCTGGCAAGGAGAGAGGGGGAAGCACGCCCTCCCCCACAGCTAACAAACGGGCCTGGGAAACTAACACAAGCAATGCGCGTCACTGGTAAGCTGAATGGAATCGATCTAACGGATCGAATGTCGGAGCTCCACGTACGCAGGAACGTTGAGAGCAAGTCTGAGGCTGAGATAGTATCAACTCAAAGAGTCGGGATAAACAAAGGCAAAGACAAGCCATGGAGATTCTACATCAAAGGCAACGCATTTGTCTCCAAACCATAGACACCTTACGTTGGTAAGTTATCACGCAATACTTACCCGTGATCAATTGAGTAAAAGTAGGATAGAATCCCACCTTAGCCGGACATGCCTTCACAATAGAAAACGATTTATTCCCGTAGAAAAACTAGCAAGGTGTGTTCTGACGCTGCATCTCTAATCAAAAATGGTCCTTGAGATCTATTATAATGCGAGGAGGAAGATGGTACCCGCAAGAAGAGAGCGGAATGATAGGGCGGCGAATCGGGGAAGAGTTCAATTTGGCTTCAATTACGCGGTTTCTAGATAAACTTTCTTCAAAGCTCTATG
>JAUQYT010000258.1 GCA_030587605.1 Candidatus Njordarchaeum guaymasense
GCAAAGAACTCAGCGTTACTCAAAAAATCTTGACCCCGTCTAGTGTTCTGATTCCTTGAATGATGTCCTTGAATTTCTCCCATGCGAATATGGAACTGTAGCCACCGAGGTCATGCATTTCTTCAGCTCTAACAACTTTGCTTTTCACGAGAATTCCCATCATCCCCCAAGCCAAGAACCATGAAGTCCATATGCCGAACATTTCAGGGTTTGATTGACCATACTTCTCCATGAAATCCTTATCGTCTTTCCACTGCATGTTCATCATGGTAGCCCACCTCTGAATGGCTTGTTCCGAGATGTAGTCTGACACGACCAATCGGCATGTCTCCATCTCCCTCGCCTTCGTGTTGTGCCTTAGGACCAGAATGTAATAGACGACACCGACAACTATGCCTGTTGCTGCAACGACAGCTGAAATCTCACTTATGTCAACCATTCCTGTCACCTTAAAGAGAAGATTGAATGAAGTGGACTTAAAAGCTCTAGCAAATCAATAATCTTTGTTCACTCTAGGTATTCGCATTTAATGAAGACTATGTTTCTGAAGTTGTCTTTGTCAGTATTTTTGGCTCTTTCCATTCTTCTCTGAGAATACCCAGTAAGCATGTGTCAAGGAACCTGCCATTGGTGAACCCACCCTTCCTGATAATGCCTTCCTTCTTGAACCCCACTTTCTCTGCAGCTCTGATAGCAGCCTTGTTTCTTGCATTTGTGTGAACTAGGATTCTGGGAATGTCTTTGGAAAGAAACAGGTAATCAATCATGATTTGTATGGCTTCACTGGCATATCCCTTCCTTCGTTCAGAGGGAACAACATCATAGCCAATTTCTATCCAATCATGAAGGATGTCCTTACCACAACCAATGTGTCCAATTCTGGTTCCATCCTTTTTCTCAATAATGAACTCCTTGTGTTCCATGGCAGCTTGGACAGGTGAAGGATTCTCAAACTCCTGTAGAGCCTGTGTCTTTGATTTCTGTGGAATAGGGAAATCCTCGCCCTGATACTCCAAGCTGTTCCACCATTCCAGAAGCAAGGGCACATCTTCTTTCTCCATGATTCTAAGATTCACATTCTTTCCTTCAAGCAAACCAGACACCCTTCAACAAAGTCTACTGCTTCAGTTCTTATGACTTGTCAGAACCTTGACCAATCATTTCAAGTCGCATTAATAATCTAGGGAATTAAACGAGTTCGCTACCACATTTCGGACATTTCCAGTTTGAACTGCAAGCACAAGTAAAACAGTAGTTGGTTACGCACTTAGGACAGTGATGATTTAGCCATTGAATGTTGGTCTTACAGTCCTTGCATGGTTCTTCTAAATGCTCAAGTCCATAGAACCACCTGTAAGAAAGAGGCTTGGATTACAGCTTTCCTCTTCAGTTCCCATAAGAAGCTAAGAATGTCACCAGAGTACAGGGATTCAGTTGTAGAGCCGGGGATGGGAGTTGAACCCATGTAAAGCAGCTCTGCAGGCTGCCGCCTAACGGCTCGGCCACCCCGGCAAGGCAAGATTCTCAAGTAGCTGTGGCTTTTAATCTTTATCTCTACCTTTTCCATACAACTATTGCGTTTCAAAAGGTCGTGATATTTGTCTTGACCAAGGTTTACCGGCTTGTTTTGACTGTCAAAGAAATACGCGGCAAGTGTCCCGTCCACAAACTAGGAGACAGAATTGTTGTTGATTCACCAGAAATCATCACGACGAAAACTGATAAGCTATGTCTTCATGCCCTTGGCTCTCTGCTGTCAGTGCTTGTTCCTCTAGCCCGCGGCGTCAGTTTCAAAGATCTAGGCTTGGCACATGGAGAGGGAAACGTGGGTTATGTTCAGTGCCTTGACCCTGGACCACCCTACACCCCTGGAGGAACAGTTGTCTTCGAAATTAGACGCGAGCGTTAAGATCTAATTGGTCTCAAGCAATAATTAGCACTCTGCATCACGTTTCTGCTTTCTGCGTAGATATTGTGCGTTCACAAATGCCTAATACAAGAGCTCAGTTTCGGTTTGAGCATGGACAGCGGCAAGAGACGAACCATAGTTCTCGGCTGTGTATTCCTATTATTCCTACTAGTCTCCTACGTGGAGAACACCTCGTTCTTCGTTTACATTCGCGACAGCTTCACCAATCCGCCTCTGGCTGTTGCCCTGGTTTTCATCCACAACGTACTGGCTATTTCCCTGATAGTTTTAGGTATGGCGTTTTACGTTGAGGTTGTCTTGTCGTTCATGCCCAAGAGAAAGATCGAGTACGTGGTGCTCCAGAACCCGGAAGTTTTCGCAGCTGTCTTCGCTGTCATGATTATTTTGATAAGCGTGTTGAGAGCCAGCACACTGGTTCGTGGACAAGTCGAGATCAACACCTTAGCCTTCGTGGTTCTGCTCAGTTTGCCAGCTGGGCTCGTTGAAGGATACGGTATTTTCCAAGCCATAAAGAAAACGTTGAAGAAGGCTCTAACACTCAGAAGTCTAGCCCTCATCTATCTCATCTTTCTGATCGCCGCGGTCATCGAAGTTGGCTTTGTTCAAGTGCTCCTCTGGGCATCAACTAGATAGAAGCTTACAGCTTATTTAGCAAGACTGAGCGAAACACTTTTTCAACACGTAAGATGAGAAGCTAATGCAACCTAGAAGAGTAGCGGACATGGAGTCTGACTATCTAACTGACGAGGAGTACAAAACATACTGGTATCGTTTAGAGGGCTTGAGAACGGACATCAGCAAGAGCCTAGCCCTCAAACAAGGAATGAGAATTCTAGACGTTGGAACTGGCTACGCACTTTTCGCCATAGAGATGGCTAAACAACTCAAAAACGGAACGATAATTGGAATAGACATAGTTGAAGACGGCATACAAAAGGCGAAAACACTTGTTGATCGGGCAGACGCTGCCGAGTTCATCTCAATTGCGAAGACGGACGCCGTCAAATTACCTTTCAAAGACAGTTGCTTCGATTTGGCCACAAGTTTTCTGGGCATGAGGGACATTTACATGACGCGTGGCCGAAGAGGCGTCAGAAAGACACTTGAAGAAATGATTAGAGTGGTCAAGCCAGATGGAAGAATAGTCCTATGTATAACTCCGCCCGAAGACATGGGAACAGAAGACCAGAGGATTGCAGTCCGTCTGGAGGGAGAAATCTTCGGGGCCAAATCGTTGCCAAAGGAATTCTACACCAGAATATTCAGGCAAAACCACATTGTGTTCAAAGCGACGCAAGCGTTTTTGACGCATAAGAAAATGACAGCAAATCAAACCAGAATTGAGTTCATGGATGGAATCAGAATTGCCAGACGAATATATGGCAGAAGCGTTCCAACGTTCAGTAGTGTGTGGCGGAAATATGGAAGGAAGATTGAGACTCATGGATATGGCATGTACTCGAGAATTGTGGTGCTTGAGGGTCAGAAGCTTAGATAGATAGCTCAGATTGCACGTTTAGGAAAAGCTTTTGTTAAACTGGCTCAAGCAAAATAGGAAGAGGATGGAAGGCAGGTTTTTGATGAAGCCAGCGGTCATCGTCATCGACATGATAAACGACTTTGTCACAGGTGTGTTCAAAAGCGAGCGGGCAAAGAAGATTATTCCAAACATTAAAGCCTTGCTGGATCACGCAAGAAAGCAGAAGATTCCGGTCATCTATGTAACGGACGCTCACTTGCCAAATGCTGACCCAGAGTTTGACGTTTGGGGTTCGCATGCTGTTGCGGGGT
>JAUQYT010000168.1 GCA_030587605.1 Candidatus Njordarchaeum guaymasense
AGTAGAAGAGGTCATGAGATTTTCGAAGGAAAAAGAGTATGAAGTTCCAGTATCAACTCTTTTGCTTGATTCATCCTGCCTAGGCGCTCTTCTGTTTCATCTCGTTTTTCTTGTTCATGATATTCGCATACAGATCATCCAAGGTCTTAGGCGGTTCAACATGTTTGTCTTTCTTCACCAGATGCATAGCTTTCTCAGGGCAGGTTGCGACGCACAACCCGCACCCAATGCAACGTTGAAGGCTCACTGTTGAGACGTCATTAATGAGCTTCACAGCATTCATTTGACATCGGTCCTTGCAAGTTCCACAGCCCGAACAGAGTTCAGGATCAGATTGAGCGTAATAGTTGCTAGAAACGTACTCAACCGGGACGGGCATCAACTTGTACCCTTGCAATGAGGCGCAGCAACACCCACAGCAGCTACATATCCATTCCAGTCCTTCTGTATTGCTTGCCTGGTGAACTAATCCATCTTCTTCGTTTTTCCGTAGGATTTCGAGGGCTTCTTCCTTGGTTATGATGCGACCCCGCCCAGTCTCCTTGTACAGTTCGGCTGCGACTGGGCCAGTTATGCATGTCTCGGTGCGCGAGGTTTTCTTGCATGGTTTGCCAATTAGCGCCTGTCCCTTGCGGCAGATGCATTCTGCCACTCCGAATGGACCATCCGTGTCTTCGATGAGTTTTTGGAGCTCTTCGTATCTTGGCACATAGTGCTGGGGCGTAATGCTTAGTTCTACTGGTAGGGTACGGAATTGGGAGATTTTCGTGCTCATGTATTCAAGGCCAAACGCCTCCATTACGTACTGATTGAAGTCTTTGTAGAACTCAGGTGTCAATCGTTTCAGTTGGTTCTCGTACATTCCGATCGCAAAAATGGCGTTGGCGTACTTTCTCTTGTCCCCTACTGTTTTGACGTTTATGGCTCCGTCTGAAACCATCTTATTGAGAGTCTTTTCCAGTTCTCTGATTGTTAGCCCGATCCCCTTCACGCGTGGAAAAATGTTTTGAACGGTTTCATATTCAGGGCTTAGCTCTGTGGCGATCTGGGCTTCTTTTGGGGAAAAAAGGAATTTCAGTATGCGAATTTCCACACCTGACTTGGTTGGCGGAAATCCGACAGGCATCTTCTCATCAAGGTGCTGCTGTAGTCTCCTATACACATTAGTACTAGTATCGCTGACCGACAATTCTCACGAATCCCTCCTTCTGACCTTCCTTTCCACTCCAGTCTGACAGTTTTGTCCTGTCAAGGGGGCATACCTGGAAGTGCTAGGGCAGGAATAAAAAGATACCGACCCAAGTCCACGTGTTTCTTTTGAACTCAGACCCATCGTTTTCGGGCGTACCTAGTGACGATATCTGCTAGCCTTATCGCAACTGGGCCTATGATCAGAAGTGTGAGTAACGATACACTGAAGAAAGGCAGGAAATTGTATAGAAATGCCGTTAGAAGGTTCTGACCCGCAACCAAGATCAAGCCAGTCAAGTAGACGATAACCATTATTACAAAGCCTGCCATCGTGAATAGGATGAATTTGCCTATTGTCCTGCCCTTGGAGAAGCCTTCACCTTGAGTGTATCGCGGGATGCCCGCGATGAAACCCAGCAAGCCATAGGAGAGATCGATTACTCCAAGTGCAATAATCTGCTGCGTGAAAAAGATGTCAGCTCCGAGTGTCCCAAATAGTCCAACCATGAAGCCAGCGAGTGGACCGAAGAACCCTGCGGCGACAGGGATAACTAATAGTGCCAAGTCAATCTGCACAGTCAGCAAGCCCATGACTTTGAAACTTGGTAGAACGATGAGGAACAGAATCAAGTAGCTTAGGATTCCTGCTGTTGTGCCTATAAGTGTCCTCTTGATAGATTCATGTGTGTCGAGTCGGAGGAAACGCAGAAGTCGTTCTCTTCCGCTGCTTGTGGTTTTCTTAGCCATGTTCTGAGCGCCTCCTATATAATGACGAATGAGTGGGTGCCCGGGGAAAGCGTTAGCTGCATCTGGTTACCGTTTTGTACCCAGTCGGTATACGCGCCTTGCGCGGTGTAGACTCCCTGGACGGCCGGGGAGTTACTGAATGTCAGGACTGTGTTGCCGTGGCTCTCTACAGTCAGAATGAATGCGCCTTTGACGCTATCATAATAGGCTTGGTAGACAAACAGACCTTCCGTGCTAGACTGATTGGAAATGTATGGTGCGCTAGTGAAGAAGGAATCGCTTGGAGGATTCATTAGGGTTGTCAGATTTGCACATGCGTGACCATATGCCCACACGAAGTTCACGACTGGATAGGCAAAAGAGCTCAGGTCACCTAAAACACTCGTGTCAAACTCGTACTTGTATCCATCCCACTTTCCTTCGAAGGGAGAGTAAAACCAGTTTCCCAGCTTTGTGAACAGTGCTTGGTCGCCCATCTCGTGGGCGCATAAGTATGCGTAGACATCCCCGACAAAGTCAAAGGTTCCAAACTCATCTGGGAAATAATACGAATTCGCAACGTAGGCGGTATCATCTGTGCTATAGTGAACGAAGTTGCTTTTCCAGTTCCCATATATAGTGTCGGCGAGCGTCGTGTATCCCATTGCGTTGTAGAAAAAGGTTATCCATGCTGAACCGTATGCAGAGACCTTGGGATAGGGTGTGTCGCTGGTCATGGACGGCCCGGGGATGGCTGGTGGTAAGTTATGGAGACTTCTGTGTTCTGGAGATGGCATTGCCACATAGTAACCATCTATCGGGATTCCTCTATCGTTAACCATGTTTCCGTCTGTGTACCACCACTTGATGCCAGGCAGGGTGGCTAGCTGAT
>JAUQYT010000281.1 GCA_030587605.1 Candidatus Njordarchaeum guaymasense
ATGGTAAGAAACCGAAAATAGATCCGAGCGCTTTCATAGCTCCGACTGCAACCATAATAGGTGATGTAGAGATAGGAGAGGGAACCAGCATCTGGTATGGCGCCGTTTTAAGAGCAGACTTTTCAAGAATAAGAGTCGGCAAATTCAACACCATACAAGATAACTCAGTACTACACGGTGATGGACCAACAGTAATAGGAGACAATTGTGTGCTAGCACACGGGTGTTGCGTACATGGAGCCAAAGTTGAGAATAGATCACTAATAAGCGTCAACGCAATAGTCTTTGACAGAGCAGTAATCGGCGAAGAGTCAATTGTGGCTCTTGGAGCCGTAGTTCTGGCTGACACAAAAGTTCCACCCAAGACACTTATGGCTGGAGTCCCAGCAAAGCCGTTGAGACAACTAACAGACAACGACGTGAGACTCATCCAAGCCGCAAACAAAAGCTACATGGATCTATGCAAGAAGTACAAAGCACAGGGACTTGACAAGAAGTAAAAACCAGCGGCGCAATCAACAAAGAAAAAGGTAGGAGAGTGTAACTAAGTCAATTTATGTCCACACTCTAGAAAAGTGCGCCCACACTCTTCACATTCAAATACCTTTGAATCTGTTCCACATGTGGGGCATTTGGTTGTCCTGAGTCTCTTGAAGTAGTCGTCACTTGAGCACCAAGGACAAAATCTTCCTACCACTTCTACTCCCCGCCATTCAAAAGTGGGTTCATCCAAATATCTCTCTCTTTAACCTATCATTTTATAGTGATAAAGATCAAGATAACCTTTTGCATGTATCTTTCTATATCTAAACACGCGCTACTGTTTATCCCAGTGATCTTAATAGCGCGCGCTAGCAGATTCGTACCTAGAAAGTGTGGAGGGACAAGCGATGAGATCGTATGCGGAAGATTTTGGTCCTTTTGAAAATCGTGTCTGGTTGAACGCTGCTGGGATAGGTCCGATGCCTCGTATCGCCGTAGAAGCTGCCCATGAGACAATTGCCTGGAGTCAGACTCCCTCACTGGCGTCTACTGAGAAGTTCCACGATGTGCCTTTAGAACTAAAGCGGAGTCTTGGGCAACTGATCAATGGCGAGCCTCAGAACATTGTTTTGGGGAATAGTGCTTCCTATGGTCTGCATCTGTGGGCTAATGGTCTGCCATTCAAGTCCGGTGACGAGATTCTGTTGGTCAAAGGCGATTTTCCTGCAACTATTCTGCCATGGTTGGCCCTGCGAAACAAGGGTGTTATTGTGCGGGAAATTCAACCTGAGGGTCATGTGCTAAGCGCTGACGACCTTAGGCGAAGCATTACTGAATCAACTAGAGTCTTGTGTGCAACTTGGGTGGATTCTTTTACTGGTTTTGCTTTGGATGTGGAAGCCATCGGACGACTTTGCAGGGAAAATGGGATACAGTTTCTCCTAAACGCTACACAAGGTTTGGGAGCCCGTCAACTTGATGTCTCCAAGACGCCTATTGATGGGATAACTAGTTCTGGTTACAAGTGGCTGTGCGGACCATATGGAACAGGTTTCTGCTGGATGCAGCAGGATGCACTGGAATCGTTACAGTATAATCAGGCTTACTGGCTTGTGATGCAAGGGGACAGAGATCTTGATCGAATACGAGACTATCGGATCCGAAACGACGTTGGCGCTGAGAGGTACGATGTTTTCGGTACGGCGAACTTCTTCAACTTCGTTCCTTGGACGAAGTCAATTGAATACCTCAACACACAGGGAATATTACAGATTCAGAAACATAACGACAACCTAGTCGAGACATTGACAGCCGGAATCGACACCAAGAAGTACAAGGTCCTAAGTCCTCGCGCAGGAAATCAGCGCACAGCCATCATAGTAATAAGTCACCGTGAGGAAAAAATGAACAAAACACTTTTCGAAACACTTACTAAGAAAGGGGTCGATATTTCCCTTCGTGAAGGTAATCTTCGCCTTTCTCCTCACCTCTACAACACATCTAAGGATATCGATGTGGCATTGTCGATTCTCAATGAAAATGGCTAAGCGCGTATCCGCTGAAACTATAGTAGAATATGTATGGCCCCGTAAATAAGCCCCAATCTCCGTTGAAGTGAGTTACATGAGACTAAGTTACCTTCGCGACCCATAGCAAGGTGGCGCCAAGTTTTGGTTGACGCATGCTCTAGATTTTGGCATGGAATATTCAGAAAGAATCTGTAATTCTGTTCTTGGCGCGCTACTGTCTTCTCCGGGAGGCATGCCCTGATTATTCCTTGAAGCAGTACTCTAGTTCGTTGAACTCTTTCCTGAGCTTAGTTGCTTCTTTCCCAATTCTCTCTATAGGCTCCTTCTTGACAAGCAGTCTTACGATGAGTTCTGCTATTCTTTCCATTTCAGGGTGCTTCATTCCTCTTCTGGTGACTTCGCAGGTTCCTATCCTTGTTCCTTTGTCAATGATTATGTTTGCTTCCTCGAGTATCCGATGATAATCCATCTTCCCTTTGAACTTTACATCATCTAGGATTACTTGATGAGACTCTGTGTAGCCGTATTCTCGGCACTTCACGGGGATCCCGTGTTCATCGAGGGCTTTTCCTATTGTTTGGGCGTTTCTAACTACCTGGTCAGCGTAAGCCTTTCCAAATGACTTCAGTTCAAGTAGAGCCATGCACAACGCAGCGATCCTATTGTAATGAGCGTTATCGACCAAACCCGGGTGAATCGATTCTTTCACAGTTTTCCCGCATGCGGCGTTGCTGAGAATCATGCCTCCTTGGGGTCCGAAGAGACTCTTGTGGGTTGAGCCAATGAGTACCTCAGCCCCTTCCCGTAATGGGTCTTGGAATCTTTTTCCTGCGATCAGCCCAAGAACATGTGCGCCGTCAAACGCAACTTTGGCATTCACGCCATTCGCGGCTTTGGAAAGTTCCTTTACTGGCTGAGGAAATAGTATGAGGCTTGCACCGAAGACTATGAGGCTTGGTTTCTCTCTTTCAATTAACTCCGACGCCTCGTCGACTTTAACGCTCCATTTATCTTGATCGAAGGGGAAGTAGAGGTTCTTTCTTAACATAAAACGTGTTAGACCCAGGTCACTTATTCCTGGATAACCTCCGTTGGCAGGCGAGACGCTAAGTATCTTGTCGTTCAGTTTAGTGAAGCAGGATAGAAGTATCCAGTCTGCGATGTGACCTGACAACGGGCGTGGATCAGCATACTCTGCCCTGAAGACTTCCTTGGCAACCTTGGCCGTCAATTCTTCAATCTCGTCGATGAACTTCGTTCCCATATAGAACCTGTCGGGGGCAGTGTATCTGTGTAGTAGATCGGAGCTCATTAGATTTCGAACCTGTGGACTTGCGACGTTCTCGGAAGCAATGAGGTTTATCGTTTGATTCCCACGCCACTCTTCATGCTTTCTAACAATCTCCATAAGAGATTCCATTTGTTTCTTTCACCACTCTTCAAAATAAATACGACAATACCTGTAAGGGGCAAATGCCTAGTATTGCTTGAAGATTTTTTCTATGAGTTCTTTGTCTTTTTCCACGTTTGGCATGGCTCCAGTCCAATTTGCTAGGACGCTGGAATGCCTTTTTTCGAATTGCTCTACGAATTGCCTCAATCCTATTCTTAGGTCAGGTGTTTCTTGATCTGCGACCATTGTAGCAAAGACGTAGCTGCCATACTCAACTATTAGGGTGACGTCTCCATGCTCGATCGTTCTGAGGAATTCTTTGGATCTCGTTGCCTCTTTCACAAAACTGGTTATCGCTGTAAGCATTCCTGAGACAAGTGGTGGATCGATGGTAAGCGACCCAAATGAATAGTCGAGGATCGAAAGACCATCTTTTGTCGTAATGTAAAGGCTCTGGAGTGCTGGCTTGTGAGTTACCGACGTGAACTCTAGCCCACCCACCTCAACTACTCGTGCATAGACGAGGTATCTCAGAATGTCGTAAATGCTCTTCTTCTCCATGTTGGCTTCCTTGGCTAATGCTGGGAAAGTAACTGGTTCACCCTTTGCAAATATCTGAATTAAGTTCTTGACGTCCTGTCTCTTCTCTGGTGCTACGTCGTTTAGAAGTTCGCTCAAATTACTGGGACCTTTATAACAAAATACAAAGTCGTCAGGTGAATCTCTCATCTCATCTATTCTCGGCAGCAAGGAACGCCTTGAGTAAGCTTTTTCGGTTATTGTTTTCTCCTCAACTTTCCTGACTACATAGAGCGGTGCCCTCCAGTACCTCATCAAGTACGTCAAAAACAGGAGGAGCAAGAACGGCGAGAGCGACAGAAAAGGTATCGCACCACCATCCAGAGCTGAGCCAGTAACCTCTAGGGTACCGAGTCTAGAAGCTGGAAGGCTGAAATTGGGTGCCGTCATCACAGCCGGTATAGCGGTAACCCAATAATAAGGTCCGAGCGAGGGGATCAGGCTTCCAACCACTTGGATCCCCTGAACCGCCTGAGAAGCCGAAATAATGTAGTACAATGACGAGAAAAGGGCAACTGATAGTATAGTCCCTGAAATCTGAGAGTCCCATTGTCTTACAAACCACACGAGAACAAGAGATACAACAAGGATCTCTAAAATATCTTGAAAAGAAAATATCATGAACAGCCTAATGTACTGAAGCTCCTCTGAGAACGATGGAGAAGCATTTATAGAACAAGTCGATCCAAGGAGTTGGTTATAGTAGATGCTTGCTTCATTAACGCTTTCGAAAATTGACACGCCAGTAACAATAAGGTAGTTAACCAACAGTGCAACACTAGCCACGGCAAACCCCGACACCAAGGAGGGCAGTGTCTTCCGGCTGAGGAAGCTCCCTGATTTTGTCCTAGTCTTGAATCCTCTGATGAAGTTGATTATTTTGACGAGGAGCAAAGAGCCAAATGGCTCAAACAAGGGTAGCAGGACGGCGAAGATTATAGTCATCATTACATAGTGGATAACAAAGTATGCCATTGTAATCCAACTTTGAGAGAATTGAACGATGAAGGCGACTATTGAAAAAACTGCAAGGATTGTCCCTGTTGTCAACAAATATCTGTTAACAGAGAACCTTATTCTATCACCCACTGATCGACCTCGGAAGCTAAGTTTTGAAGAATAGAGCAGGTAAACCGCCACCAAGAAACTTGCTAGGTAAGCCACTAGATCCTCGATGAATGCGCTGATGTTGACATTAACTGTTCCCCCTGCTTGCACTCCCTGACCGGATATGATAAGTATCACGGTCAAAACATAAAGGGAAATTGGGAGAAAAACGATCATCAGCTTGAATATCTCTTTCTCTTCCTTCCACCCCTTCTCCATGAGTCTGCTACGAATCTTCTGAAGTGGGCTTGACTCAAAACGGTAGCTCAACTCGTTTGTTTTGTCTCTAAATGAGCCTTTCTCGCCTCTCAGTGATAACGCTAGAATTACAACCGAGACTAGCGGAGCGAACAGGAAGGCGAATGGCAATACGTATAGAGTCCTAATGAAAATAGCAACGACGTTGAGGAAAACCGTTAGGTAGTACCCTAGGGCGGAAACCCAAGGATTGTACACGGTTGACAGGTCGAGTTCTGTCGGAGGCATTCCAGCAGAGGCAAAAAGGAAAACTGGCAGGACATAGTATCCAAACCAGAACGCCATAAAGCAATAACTTATCCTAATATATACTCTTCTCCAGATATCTCTACGTACCAAAGGATAGAAAATCAGTATAGCGAACACGGGAATCAGATTAAGAAGAATCGAGGCAACAATCTCGGCAGTGCCCATATTCAGCGTCCCATTTCCAAAAGCTATCTCGTTTCAGTGACATATCAGTCTTGCGAAACTTAAACGTTTTCATGGGGGACTCAAAACGCGGGGTACAAGATTCACTTGTCAGATGTGCGGCGAATGCTGCAGAAGATATGCGATACCTGTGACCTCATCGGACATCGACCGCATCATCAGGTTCACAGGACTAAGCCCAATGAGGTTCTTAACACTCATGGAGCCTGACAACAGCGTCATCCAGACGTACAAAGACTTCCCTAAAATAAGACTCAAGGACGGGGACAACTTTGTTCTAGTATTGTCACCGAAGAATTACGGTTGCATGTTCCTGAAGGATAATAAATGCAGCATCCACGAAGCAAGGCCGCTTGTATGCAAACCATTCCCTTTCGAGTACAGTATAGAAAAAGGAGGAGAGGTTGAATTCTCCATCAATATAGAAGCCCGAACCTTCTGTAAAGGACTTGGAAAAGGATCCAGTAACTTCGACTTCACCGATCTAGGGAGATCCGCGGTTGCAATGGAATCGCAGAATGATGCTTTTAGAAGGAAAGCTCAAGAATGGAACGGAAAAGCATTCAACCGCAAAATCAACAGTTCTAGAATGGGCGTCCTCATTGAATTCCTCACAACAGATATTAACCAAGAACATACTCTCTTAACTAGCAAGTAAGTCGGCTTGACTACAACCTGTAAGATGACTTGCTGGTATATTCTGACACTAGATATCGGAAGAGGTAAGAAGAGAGAGGTGAGCGAGTCTTGAGCTCCAGGAAATATGTTACTTCGTTTGAAGTGAACTCCTCTGGAGAGCTCATCCCAACAGAGCTGTCGACCAAAACAACTGACCCCAGGAAGGTAGTCTTGATAATCGATGAGGCCTCGAGGAAAATATACCTGTGGCTAGGCTCAGAGAGTTCTAAGAATAACCGAATGGTAGCAAAAAGAACAGCCAACTCGATCCCGATTTTCGGCCTCAAAGTCAAGGGGCTAGATTTTCCCGTGGGCAAGGACTGCAAGATAACTGAGGTAGATGAGTCACTGAAGGACTCTGACAAACTGGCCCGTTCAAATCTAGTCGAATTGGAGAATCTCTTGAAGAGACCTTATGGAAAACTGACTAATGGAATTTGGTACGCAAGAGAAGCGCCTCTGCCAGGAAAAGAAGAGAAGTTGAAGACAGAAGCGAGAATTCTAGAGAGCAGAATGCAATACGAGATGGGCCACTTAGAGAAGGAGACAGTTGAAAAAGACAAGAAAAGAAAGACGGAAGAACATAAGAAATAGGATGCATCTGTGAGGTTTGTGATAGTACTCGGGAAAAATGTGGGTTGCACAGAGGCACGCGGCAACTGGTTTCACTTGGCGTCCAAGTCGAGCCCCAAGTGAGCGTCTCTTTGGGGTCCAATACTCTGAGGAAAACTTTGGAAAGCCAGTACGGCACTCGCTGACAGCATCTTCCGCATGTCACTGACCGTTGCTAATTCCTCGTCATCTTCTATGTTCCACGTTAGGATTATCGCCTTGCGGTCATAGTCACTTAAGTGGTTTGAGAGCGTCTTCAAGTCATTGAATATCCTACCGTACTCCTGCGAACCTTTCGATGGTATTATAGGGGTCCAAGGCTGAACTCTTACGGTAATGTTGCTTAGCTTTACCATGTCCTCCATTGCCTGCCCGAAGTTCTGATAGGCCCCATTCATAAACCCCGTTCTCTCGTCCAAATCGATACTTGCGTAAAAGTTGACTTCACTCTGAATCTTTGAGGCAGTTTCGGCGACACTTTTCGAACTCATATCAAGGAAGCCAGTTATGACTTCGGCTCTCCGCTTGACCCAGTCATCGAAAACCTGTTGTTTCGATGTTATCGTGTTGATCGTGATCGGGAGAGGTAACTTGTTCCTCTGTGCGAAATCATTCTGACAGGTCTCGCAGAAGCAGTAGTCTTTTCTAAGAAAACCGTTGTCAATTAAGACGATGTTATCAACCAACTTCGTAGATGTCAAGTCCTCAAGGAACTTGACCAAGTTCGTTTGAGTTGTAACATTAGCAGGACACGAGAATCGTTCACTCTTTTTTCCAGATCGACTGACTGTCCTGAACCTTCCTTCCCTTGTTGCTCTTGAATCTAGGAAGGCGTGCACTAGAGCGTAAACCTTGATTCCTACGGTTTGGAACAGGTCTGCCGATTGACTTAGGAATTTGCTTTCAGGTGAGCCGGGAGGAGTGGCACTGCCTTCGAAGTATCCTCGCCCAGTTTCGTCTTTGACTACAATACCTATTGAATTAAGATGTCCTCCATACTTGGCCAAGAAAGGTTTTACGTTTCCGTTTGTGGACTTGAAGTCAATGATCGGGGTTATTCCCCTCGAGATCAGCGTTAGTAGATCCATTCTCTCCTTTTTCCTCCTCTGGGTCTCTGTCACTCAGTCTTCTTTGGACCAAGAACCCTGAATCTTGCTTCGGTCTGCTTATACTCGGCACCTGGTCTTCCCTTGACTCTGTAAGTTATTGTTTCACCCGCTCCCTTGTTCATCTTTGGAATTGTGAATTTCACCTTCTTACCCTCAGTCGCTTCTTCCTCTCCCATTACTAGTCTCTTTGGAGAGTAATCGAAGAATTCGAAGTCAGGGGGCACCAAATGCTCAACCAGGATGTTCTCCAGTACTGCCTCTCCTTTATTGTTCACCTGTATCGTAACCTCGTAGACGCCTTCTTCAACACTCTCAAACCCTGTGGCCCCTGTTAGAACTCTCTTCAAGTACTTGACAAGTATCTCTGGTGGTTTATCACTTGGTGTATCTGCGTCGGTTCCTAGTCCAGGAGGGCGACAGAATGCGGTCACATGAAGTGGAGCAGGATACTTAGTCTCAGATGGTGGTCTTGCACCTATAGCTGTGATAGGATAGCTAACACTTAGCTTGTCTTTTGGCTTTAGACCACCTTTGGCTGCTAGCATACTTGGCACGGTGATTGTTAGGGTGTGTTCTTTCGCATGATCATCGTCTTCAGGTTCCATCTGAACTTTACACTCAATGCTTGCGTTTCGGAGGGTTGCTTTCACGTTTTCCGGTCTAGGAGGCTTGTAATCTTTTGGCAATTTATCAGTGAACTTAACTGAGTCAAATTCCGCGGATCCGAGGTTCTCGACTGTCAGCATCGCATTAAGATTGAAGGTTTCGTAAGCTGGTATCTCTGGGGGGTCAAACTTCTTGGAACAGGAAATCTGCCCAACAGGGATGATGTCATCTTCCTTGACGATATGTCCATCAATGCCCTTATGTATCTCGTGGCCAACCTTAAATTTGATACTCTTTTCGAGTTCAGGCATTTCCCTAGAATCGAACTCTATGCTCTTTGTCCACGATGTTCCCGCTGCAACCTCAGTGCCTGGCGTGAAACGCGCGACTGTTCCTTCCGTACCTGTTACGGTGAACTCATCCAATATCGTTACCAAATCACTCACATTGCTAAATGATATTTCACACGTCCATTTTCCCGCCGAGGCTGTTTCACAGATATTCGCACTTGACAGGCTCTTTGTTAACGAGTCCAGAGCAAGTTCAAGACCTGCACGGGCTCCGCCTTCAACTCTGAAATTCACTTCTATCAATCCACATTTGATGGGTTGTGAAGTTCCAGGTCTAACGATTCCCTTGAAATTCAGTGTGCTATCTTCGTTAGGTTTTAGCCCCCCTATTGTCCATTGGATTACTCTATCCTCTTCGCTAACGTCAACTTCCCCAGATTGAGCCTCAGCCTTCACATCAGAAAGTTCAGGTGGCATCGCTTTCTTTAGCAAAATCTTGGCAACATCGTGGTCTAAATTGTTCCTGACCGAGATCTTGAATGAAGTAGGATTCTCTTTATCAACATAAAACGCTCTATGAGGTCCCTCAGTTTCCTCATTATAGTTAGTGTCAATCGACTCTCTTAGCAAGAGGGTCGGGGCATCAGTTGAAACAGCATAATCCTTTGTCCAGTGCTTTTCCGGACCAATCTCACCAACAGGATATCGACCTTCAGCAGTATCAGTCAGACCGCGGTTGCTGACAGACAAGTACGTGTTGTAGATTCTGTAACTACCGCTGGTATTCTTGATGCTAAGTACTCCCTTAATCGAGAGATCCTTCACATTATTATCACGATCAATGACGCAATCATCCTTTTCATCCAAGCTAATTATAACCCGTTTTTCTTGCCCCGGAGATGATGTGTCTTTGGAAGTTTCCTTCATCTTCATGTGATTTTACTCCTCCTCATCTACGGATGTAACCTAGTCTTACTCGGAGGGTACAAGTCTCTATTGATGTCTGGTGCTCTTATCCTAGGAGGTAGTGTGAAGAAAAAGCTTGTGTTCTCCTTGAGAACTTCGCAGATATTCCCTGGAAGATAATGCTTCCCAAAGAGACCCGAGCGGGAATCGCCGACAGCGGATTTGTCACCCCAAGATTACAGAGTAACATGTAGAGACTACGTGGCGGTTCACTCGATGAGAATCCCATTCTTGAAATAGAGGATACGCGACCTTTAATAATAGGTTCGTAAGGAATTCCTACTGTAACATTTCGGTGATGCAGTATGAGTAGTGTTTTATTCACTGAGGCTGAGATGAAGTTCAGAGACGAGGTTAGAAAGTTTGTTGGGAGTGAGCTTGCACCCGTATCCGAGGAGATTGAGAGAAAAGAGGATTTCTCGTTGGTTCGGCAGTTCATAGCCAGGTTGGGCAAGCGTGGTTATCTTGGATCCCCATATCCAGCCAAGTACGGTGGAACAGAAAAGGGGATGGCATATGAAATCATAGTGGCTGAAGAAGTTTCAGCAGTGAACCCAGGTACAGACATGTCCAGAGCGGCTTCAACCCTCTTCTACGCGATGCCCGTCTTCAAGTTTGGGAATGAAGAACAGAAGAAAAAGTTCTTGGTTCCCATAATCAAAGGTGAGAAAATTGGCGCCATAGGAATTACGGAGCCTGATGTAGGTTCAGACACAGCCGGCATGAAGACTAAAGCGAAACGTGACGGAAACGACTACCTGATTAATGGTGAGAAGAGATTTATTACAAATGGCAGTCAAGCAGACTTCCTATGCGTGTTTGCCATTACGAACACCAGTGTCCATCCGCACCAAGGGATGTCAGGCTTCATAGTTGAGAAGGAGATGCCCGGATTCACTGCAGTCAAGGACTACGAGTTGCTTGGTCAACATGGGGCAAAGGTGTCTCATTTGAAGTTTGAAAACGTGAGGGTTCCAAAGGAGAACATGATAGGAAAAGAGAACGACGGATTCAGGGTTCTGATGGATGAACTTGACAGAGAAAGGGCTACCATCGCGGCTCAAGCACTAGGGTACGCAAGGACTCCATTTGAAGTAGCCATAAAGTACTCCAATGAACGCGTACAGTTTGACAAGAAGATAAGGACTTTCGAAGGGGTGAGCTTCAAGATTGCTGAAGCCGCAACGAAGATCGAAGCAGCAAAACTCTTAACTCTACAGGCTGCGCGCATGCTCGACAAAGGTCTGCTAGCAACCAAGCAAGCGACGATGGCGAAAATGTACGCTACTGAAGTTGCCTTCGAAGTAGCGAACGACGCGCTCCAGATACTCGGAGGAATGGGCTACACTAAGGAATACCCTGTGGAAAGAATGCTGAGGGACTCCAGGTTGATGATGATTGGCGGGGGAACCGCCGAAATACTGCGATTCCTCATACAGCGTGAAGTATACAAGGAATTCGGATACTAGAGTGATGAACCGCATCTCCCCTAGCCTATTTTCTTTTGTCTCCTTTTCCCTTCTAGTTTCATAGTTACAGCTTGTCGCTGCAAAAGCAAGTGAGTACTCAAGTGGAGCGCCAAACAAAAAAGGAAGGTAGGCAGGGAAGAATAGAACAGCGATTTCAACGCGCCTTCTTGAGAAATGGTTTAGCTTGGTCTAGAATTTCCTTCTTTCTTGCGCCAAGTCTCTTCTCCACAGGCAGGAATATCTTCGAGTCTGGAACGAGTCTCACTCCTTCAAATCTCTGGTATATCGAGGCTTCGTACTCTTGTATTGCGTTTTGATCGCATTTCCTATTGGGACATATCCATACGACTCCA
Source organism: Candidatus Njordarchaeum guaymasense (assembly GCA_030587605.1). Classification (GTDB taxonomy): domain Archaea; phylum Asgardarchaeota; class Njordarchaeia; order Njordarchaeales; family Njordarchaeaceae; genus Njordarchaeum; species Njordarchaeum guaymasense. The sequence goes on from JAUQYT010000281.1 coordinate 11,865, forward strand.
GCTCCACCACCATAACCCTTCATCTCCGTGCCGCACTTCGGGCATTTTCTTGTTTCCTGCTCGGTCATGTTGTTTAACACACCTCTCATTTTTTCATTTCTTTTTCGCTTGGTTCAAACCAGAAATCGAGTACAGTCCATGTTCTTCTGTGAGGTTCAGCGAACCTCGTCTTTAGTTTCATACCGATCTTGACATCTTCGGGCTTGACATCTTTGATCCTTCCCATCAGATAGGTTTCTACTCCAGGCCACTTGGCAAGTCCGAGAATGAACGGTAGATCTCTGAAGAACGTAGGTCCAGCGAAATATAATACTGAAAACGTATGTAGTTCACATTCCTTCGGCAACTCGACCCAGTTCTCGGTCAGATCTGCTAAGCAGAATGGACAATCTGCGCGCGGAGGAACGTAAACCTTGTTGCATTTCTCACACTTTGTGGCTATTAGCTTGCCCTCTGCAAATCTTTTGAAAAACTTGTCGATCTTTCCGTAGCTGTGATGGAAAGTCTGGTCGTGAATTCTGATTATCCTCAACGGATCACAACTCAAAACATCAGGTTGGTCGCTCATTTTGATAATGACCTCCTCCTCAATTACTTCTCCAGCACAAGGACAACTATGTAGGTCCCTGTCCCAGCATGTGAGTGTACTGCTGCTCTCTGCGCACCCTGAACCTCCGTGCTACTGTTTGTACAGAACTTTGGTTCATCACCCAGCAACTGATGGTAAGCGAAGAATGCACTCATTATTCCTGTTGCTCCGACTGGATGTCCTACCCCGATGAGTCCGCCGCTGGGATTGCAAGGCAACTCCCCATCTACAAATGGTCCACCTTCCTCAACCCACTTGCCAGTTTTCCCGTGAGGAATGAATCCAATGTCCTCATACGTTTGCATCTCACTTGACGTATAGGCGTCGTGTAACTCAGCTAGCTGTATCTGTTTGAGTGGGCTGGTTATGTTCGCCAGTTTGTAGGCCTGCCTAGCAGCCTCCCTGCAAGCTCCGAATGATTGGACATCCGGGTATAGTACTTTCGCAAGTGCTGAAGAGTCCTCCTCCGGATTAATGATTGGCGTTTTCGCACCCATCTGCCATGTAGCCGCTGCTCCTATTGGTCTGTCGCCAGGTCTCATTGCGTCTGTTCCCATCCCGCCACCTGAGATCCATATTGGTGAGTCAGTTAGCTTCTTTGCTTTTTCCTCCGATGCTAGTACAATGCATGCGGCTCCGTCAGTTAGCATGCAGCAATCGAAGATCTTAAGGGGACTTGCAATGATCCTAGACTTAAGGACATCTTCGACCGTAATATTTGCTCCAAACTCTGCGAAGGGCTTGTTCAGGGCGTTCCTCTTGTTCTTGACAGCAATCATGGCTGTGTGAACGGGGTTCGTCTTGTACAGGTGGTAGTGTCTTGCACACATCAAAGCGTAGTAACCTGTGTAGAATCCTCCCAGACTGTAATCGAAGTCTGTGTCAGACGCTGCAGCTATGAATTCGTTTGCGAGAGATGAATCGACGGTAGACTGCGTTTCAAATCCGTAAACAAGTATTACGTCTGCTAGTCCTGCTTTGATATAGTGCCACGCTGCCCAAATTGCCAAGCACCCAGTTGCCCCGCCTCCCTCGACATGCAGTAGCGGCTTTGGTGTAAAGCCCATGTAATCCCAGCAACTTGATGCCGGATTGTGTTCCTGATCAAAGTGCGTTGCAAAGTAGGATGCGACACCCATATCTATGTCGTCTTTTGACAAGTTAGGTGTAAGGTCAAAAGCCATTTTCACTGGCTCAGCTACGAGTTCCCTTACTCTCTTGTCTTCTCTTGGTTTATCGAATTTACCGAGACCAGCACCAACTATTGCGACTCGTTTACTCATTCTTGCCTCTCACCCCTAAACCAATTCGAAGTAGTAGTCTGCCTCATATACTCCCCAGCGTGTTCCTCTCTCAGGCACCCTGATCTTCAATTCGACCTTGGATCCTTGCTCTATTTTGCTTGGGTCGCACTCAACTATGCCGGGAAGCAGAGTATCTGCCCCCGCTAGCCTTACGTATGCAACAATGTAAGGCAACTTTCTCTTGAAGTGGCGTGGCTGGGTGTAGCATATCGTGAATGCTTCGACGACTCCGTTGTTCGGCATCTCAACCCAACTTGTCTTGCCGAGACATTCGGGGCAGTCGGGGAATGGTGGGATGTATGTCTTACCACACTTTTCGCATCGTGTTCCCATGATCTTTCCTTTGTTTGCGATATCTAAGAAGAATCTTGATACTTCTCCCAATGTGGATTGGTACGTGATCCTGTAATCTTTCGTGATGGTGAGAGGATCAGTCCTAGAGATTTTCGTCATGTTCAAAATCAGCCTCTTTTCATTTCTTTTTTTTCGTCATTTACCTTCATTTACCTCTCCAATATGTGAACCACGCTCTTGACGCCGTAACCTGACTCAGCATTTATCAGACCTTTCTCTGCATCCTGTACTTGCACGCCAACCTTGAGCCGCTTGTCTGCTTCTCCTCTTAGTTGCCAGAACATCTCAACAGCTTGCTTTACTCCGATTGCTGCCAATGCTATGCCTGCGCCAAAGCATCCCCCTGCCACATTCACAGGGAGTTCTCCCCCGTTCTCCGTTGCACCGTCCTCAATGAGTTTGCCTCCTTCGCCCTTGCCGCAGAATCCCAGTGATTCGTATGCCATAATCTCGTAGATTGTTGACATGTCATAGACTTCTGCGCAGTCGAGTTCTTTCATTGGGTTGGCTATTCCTGCCATCTTGTATGCTTGTTCAGCCGCGACTATGGTCGAAGCTAATGTTGGTATGTCGTCTGCCGTTCGCCTATAGATGAACTTATCAGTTCCGCATCCGGTTCCAGAAATCCATACCGGAGTGTCGGTGAACTTCTTAGCCTTGTCCTCGGACGCCAAGATGATGACTGCTGCACCATCAGAAGCCGGGGCGAAGTCCAGTTCTCCAAGCGGGCTGAACAAGGGCTTAGAGTTCAAGACATCGTCAACCGCTATTTCTTTTCCAAAGTCCACGAATGGATTGTTTAGCGCATTCTTCCTATTCTTAACTGCAACCTTGGCGATCTGCTCTCTACTTGTGCCAAACTTCTTCATGTGAAGTTGAGCCATCATACCATGAACTGTTGGAAGAGTTACACCTACTGGATAATACTCGAAGTCAAGATCTAGATTTCTCCCCAAGAAATCTAAGGACTGTTCATAGCTCACCTCTGACATCTTCTCCCAACTGAGGACCGCAATAACGTCGTATAATGTGCTTGCTGCGATGTATGCGTATCCCGTTCTTAACGCCTGAGCACCAGTTGCTCCTACGGCTTCAACTCGGATGTTCGACTTCGGGCAAAGCCCGAGATAGTCGTGGATAGTTGCACCGAACTTCAATTGCTGATTAAAGAAGTCACTGCAGTATGCTCCAACGCCCATGTCAACTTCATTACGTAGATCGTTCCATGTCATTCCCATATTTTCGGCAGCTTGTCTCATAGCTTCTGCGACCATCTCTTCTTGGTTCGCATCATGTCTTGAAGCGGAGAACCGCGTCAAACCAGCTCCAACAATAGCAACTTTCCTCAAAACGCCGAATCCTCCAAAGACTTCATTTTTCATCATACTTATGGAATTCCGTTAATCAGCTCCCCCTATTAATAGATTTTTGATCCAAAACGACGAAAACATTGAAGAGACTTGGTCTTTTACATCTCAGGATACTGGTTTCGCTTATAACCATGAGAAAGAATCTGCGGAAACCAATAGACAGAATACAGGAAATCCGACTGTATTGTCTGGCAAATCGGAATATCTGTTATCCGCCGTCGTTAGAGTTGTTTTCGTTCATATACCTTTTGAGTTGGTCTATGGATGCCGTAGGATCGCTATGCAGCTCCACTACCATTAGGATGTCTTCGCGCTTGGCGATTACAGCGGTGACGAGATCCTGCCAAGGCATCTTCCCCGTGCCCAGACCAATGGGCTCATTCGTTTCTCCATCATTGTCAGCCAGGTGCACTTCAAAAATACTCTTTTGAAACTTTTCTATTAACTTCATTGGTTCCTCGTCACCAAACTTCTTGTGCCTAGTGAAGGCGTGTGGGAGGTCTAAGCACAAGTTAGCCACCTTTTCATCGAGAATTCTCTGGATGTGAACGATATGCTTCTTGAAGATGCGGTCTTGATATGGGTGGTTTTCAATCAGCAATCTGATGCCAGCTCCCTTAAGTTCTCCACTTATTTCCTTCACGAATTTCAGTTCCATATTCCAATGAAGCTCCCTATGATGCGGGTTCTTGAAAACCTCTCCTCCACACGCACAGTTGCCGTAGTGTAATATGGCATTCTCAATTCCCTTGCCACGAGACAGCCTAACGACATCCTTGCAGTACTCAAGATCACGTATCCACTTCTTCTCGTCAATACTAGCTATGTTCACAGTTCTTCCCTCAAGGTAGACTTTCTTTCCAGCTTTAACTGCGGGAATGTAGCGGGTAAAGGGAAGATGTATAGACCTAATGCTCAAATTCTCCACGTCATCAAAGGTGAATCCCCTATCAACCTGCAATTCCAAGGCATAAGAGCCAATATCCTTTCTGGGGATCTGACTGGAAAGTACATAACCTTCATGTTTCTCCAGGAAGCAACTTGTGCTTACTCCTATGCGCAAACACATTCCTCTCCATAATGCCTATCCCTTACGATAGATCATGTATCCTTAAATTAATGTTTATGCTGCCGAATATTCTTTCCGTGAAGGTGTGTATGTGCTAGAGAATGCTTTTTAAGTTCGAAAGTAATCTCATCAGAGGAAAAGATAGGTAGAGGGAAGAGGTGCATGGGTTTTGTCAGAAGAATGCAAGAAGTTTATTGCCGAAGCTGAGGCTGAAGCGAAAACGGGTGATCAAACTATCGCCGCTGAACGTTGGAGAAGTGCCGGTTTCTGCTACTCTGACATTGGAGACTTCGCTAAGGCATCCGAATGCTTCAGGAATTCCGCCGAAGAGTCTCTGAAGGGAAAGAACAAGACAGGAGCATCAGACTCTCTCCTTTGCGCCGTAATTGTCTCGTTGCGTTCAGGAAACCGGGAAGAGGCTTCCAACGTCGTCAAGATAGCTGAATCCAAGGGGCTGAGCGGAACAGACAACATGAAGTTTGCAGCTAACCTCCTTAAGGCCGTTAGCAGCGGGGATAAGAACGCGAAGCAAAAAGTTTGCGATCAGTTCTCCTTCTTAATAGAGGACAATTACTGGCTCAGAAAGACACTTGAGAAGATGGGAGTGTCCACTTCTTTCGCATGAATTGAGATCCAATGTCCGCTTCAGATAATTGATCGCTGCTCGTCTAGTCGCGGTTCTGCCTTCTCCTTCATCTTCGTTTTTCCTCTACGGCATAGATGCTCTTGACGTAGAGCTCGCGTCCACATCTGCGGCATTTCCCGACTTGTTTATTAATGTAGTCTCCGGCTTTGAAATCTCTTTCCTCTGAGAAGTCGCAGTTATGGCATGCTATAGAAGTCACTGTCTTGATTTCCCCAATATCGCTTACCTTCTTCTTTGACTTGGTTTTTTCTTGAGCGGGAAGTAACCACAAGTATCCAACGAGAGCGATAAATCCAAGCCCGTACAGTACAGCAAGTCCTATAATTGACCATTGGAACCCTCCTACCATGTACGGAAGAATCAAGAGGAATGTGATCGCTATTAGTGTAGCCAAGGACACGATCTTCGCCTTTCTCATACAATCAGCTCCTTCCAAGACTGACCTTCATTTAAAAAGCTAATCCTTCAGCACATGCTATCAGTCTCTAAGTCAGGAAACAGTAAGAGTCTAGTCTTGGCATCGCTGTCACTCCGTTATTCTTGTCTTGCATCTGCGGCATACTCTTGCCGAAGGAGGAAGAAGCATTCCGCACTTTGGACATTTCTTCCCAGCTCTCTGCTTTCCCCTTGGGGAGGATAGGTCAGCACTGAACGTAACTTCCTCTTTCCCACCCATCAGTTTCCCAGTGAGACGACCCTCTTTCTGGGCATATGCTTCCTTGACATCCCGCCTAATCAGAAGGAGGAAACAGAGTATTCCTGCGATGCTCTCGATTATTGGAAGTTGGCTAACGACATCGAATATCCCCGCTAGGATTATTGAAAGGCTTCCTACCTTCGCTAAGTAGCTTCTTCGGAGTGCTAAGGTGGAGTAGACTGCGAGCACTCCAATAACCCCGATCATGATTTCGATACTGATGATCGTCACCCACACATTCATGAAACCGTCAAAGGTTAAGATGCCTGCGATGGAGGCCCCCTGCCACTGCCCTAGCCAAGATTGGCGGGTCACATAGTTCATCTCGGTGAAGCCAATCATCGCTGAGAGGACTACGTTTCCTATGTAGCCAGACAGATAACTCAAATAGAGACCCGACCAGTCAAATGTGAGAGCAAGTAGCCACCTGAGTCTATAGACCCCGAAGAACAAGAAGAGTCCTATAACTATGAGCAGCTTCAAAGGTCGTTTTATAAACCTCTGCCCTGACTTCACTGTCTGCTCCTCAAAACCAGCTGTCCTAGAAGAAGTAGAACCACGATTCAACTGTCATATATCCTCCGTGCTCGTCTTCTCTGCATGCAACGTCTTCCCTGACTTCTCAGTTCAATTGTCGTCCCTAAAAAACGTATTGGTCAAGCATCAGAAACATCCAAGGAAGCTTTCTAAACAGTGATCCGGTTCCACTTAGTAGAAAATGAGGAGAGCAAGACTTATTAGCAGGTTGCAGATAAACTCGAAACCCGTAGTTGCAGAAACATTAAATATACTGAAGTGCATTCCTTTTCTGCAACGTAGAGCTCCAAGGAATGGTGCAACACAGCTAAACCAAAACCTGAGCTACACGAATAAATGGCAACAGATAGACGTAAAGAGATGAACACAAATGTCTGAAAAGAAGAAGCAAGATAGAGGCGCAGGAAAAAGTGCCCCAAGGGAGCGAGCCTCTGCAAGAGAGCGTCCCGTTGAGAGAGAGCGTCCCGTTGAGAGAGAGCGTCCTGTTCAGAGGGAGCAAGGTTCCGAGAGACATCGCTTTCCCGAGAACGTAATCCTAGTAGGAGTCAAGGGTACAATGAACTACGTCCTTGCAACAGTACTCCAGTTCAACAAAGGTTCAAATGATGTTAGCATCAAAGCTCGTGGAAGAGCTATCTCAAAGGCTGTCGACGTCGCTGAGATCACCAGGACGAGGTTCCTCCAAGACAAGTGCAAAGTCAGGAAGATAGAGATAGGAACGGAAGAAATTAAGGAAGACGGAAGAACAAGAAACGTGTCAACGATCAATATCATACTCGAGAAATCATAGGGAGCAGCTCATGCCCTAAACCACTCTTTCTTATGCTGAGTATACAAAGGACAGTGGACGGACTAAACAACGATCGCCGCGCGGCATCAGTCATCAAGCCGGGGTCATAAACGCTCCCAGGATTATTAGTGGTAGTACATTGTCTTTTTGTCTTCCCCCTTTTACCGCATATTCTTGTCCGCTATAAGCTTGGGTCTTCTGGATGCAATCTATGACTGTCATTTTATATTTGCGATCTTCGAATGAACACTATGAAAAACTAGACTGATTTGGATGGAATTACAAAAGTTTAATATGGCGTTAAGCACGTTTCTTACATTAGTGCATTTTTTAGCAATGCTTCTGCAACCCCCTCCACTACTATTTCGGAAGAAGCTCTTAGTAGCAACCAAGGGGACTTCGGTGCAGACATGATGTGCTGATCAGACGACGAGGAATGCGACGTGAAGAAAGTAGAAACCAAATGCTGGAAGGACATACTCCAAGACAAGCTCAAAGAGGAAGAAGACAAGAAAAAGGACTTAGTTCTAGTAGAAGTGAAGGAATCAGAAGACTGCAGATGTGGAACCTGCGACAACAAATTCAAGATCGAGGTCTACTATTCTTCTGGAAAATTCAGACAGAGAGTCCTATGTGAACACTGCAAGACTGAATTCTGGACCAAACCTTGAAGTATGTGTTTGGTCTCTGATGGGATGACAAAGAGAAGCGCGGTTACTGCGACTGACTGGCTCACCATAGGTCATTCCGTAGCGCCTATCTCAGAGGTAATTACGGAACAAAGTTCGAAGGAGTTCTTCTTCTTTCTATTGCCCATTATTTGAACTCTTGTTGATGCTTCAAATCACTCTAATTTTCTATCGTTTCGACTCTTCTTCTGCAATTGCAGCCTGGGTTTTTGATGCAATACCTTTTTAAATCCGCCACGAATACTCATTCTTAATCAATTTGAAACTGGTGAATATAGGCGAACACGAGTACTGAGAAAGTTTGTGATCAGACTCGGTTCCTTCTATAGTAGCTTCAAAGCTATTTCAGAAGCATCACTTTGAAGACGGGTGGCTAAGAATGGGTAAAACTAAAGTCATCATAATGGGTGCCGCTGGAAGAGATTTCCACAATTTTAACGTCTTCTTCAGGAATAACAAGAACTATGAGGTCGTCGCTTTCACGGCTACTCAGATACCTGGAATTGAGAATAGGACTTACCCTCCTGAGCTTTCGGGGCCATTATACCCGAAGGGCGTCCCCATCAGGCCAGAAGCGGAACTGAGTGAACTTGTAAAGAAGAATGGCGTTAATGAGGTGATCTTAGCCTATAGTGACCTGCCCCACCCAGAAGTGATGCATAGAGCCTCGGTTGTCCTAGCGTCAGGAGCTGACTTCAGACTAATGGGGTTAAACTCTACCTGTCTAAAGTCTAAGGTCCCCGTCATAGCAATATGCGCCGTTAGAACTGGTGCCGGCAAAAGCACTGTTACTAGGAGAATCGCGAGGATACTCAGGAGCAAGGGAGTTAAACTTGTTGCAGTGCGCCACCCAATGCCCTACGATCCGAACCTCGCTTCGCAGGCGGTCCAGCGATTTGCAACGATGAAAGACATGGACGTTGCTCGATGCACGATTGAGGAAAGGGAGGAGTACGAGCCCCACATATCCATGGGAACAGTGGTATACGCTGGGGTCGATTATGAGAAGATCCTTCGTCAAGCCGAGAAAGAAGCAGACGTAATCTTGTGGGATGGCGGGAACAATGACATGCCTTTCTTCACACCAGACCTGATGATCACTGTCGCAGACGCTTTGAGGCCTGGACAAGAGGTTGGGTCATACCCTGGCGAAACAAACGTCATCATGGCAGACGTTGTAGTGATGAACAAGGTTGATGTAGCGAAAAAGGAAGACGCGGGACTAATCAAGTCCAATATTAGGAAGGCGAATCCAAAGGCAGAAATAATCGAGGCGAAGTCCGCGATAAAGGTGGATCGACCTGAACTAGTCAAAGGCAAGAAAGTGCTCGTAATAGAAGACGGACCGACCGTCACGCACGGACAGACGCCTATTGGAGCGGGCACAGTTGCCGCTAGAAGCATGAACGCCAAAATAGTAGACCCACACCCATATGCAGCCGGAACAATAAAGGAAACCTTTGATAAGTATAGACAAGTTGGTGCGCTCCTTCCGACGATGGGGTACTCTCAACAACAAATCAAGGATCTTGAGAAGACGATCAATGCCACGCCATGCGATACGGTACTTTCAGCTACGCCAATAAACCTCAATAAAATAATGAAGATTGACAAGCCCCTTGCAGTTGTGTCGTATGAATTAGAGGAACTAACGAAACCAAACCTTGATGACATAGTTTCTGGTTTCCTGAAGAAACTGAAAAAACGGGCTTAGACAACCTCCGCACAACTCAGGTAATAAGAAAAGTGAGTAAGGTAGGGACCCTATTTAGATCAGGAATCGTCTGATCTACCGACTTTTCCTATCCATCCTCGAAAGATATTCTCCGTACTCACTGAGCACTCTGAGAGCAAATACTGCTTTTTCTGGTCCATTGAATACAGGAATATTTGTCCCAGTCAGGGCAGTCCGGATCTTATCATAGTCTTCTCCGCCGGGGGCGCAATCAACGACAGGTTTGTCTGGGTACTCTTTTGCAACCTTCGCGATAACCTTGACGTCATCAGGTAGTGTGAGGCATGACTTCAACATGTTTATTACAAGAACGCCATCTACCTCATTCTCTTTGAGCACACTCTCCAAGATGTCACCGTAGCGGTCTGCTCTGGCATCAGCAATTATGTCAAGCGGGTTAATGGCTTCGACTCCTGGATATTTGCTCTCTATTCTTTTGGCTGTTTCCGCTGAGAGTCTGGCTAGCCTGAATCCGGATCGATGAGTGGCGTCAGCCATCAGCACAGCCGGTCCCCCAACATTCGAGATAATGGTCACGCGGTTTCCTCTCATAGGAGGTTGTTTCTCAAGGACTTCACCCGCTATGAAGAGTTCCTCCATTGAGTCAACAAGGATTGCCCCGTTCTGTTTGGCAGCAGCTCTGAATATCTTATCACTTCCGACACTTATCGCCGCCGTGTGACTCAGTGCCCTAGCTTTAGCCTCCTCTGAAACCCCTCCCTTAAGTATGACAACTGGTTTCTTTCCCGTCGCCTTTCTCACTGTTCTCAGGAAATCTTGGCCGTTCTTGACGCTCTCAAGATACATCAAGATGACTTTGCTGTCTTCGTCTTCACTGAGGTACTCTAGCAAGTCTACTTCTGAGATGTCGGCCTTGTCGCCCAACCAAGTGAACTTACTGATGCCCTCACCGTAATATGTCGCCCAGTCTGCGAGCGCTGCGCCCACGCCGCCGCTTTGACTGAGCACCGAGAGACCTCCACGCTTCGGCATCAGATCTCTCTCGAATGTTGTGTTTAACCCATTTTTCGTGTTAATTACTCCCATGATTGCGTTAGGACCGAGTACGCGTATCCTGTTATTGGACGCGGTTTCTACTAGTTTGCTTCTCTCAATGTCTTTGAACCCTCCAGGAACGACGATCGCGGCTTTCACCCCACTTTTTCCGCAGAATTCAAGGGCCTTGTTCGCCAATGCAGCGGAGAGAACTATTACTGCGAGGTCTGCTTTCACCGGGGTTTCCATCAGTTTTCCAACATTGGTTCCTATGTCGTACTTCACAACTTCTCCTTCAAAGAACTTACTAAGATTGTAGTATATGGAATTATATATGCGGGGGTTCATCATCCCTACGGCTTCAGTGAGCCTCGATGATCCAATCAAAGCCACGACCCTTGGCTCAAACAACCTCGTCAATGAACTTTGGCTATCGTCTGCCATAGTGTCCTTCACCCTTGTCTGAGATTCACTCTACGGCGGAACGTCTACCTACCTCCGTCGATGATGCCGAATCGCCGCAGCGCATTCGATCCAAACCCCCGACACACGAGTGTCAGACACGAGTAATGGCAACTTGGGTGAACACCCAATCTGTCTCAGTATGCCCTGATTGGTTGTAATCTGGTAAAAACAGTTCTAATAGAGCAGCTCCCTGTTTGTCTTCGCGAAACCTCCAACTATTAGGTCTTCCTGGGTTACTTCAAGGAGGAAGAGTACTTCTTCCAATCCACTATTTCAAGCTTTATCTAAAGTTATGGTTGTCCCCAACTTGACCTTGCCAAAGATAGACAAGCCGTCAAGGATTCTGCCAACGATATTCACACCCGAGTAGGGTTCCACCTTGTCATAGAACACGCATATGGCGTCTCCTAGAGGCCAGTGAGCGATGTCTCCCACTTCCACTACTTTTGTGGCCCGCTCTAGCCCTCTCTTAATCCCTGCTGGGAAATAGACTTCGGCGTTCCTCCATACACTAGCCTTGCCTACGATGGGAATGGCTCGCCACACGCTCTCGGCTGTGAGGGGAGATTTTCTGCGGATTAACTCACCCTGGGCTTCCCCGGTTCCCTGTATCTTGAAGACGACCCTGTACTTCCCCACCTCGGACAATAGAGATCCCTCCTCAATGCGGGAATCTAGGTGAGTCGACAGCTACTTGAAATCTGGGTTATTTCTGGCACTTATGCAGCGGCAGTCTCTTCAGCTTTCTTTGACGGAGGAGCGTACACAGAAACTCTATGGTTGCCACAGGCTTTCCTTAACAAGTTAGCTTTTTCAAGTTCCCTTAGAATGGTTTTCGCTGAGCTGAGTTTTATGTTGTATTTTGACGCTATTACATATGGGGTTACGGCATTCATTTTCGGCGCTTCTTTCTTTATGGTTTTCATTAGTTCGTCCCCAATCGCTACTGATTTTGGACCAGTCTTCTGCGTGCCTGAAGACTCCTTCTTCTCCTTCTCCTCACCATCTTTGGTAGTTGAACGTCTCTGCGCTTTCTCAGCCATTGCTATTGACTTCTTTTTTGCTCCACCACCCATTTGTCATTCGGCCTCCGAAAAACGATTTGTTTCACATATAGAATTTGGGCATTAAACAGCGATGAAACTCCGACATATGCAAATAGTTTTTCACAAAAAGTTTTTCGTCGTCAACTGTTGTATTAAATACGCACAAGGCATTTAAATCTCACTATGGCGAAATCCGCTGGGCAGCATGTCGAGTTACTCTGTCAGGGACTGGAATTCCAATGCTTGCCCATGGTTACCGCATCTCGGACAATGACCTAGTGGTAAACCTACACGTCAACCGCTACCTCTTACCCCATAGTAAACTACCCCATTCCGCTTCTTCGTAGACACCTTCCTCTCACCCTCCAGAACTTGCATGTGAGACATTGTTTCAGCTATCGCTAGTGGAACTTCTGATAAAGACACTTTCCCGAAAATGATTCTGGAAACTTCAAAGGGGGTTTTCTCACCTCGGCTGACAGCATCCAGCATCAGCCTTTTCCTTTCTCTGTGGTGCTCAAGTATTTCTAGGGCTCTCTTTCTGAAGCCTTGGATTACACCACGGTGACCAGGAAAAGCAACTTCACCTGGTAACTTTAGTGTCTTCTCCAGAGATCTCAAATAGTCCGGTAAGAGGGAAACAACAGGAGTTCCTCGAAGAGTCACTCCAACATTGGGCGTTATTTCGTTCAACAGATGGTCACCACAGAATAGCGTCTCCTTTTCCTCCCACGAAAGAACTATTTCTCCAATGGTGTGCCCCGGTGTGTGTATTGCTTTCAGCTTCAGGTCGCCTAGCCCTATTGTGTCACCGTCATTGATTTTCCTGCAATTGGCTACTGAACCACCGACATCCTTCAGGAAAAGGTAAGCCGCCTGCAGGTCATCTAGGATTTTCTGCGGTGTGCCCGAACTCAGCAAGATGTCTCCAAAGTAATCCATTCTCTTCAGGTAGGCGCCTGCATAGTCGGATACGAATTCAAAGTCTTCAGCATGAACATACACGTCACAACTTGAGTCTTCTTGGAGTTTGTGGATCAAGCCAAAGTGGTCAACGTGAGCGTGGGTTACGATAATCTTCTGGATGTCCTTCGGGGCAAGGTTCAAAGATCCGAGTTCCTTGAGTAAGGTCTCGTGTGACTTCCTGCTTTTGAGCCCCACATCGATTAGCGACGGCTCGCCTGAGTTAACGAGATAACTATTTGTCGCCCCAACAGGAAAAAGCGACGGGACTTGAATCAAGTAGACATTATCGAAGAGTTGGTTTGGCATGACCCTACCATATTTGCAGTCAGGTATTTCTTAGTTGTTGCTACTTCACCGTTACACTCTTTGCGAGGTTTCTCGGTTTGTCTGGGTCATATCCTCTCTTGACCGATGTGTAGTAGGCAAGTAGTTGAAGAGGAACAATGTAAGGTATCGGAGAAAACTCTGGAGGTATGTTGCCAGGTACCTCAAAAACCACGTCAGATAATCGTCCAATGTTTTGATCCCCTTGGGCGACGACAGCTATTACGCTGGCTTCGCGTGCTTTCATCTCCATGACGTTTCCGATTAGCCTATCGTACGTCTGGTCTGGTGGCGCTATAAACACTACTGGGAAACCAGGTTCCACAAGTGATATGGGTCCATGCTTGCTTTCGCCAGCTGGATACCCTTCAGCATGAGTGTACGCGATTTCTTTGAGTTTCAAAGCCCCTTCCATAGCCGTTGCAGTGCTTATGCCCCTACCTAAGAAGAGGAAGCTTGGTCTGTTGTAATACTTCTCCGCTGCTCTTATTGCGGTTCCTTCTAGGTTCTCTATGACACTCTCTATTAAGCGGGGCGTGTCAAGTAGACTCCTTTTCAAACTCTGTATCTCATTGGAGTTTAGCACACCACTTATCTTTGATAACTCGAGGGACAGCAGTGCTAGAGTTGCTACTTGGGTCATGAAGGTCTTTGTTGCCGCCACACCAATCTCGGGTCCAGCTTGTGTGCATATCACGTGGTCAGAGAGCTGCGTTATCGAGCTTCCAACAACATTCGTTATTGATAGGATCGTTGCCCCTTTCTCCCTAGCTTTCCTCACGGCTTCAATAGTGTCCGCAGTCTCACCTGACTGGCTTATGGCTACTACGGCGTCCCGATGACCTATTGTGTTAAGAACGACATCAGTGAACTCTGAGGATATTATTGATTGGCAATATAGTTGACCAAAACGCATGAAGAAGTATTTGCCGATAATACAGGAGTGGTTAGACGTGCCCGCAGCGGTCAAGATAACCCTACCTGAGTCACTTATTTTCCTAGCGAAAGGTTCGATTAGGTGCTCATCTATCCTGAGAGTGTTTCTCAAAGCGTACGGTTGCTCACGGATCTCCTTCAGCATGAATGTGGGGAACCCTGATTTCTCAGCCATTTGAGCGCTCCAGGTTATCGTCGTTATCTGCGGCAGAACGGCGACTGAGTCATCGATTCTCTCGATCATACTATTTTCTGGGGTGAGTACTGCCATCTCTCCGTCTCGAAGTATGATCACCTTGTTAGTGAATGGAAGAAATGCGGGTATGTCCGAAGCACAGAATACTTCATTCTTTCCTATCCCTATTACGAGAGGACTCTCTCTTCTCGCGCAAACTACTTTGTCAGGCTCGTCAAGGGATATTGCCACGAGGGCGTAGGAGCCCCTACAACCTCTCATAGCCTCCTTGATGGCGTCTTTGAATGTTATGCCTTTGTTCTTCGATTCCTCAATTAAGTGCGGTATAACCTCGGTGTCCGTTTGAGAAACGAGTTTGTGCCCTCTTTCCTCCAGTTGCCTGCGCAATTCCAAGAAGTTCTCTATTATACCGTTATGAGCAACCGCTATTCTCCCAGTGCAATCCAGGTGGGGATGAGAGTTAATTCTGGAGGGAACACCGTGAGTAGCCCATCTGGTGTGTCCTATCCCCACATACCCCGTCATCGCATGCCAATCGATCTCGCTAGCCAAGTAATCTACTGATCCCTTGTCTTTAACGACTGAGATACCATTATCCCCGATAATGGCTATCCCAGCCGAGTCATATCCCCTATATTCGAGTCTTTTGAGTGAGCTAATAACCGCTTCAGCAATCTGGTTGTTCTTGGATACTACCCCAACTATACCGCACATTTCTATGATCGCCACGGATAGGCGCCGATAGGACAGCTATTCTTTTCAGATAAATATCATTTGTTGAAACTTCGTCTGTGGAAATGGCATTGTCATCAACCGTTCATATGTGAAATCAAAGCATAATTGGATGTCACATTTATTATCCGCTTAAAGGTTTTAACTTTTCCTACAAGCTTTTATTTACGAAGAGTATACCATGATAGCTCAGTTATTAAGATGAGAACCATATCAGATACAGCGTCGCAATTTCCAAGGAAATAAGCTTGATCCCATAGATCATTCAATAAGGTGGCTTCCCAAGGGGGTGAAACCAATCATGCGATTCATCTCACCGAAAGCGAAAATCCATGGGGAAATCGAAGGGGACGCCATAGTCCTAGGCAGTTCCGTAATTGGGTCGAAAACTCTCATCGGAGAAGGATGTATAATAGGCTACCCAATAAGGAAGACTCTCAAAACAATTCTTTCGGAGACAACCATAAAGAAAGTCGATCTGAAGGTATATGATGAGAGAAGCAGTGGCTCCCAGATTGGCAGAAACGTGATCATAAGGTCAGGCGCCATAATCTATGAACGCGCCACTATAGGTGACGATGCCGAAACAGGACACCACATTCTAGTAAGAGAAGACTCCAAAATCGGATCTCGCACGCGAATCGGAACCAACACTGTCATAGACGGCTCCGTCGAAGTCGGCTGCAACGTCAACATCCAGTCTGGCGTTTACATCCCACCTGGAACAATAATAGAAGATGACGTTTTCATGGGCCCATACGCCATGGTCACAAACGATCTCTACCCTCCATCCCCAAAGATTACGGGCGTAACAATCAAAAAAGGCTCCGCAGTAGGAGCCGGAAGCATCCTCATAGCCGGGATAACAGTAGGTGAACGCGCAGTAGTGGCAAGCGGATCAATCGTTACAAAAAGTGTCCCGCGAAATACCGTTGTAAAAGGATGCCCTGCCAGACACTACATGACGAGAGACGAGTATGACGCTAAACAGCAGAAGCACACGAAACAGACATAGAATCACGAATTCAAAGAAATAAAAAGAGGAAGGAATAGGAACTCTTTTGGGTCAGCTATGAATTAACGGTTTTCGCTCTTTGTTGTTGCTACATTTTTTTGGGACATTGGTATTCAGCGTATTATTCTGTTTCAGTCTATGTAGACTAGGAAAGACACCTGTGTCGCATCAGTCTTGTCGGCGCTGCAAACTAGACTCTTCGGTAGCGGTTTGCCGCACTTCGGGCAGATTTGTGGTAACTCCTCATCAACTGATGCTGGGCTACCAAGCCCATCTTGATCTTCCGCTTCTAATGTACCTCCAGTGACTTTCTCTACGTAAGGTGGTCTGTAGTTCTTCTCCCTGTACACGTATTTCACTGTTCCATTTACCTTTTGAGTCGATGCCACACCCTTGGGGAAACGGAACAAGTTCCACGGGAACCCAGCCATCGTGTCTGCGGCAGCAATGTTTATGGGCGCTGGAATATCTATGAAGAACTTCGCAAGTGCTCCTCCCCTGTTCTTCAAGCCCGCCGATAGCTGTTTCTGTTGTTCCTTGGTCTCCTTACCTATGTGTCGACTTACCCTCAAATAGTGGAAGACAGCCTTCCACGTGTTTATCCATGACTCTTTCCCAAACTCGATTCTCTCTAGACGGCTCCTATTCACAACTGATAGTACTGGTGTGTGGAAGTTTTTCGTGAAGTTGACTTGAAGGGCGATGTCCCCTTTTGGCTCAGGGATCTTGTACCAAAGCTCTCTCCAATGATAATCCGAGATTGCCCACTCTGGTCTTCCACTCTCAGCATTGATCCACAACTCAACTCTCTCGAAGTCTTCGTGCCCGAATCCACGGAGACTTGGAGTCATCTCGAACGGCCAGAAATACATGAACCTGAAAACCCAGTAATGCGTTCCCTTGAGCCACGCGGGCTTGTCGTAATCATGCTTGTAAGGTCTAATGTCTTTCTCCTCGTCATCGTAGAAATACATGTTAATGTTGTCGACTCCAAGTATCTGAACTGTGGAAGCTGATGTGAATATGCTTATTATCAATAGAATGATTATGGCACTAGTCGTAAAGCCACTGAAAGCATCAATGGACGCGCTCTTGACAACAAGTACAATTTGACTAAGCAAGAAGAACGAGAAAATGAAGAGTACCCCTACGATAAGTCCCGCGAAGAGGAATGTCAATGCTCCCTCGGGATGGGCTTTGAGAGCACTAGTGAGTCTCCTTTTCCACCTTAGTATATAATAGATGAGGACAACTGCTATTACCGCTTCGGCTACGATTATCCATGCCGCCGCCCCGCCTGCGGCTCCACTGAAAATGTAGGTGTAAGCGCCTAAGATCACTGGGGAGAATATGATTGCGCCAATGACGATCGGCAAGATTACAAATGGACTTAGTGCCTTAACCGCGTACTCCCTTAGCGCAAATGCAAAAGGACTCCACATTGGGCGGTATTTTTCGAAAAGCGGTTGTGGATCGAGGAAGTCTCCGATGTATGTCTTTTCTTCCTGTCCCCGTGCCTTGTATGTTCTCTCATATAGTTTGCATTTTCCTCCCTCTGTGGGCTCAACGATGATTCCTCCGATGGATGCTGGGACGCGCTCGTAACGTTTCTTCCTGTCCAGATACCTATATGTCACATATTTGCCCCTCTGCTTCTGAGAGGTAAATACCTCAGCTAGGGGCGCGCCCTCCGCTACGGTTGTTCCAGCTTCATCTTTCAACCTGAATTCGGGTCTTGTATTCTTCCCAAAGATGAAGTAGTTTGACCAAAGATCTCTGAATATGTGTGCCACAGTGATCTTTTCTTCGGCCTTAGCTGGGGGTTTACTATATATCATGTACTTGCCCAATACTCCCCAAATTGAACCCCATAATGCTGCTACGAAGAATCCCAGACCGTACGCGATGTAGAACGATTGCAGGTACTCATCTAGCCCTGGTCCCAGAACCCAGTTTACTATCCCCATGGAAAAGACCGCCAGAACCTCGCCGGCTGGATCCTTTGCAGCGGCGACAGAGTAGTACACGAGTGATATTAGGAAACCGAGAGCGAGTCCACCATAAGCGTTTCTAGAGGCGAACGAAACCAACGTAATAATCGCCAGCACACCCATGAGAAGGTATGCAAAAGTCACTGGATTAGTTGCAGTTAGAGTTGCCGCGCTCACTCTGCCGTAGAGCAGCGCTGAACCACCAAATGAGGCTAGTAACAGTATGATTGCGGCAGGTCTATGAAGAAGTTCTTTCATATCGCTCAAGGCTGAATTAATCACACCAAACTGGACGAGACCTCCACCTAGTATCCCTGGAACGACCAAGTTCAAGAGAAGCTTGTAAGTGTCAGAGTATAGTGTTCCCGGGTCGGGTGGATACTCTCCAGGGGTCCAGCCGAATGGATTCCAATAGTATGGCCACCCGATAATCAAGAACCCCATTGTAGAGAAAAGCGAAATGAGGATACTCGTGGTCAAGCTCCCGGACATGACGGCGAGCACGAAGATAACTATTGGGATCAACAACTGTATCATGTACGTGAGGTCATTCTTCGTAACAAGAAGATTAGGATTACCCTGACTCATCAGGATAATTACTTTCGTCCAAGATAGAAACGGGATCAAGAAAGCCAAAATCACTAGGATGACATCCTTCTTTTCCATGAAGCCAAAGATTCTTCCAGGTAGAGTCTTTGCAGATTCTCGGCCACTAGCGCCACTTTTGTTACTCATTTGATCATCAGCCACACTAACTTATTTCACTCTATCTTGCCTATAATGCAACTTCCTTGAGTTTGATTATTTCTCTATCACCAAACTATTATTAAACCTTTCACTTTGTCTAGGAAAGAGTTATGACGCAACGTGCTCGCAGAGTTACGAGACGATTTGCTCTCTCAGGTCTGACAAGTGTGAGAAACGCTTGTTTAGCATGCTTGTCTTACGGAAAGCCTTTTGCATTCCTGACCCCCGCGTCGATTAGCATTTGTCCGTGGTCAAACGCGAGTTTCTTCGGTAATGATGAAGGCTGAAAGCCTGTAGCTTCCTTAGCATCCGTATCTGCTTTGAGTTCTCCACCTACTTCTCGCGCGAGGAAACATATCGAGACTGTGTGCCCTCTTGGATCCCTGTCGGGCGCTGAGTACACGCCGACAATCTTGATAAGTTTAATGTCGATACCTGTTTCTTCCTTTGCTTCTCGCGCCGCTGCGGCTTCAACAGTCTCACCATATTCCACAAATCCACCGGGCAAAGCCCAATCACCTTTGAATGGCGGGTTTAGTCTTTTCACAAGGATGATCGATCCGGTTTTCCCTACGATTATTATGTCAACGGTGAGCGCAGGACTTTTCCTCGTCACTTGAACTGCACCCTCCTTCTGCCATCTATTCCTTATGTGACTACCTTTTCAAGCTTCGCGCGTGACCTTTGCGACTCCTTTGCACATGAAGAATATGGCTGCTGCCAGAGGTAATTTGAGTTTTGCCTTTTCGTATGGCCCATAGCTGTTTTCCCCGATGCGAAAAGCGTTGCTGCGATCTATGTAAACACTAGCCTCTTGATCCGACTTGAAGACTACTGCATCCTTGAAGGGGTCAAATGATTCCAAGTCGCGCACATTCGTTACGGCGAAACCTGTCTTTCCGTGGAGACTCCCCTCCAACCTGATCAGCCTGTGAATGTCCGTGGTAACGGGTTCATCAATGTGAGCAATTCCATACTGTTTTATGGCTTTCGTCACTAGTTTCTCCCATGTCTTCATGGCAATTCCCTTAACAGTATCCCATCGGCCTCCAGCTATTTCCTCCAATACCTTGTCCTTGTTTGCAATTGCTACTGGCGGCCTTTCCCCATTTTCAAACATCTTCACTATTGATCTGTAGATTCTTAACCCCCATCCAATGCTCTCTCGGCCTGGCCCAGCTATTGTTCTCTTCCTTCCGGAGCCTTGCTCAATAAGGCCGTGTGCTTGCAGAAGAATACCTCTGCCGGTGATGTAGTCCACTATCTCTCTCCTTTCACTCGGAGTCAGAGGGTAGATGCTAGGCAGATCAACTTTCACGTGGTATCCCCGGTGGCCAGTATACGTGACCCCGATGTCACTTCTCGAAAAGCCGAAGTCATTGGACAGTATGTCAATTAACTTAAAGGTCTCAGATTTAGCTTGGGAAATGCACTCTTCACATAGCCAGGCTTCTTCTTCAATCGTCATCGATTGACACGAAGGACACTGCTCAGGTCTTTTTCCTTTATCGGTTTCTCCGCACTTTCGACATACCCATCTATCATGTTCCTCCTTGCAGGGGACGTCAAGGTGATCCGCGTCGATATCAAATATGAGGTCAGTGCCTTTCCACCCTTTCTGCCCCATCGTGCCAGCATCGGGATCTGCGTAATGTGCTGCGCTCAAGTAGGCATGGGATGGCGCATTTACTCTTAGATGGGACAAGAGTTCCTCAGACCTTGGGAAACCTATGTGCCTGAACATGCCTTCTCTGTCAAAGTAGGTGAACGCAAACTCTCTCTCAGGCAGATCCTTGGGAGGAACTACCATAGACGAACCTTTCTTCTCATAATACTCCCTGAACCTAGAAATGAGGTACAACTGTGTCTCAGTGTCCATGGTCAACTCTTCCCAATTCTTAGCTTTATTCCGTTTTCTGCTCCTCTTTCCTCCTAGATAGGACCCAACTCTTCGCTTTGTAGAAGTGTAGCGGTCCTCTCAAGGTCCTAGGACCTATCTTACCCTGTCTACACCATTCATCTTGTGGGCTACATACCCCAAACGTTTGTAGTTTGGGGCAGCCAAATGACTTGTACTTAGTTCCTCCTCCTCTCATTCCCATGGCGTGTTCCACGTAGTAACGGGTCCTTGCGACGTCGAAGTCAGGGACTTTGGAGAACGCCTGAAGAATATCATCGGTGTCCTTGCCTACATTGGATAAGAAGAAGACTAGCGCTAACCGCTCGTTGTGACTTACTCCAATTCCCCTGTTTAGCTTATCCAAGATCTGCTTGATACACCCTGGGTAAGCGCTTTCTCCACCACCCAAACCCTCTACGTCGTATTGCTGCAATTCACCGACCCTTTTCTTGACTTTTCTCGAGATTCTTTCGACAGCCTCCCTCAGATTTGGCGGCAGATCCTTCGTTGAGGGAAGTTCTCTTGAGGGCTTGAGGCCACTTCTACCTATCCTTACTTTGATGGCCTCTTCAATTAAGCGGGCTACGTCAGGCTTGAGTAAGTAAACCCATCCTCTATTCACGGGTCTGTTAACTAGCTTCCAATAGGCGTCGTGGAAATTCTGAGCGACATTCACATAGTCGGTGAAGAACAGTTTCCACTCGAATATTCTTCCCCCGATGACTTCTTTCTTGGTTTGAGTCGCCTTCTGGTAGACTAGTTGCCAAGATCTATCGCCAAGGTTTCCAGGCGTAGTTGCCAAAAAAACTATCTTTGCATCATCTTCGTTCTCCAGCAGAACTCCGACATACTTGGATACGGCAGTCGCGAATCTCCTCAAAACATACTCGTTTCCTACAATGGTGATGAACATTCTGGCAGTTGGATATGCAAGTATGATTTCCTCAGGTCTTCTCCTAGAGTTAGGGAAGATCACGCCAGTACCAAGCGTTGAATCAATCCAGGATTCTGCCTCGGAGATCACATCTTTGTAGCCATCAAGCTCTGCCAAATCTACTTCTTTGTCTTTGATGTACTCGGCTGCCTGCATGGACCAGAAATGCTTAGCTAGGTCGGTGAGTGGAAGCATCTGAGCGCTCAAGCTCTCTTTCACCATGTATATCGTTTACCTATCTCCCAAAAATAAACCCAACGAGGCTAATGAGTAACCACAACTAGTTGAGGAGATAACACTTTAAAGGTTCCTAACACTTTTTATTTGAGTTACACCATGTATTAAACGGTGATACCTTGTCTTCTCCACCAGATAGTGAGGTAATAGCTACTCTCCGGTCTGAGCTTGAAAAGCTGAAGTATGATTACTCGTTACTACTCCGGGAGAGAAATAGGATCGCAGGAGAAATATCATCATTAGGAGAAGCCCTATCTGAATGCCAGAGGGGCAGAGCCGAACTTGAATCAGCTCTCCGAAGGATCAAAAGCACCGAGATGTCTCCGGGCTTCGGCGAAGCAACATCTAGCAGGTTAGCGTTTCTAGAGAAAGAAGTTGAATCACTTTCGAAAACAAGTAGCGAACTTGAGAGTCTACTGTTCAGGTCACTGATGAGCGAGCCAGGAATAAAAGAGAAGCTTAGAGACTTCCTCTTGAGAGAAGGTTCTCTTAGGTACAGAGTCTTGCTACTCGTGACCGAAAGGGGAAGCATTGAAGTAATTGAACTCATCAGACTGACCGGGCTTGATCAATCAACGGTGAAGAAAGCAATCGATATCCTATCTGAGGAACATGCAGTTGAAGTCCACGGCTCACTGATAACGGTCCGAGGTGCGTTCAAGTTGCCGCCAGCAGAAGAATGGCGAGGTATGTCCATAGACAAAGTATTTGATGAGGTCGAAAGGTACTGCATCCTAGTAAACACCCCTGACCTGATTGCTCAAGCGCTCCAAGCTTTAAAGGACAATGTGGAAGAGAAGGTCAGAACCCGAGGAACATTCGTTTTTGATATTGGCAAAGAAATCCAGCAATGGAAGAAAGGCGCCGGCAACTTGCAGGAACTACAGTTCAAGCTTCGAGATTGGAAATCAAGGGCGTACCGGTAGCTCGAATACCTGGGCTAGTTATGCCCATGTAAAATCAGGACTATACTGAAGCATTAGGCATGTGCAGAATCCTTTGTTGTTGATTCTTACCATGTCCAAGTTGAGTCTAATGAGTTATTTTCCTGTCTCTTAATCCTATGCGAGAGTGTATTCGTGTTCTCGGCTCCAGCATAGGAGAAGGGTGAAGAGGGTGGTCTCAGATGGATGATTTATGTGTGTAGAACTACCTAGTGTGAGACGATGGCTGACCTGTGTCCCAATATATTGAATCGGTGAGACTAGTATGAAGTACGAGCATAATCGTAAGATGAAAGCAGGCGCCCTCTCCTCTGAGGATAGGGCTTACTTGCTCGGCCTGTATTTTGCAGATGGGTGTCTTGATAAACACAGCAGGTCCAGCTGTCGTCTGAGGGTCTACTTACAGGGGGATGAGATGGAGATCGCAAGTAGGGTCGCGGAGATGCTTACACGCTCAGAGCTGAGTCCTCACATATATCGAGAAAAAAGATGCAATTCAGTAATTGTCAGCGCTGATGCTGTGAATCTAACCTCTCTATTCCCAGAGAAAAAAAGATATCTTTCCTTGGAAGATGGCGGAAAGGGATGGGTGTCAAGGGAGGGTCTGAACGGCAAGCTTGGTGTCCCATTTATTGCAGGTCTCCTTGATGGTGATGGATGCATTAGAGCAGCATCTGGTAGGCTAGGCATTTTTGGCTGTGTAAGGACGCATTGGGTCTTCGGTCAGATGAAGTACTTGTTTCTAGTTGACTTCTTAATCGAGTACATGAAAGGACTGGCTTCGAAAAGCACTTGCGTCACCTACCGGAGTGACGGAAAGAGAGACATCTATATTCTAGCTTCCGGTAGGAAAGCTTTGATCGATGCTGGTATAGCCAAGTGGTCTTATAAGATTGCCAGATATCTTGTAAGAGTTGGGGAGATCAAGGAAGAGATTACTAATCTCAAGTCAAAATTCTGCGCTGTTTCGCAAGTTGCCCAAAGACTAAATGTCTGGCCACAAACTGTGAGAAAATGGTGTAAACGGGGTTACATAAGACACATTCGTATTCGCGGTCACGGATCATTGTCTGGTAACTACCGCTACGTTGTTCCAATTGAGGAAGTCAATAGAATCCAGGCAAACATCCCGAGTCATAAGTGAGGATGCAGAACATGTGAAGCAAGGTGCGCTGATACGCCGTCGCTAGGATATAGGTATCCAATTGTCGACGCAATAGTGGAATAGTGAAGTTTAATATCGTGATTTGGCGTAGCGTTAGACGGCGACGATGACGATTTTATCCCCGTGTGATGATTGGGCGTATCGATGATCATTGGAAGAGCCGGAGTCGAGTCGCCACCTGGCATTTTTCTTCACGTTATCCGTGAAATGGAGTTCAAATGAGAGGTATGCAGTTCCTTATTCTTGGGGATCGCTCTTCCATGGCCTACGTTTGTTCGATGGTAGTTTCTCAAGAGAGCTTTTTATGGCATTGTATTGGCTCGTCCACTCATCAAGAAAAACAAGTAGGTTCCTTTCCTCTGTTCTTTTCCTTTTGGGAGGTATTCTCTCGAGTTCCTGCAGTGGTTCGCGCGTCCCTGTCTTGTAGGCTGTAACCAGCTTTCGAGAGACTCTGTGTGCATCTTCATTGAAGAGGATTCTTGTCTCTTTCAAAGTTAGTCTAGACCTAACTTTTCTCAGTGCTATAAGTGCTTCATGGACTCCGCTTAGGTTGAGAACGATTGCTGCTAGGAGAAGTTCGCCGACAGCCGCCATTCTTCTGGCCCAACTATATTGATCCCTGCTTCCGATCATGAGCGGAATCGCTTCCTCGCAACACCTGATCGAGATTTCAGACTCCCCAGAGGAAAAGAGACAGTCGGCAATCTCAAGCAAGACATGACCACACTTACCAAGGTCCCCTGCCGAATAGTAGTACTTCATGTTTTCAGAGAGGTGAGCTGTGGCAAGCCAATATTCTCCTGACTCCTTGTAGGAATGAGAAACCTGCATAATTTTGAAGGTTACCTTCGTCTGCTCCTGTTCATCATCAAGATTCAACGGCATCTTCAAACTGAGTTTTAGATTCTTTCTCCCATCAAGCAGGGCTGTAATGCAGTCAATCAGACTGCCTAAATCATCACGTGATGCGGCATTCCCCATAATTCAATGTTCCTCGAACATAACCAAACAATCCAGCTAGTATATATCGTCTTTGAACAAGAAAAAAGATCCCAGTTCTTATCTTCTGAGAATATCGCAATCAGGAAGGTCCTAACCCGTACAGCGGAATCCACTCTGGCTTAGTTTACTTAAGGTTATCTGCAAAGATTCTTATCCCAAATCTGTCACAATATAGGATGTGGAACTAATCAGCAGTTTTTCGTCACTACTATTTAACGATTAAACAGGTAACTTGAGGAGTTTCAGTTGGAGATAAACTGGCGACGCTTTGAACCTGTCATAGGAAGTCAGAAAGAGTTCAGAGCAGTTGTTAACGAAACAACGTCACTAATAGCTGCGCACCGGGCACGGGACATAGTGTATACTGTGAAGAAAGAGCTGACCAAGTACAAGATACATGTTACGGCTTCCGAGGCTCCCGTCATCAATTTCATGCCTGGTGTTGAGCCTCAGCCATGGGAACAGGTCGTCGCCTCACCGGAGATATTCAGCGAAATCTTCTCAGTCGACTATGCCCTGAGAAGCGTTCTCGGAAAAGACTATGGACTGAACATCGACTCTGTCCGTCTATGCTACGGGCGCGGGTCCTCTGATTACATAACTCTTGACGAAAAGGATCTTAGGGAACTGGGCATAAACCCGACTGTACGCGGATTAGAAGATTTCGTAGGATCACATAAGGATTCAGTAGTTGGCTTCACCGTAAGGAATTACGACATGAAGGAAGCGAACCTCGTATTCTTCGAAGCATCGCTGAACAAATCTTTGAGCGACATACGCTCCGTAAGAACCAGGGTACTGACGAGCATGTCCCAAAAATCAATCTACGCGATGGAGCAACACATATCATATGGACTGCAGCAGTACATACTAATCACGGTGAATGAACTTTCAGATACAGTAGTAAAACTGCTTCAGGCAATGGGGATCGACTTCACTTCAATCTACAGGCGAAAACTTTTCTCGATAAATGAGTGGGGAAGGGTTGAGTGCGAGTTAAATGAACAGAACATGATGGGATACATACGAACATTCTACTCAATGCTAACTAGTGAAGAGATCTTCCAACTCATTTCGGTCGCGAAGGACAGCAGCCTCAGCTTCGACGTAATATGTACAATGGCCAGACTGCTGAATGAAGTGAAGAAAGAGCGGTTGAGAAACCCATCTGTAAGCGGAAAACTTAGGACAGCAGATTTCGTGGTTGCGGCCAAAGTCGCAGCAAGTGAAAGCGGTACCAAAATGTCGAACGAGGACATTGCCAAGAACCTAGGAGTTCCACACGAGGAGCTTGAAAGAATAGAAGAGGAGCTTCGGAGGGTCCTCCTATAGCATAGGAAAAAGCCCTGACTTTTTACGTCTCACAGCCATCTTCTGTTGTCCGTCTATCACTCTCTCATTGCCACTACTTTGCACTTGTCTGGGCTTTTCACGACCTCGCATGGAACCTCCATGCCTTGATATATCTTCATGCCTGTTTCCTTGCATTTCTTGGTGTTTGAGTCGAAGCTGCTGCAAACCATTTTCCATGCATCTCCAGTAATGAATGTAACATGGGGTCTATTTAAAAATTAAGCGAAATTATGCCGTTTGCGGGTTTTCTGTTGCAAGTTTCGCAACCAACTTCCCGGCGTCTTTAAGAGATTGGCGGATAAAACAGCTTTGAGGAGAAAAGGAGGTGCCTCCGCCCTCTTTGCGTTAACTTGTCGCAACATTAGTGGCACTAGCAAGGTAATATTATGTGAACGCCATATTCTACGCTATCTTTAGTCAAACGGTCTTTCTCGAATAGTGATCATGGATTATAAGAACGGAGGGCTTGACAATTGGGAAAGGAGCTTCTTGTCGCCATAGATGCTGGAACGACGGGTTGCAGAACAATCATATTTGGCATCGATGGTACCGTGGTTTCCCAAGCATATGAAGAGTACCCGAGCGTGTTCCCTTCCCCGTCTTGGGTTGAACAAGATGCTTCAGCTTGGTGGAGAGCAGCGTGCACTACAGCCAAGAGCACCATCAAGAAATCCGGGGTTAAACCCCATGACATCCGAGGAATCAGCGTAGCCAACCAAAGGGAAACTACTGTTCCAGTTGACTCAAAAGGAGAACCTCTAAGAAAAGCTATAGTGTGGCAAGATCGACGAACGACAGGAGAATGTGATGAAATTGCCTCAAGAATAGGCGTTGAGGAGATCTACTCAGTAACAGGCTTGACAGTAGACCCATATTTCTCAGCGCCCAAGATACTCTGGATGAAGAACAAAGAGCCAGAGATCTTCTCAAAGGCCCACAAGTTTCTCCTCGTTCACGACTTCATTGCAGTGAAACTGAGCGGTGAGTTTGTAACCGACCATAGCAACGCTTCGCGAACGATGCTCTTCGACATAAGGAAAATGGATTGGTCAGACAAGATATGCGATGGACTTGAGATCCCAAGAGAGAAGATGCCAACTCTACATCCATCCGGCAAAGTCGTGGGAGAAGTTACACCCAAAGCCTCCAAGGAAACTGGGTTTGCAGCAGGAACTCCGGTCATCACGGGAGCGGGAGACCAGCAAGCGGCCGCCGTAGGTGTAGGTGTAACAGAAGCAGGGCGAGTAAAAGCAACGACTGGAACAGGAACCTTCATCCTCGCGTTCCTGAACGAACCCAAGTACGACAATAAGAGGAGGGTTCTATGTAGCTGCCACGCTGTGCCTGGAAAGTGGGTGAATGAAGCCAGCATCTTCACAACAGGAGCCGTGTACAGGTGGTTCAGAGATCAGTTCTCACAAGCCCAAAAGATGGAAGCTGAGCGCTCCGGGAGAGATCCCTACGAGTTGTTGAATGACGAGGCAGCTAAGGTACCGCCTGGTTCAAGAGGTATACTGCTCGTTCCTCATTGTATGGGGTCCGGGGCCCCGCATTGGAACCCGCTTGACAGAGGCATAATCGTCGGTTTCACGCTTGGACATGAGAGAGGTTGCCTGATTAGAGCAATCATGGAGGGTACAGCTTTTGAAATCAGGGAGAACGTCGAAGTGATGAAGGAGATGAAGACCAGCATCCGCGAAATAAGAGTAGCTGGAGGAGCAACCCGAAGCTCTACTTGGAATCAAATACAGGCAAATGTAACAGGTCTTCCCGTGCTTAAAGGCTCAGTGGAAGAAGCAACCTCACTGGGAGCGGCGATAATAGCGGGCGTAGGCGCAGGGATCTATAAGGGCGTAACTGAGGCAGCGAACGAGATGGTTAAGGTGACCGAGCGATATACTCCAGATCAAAAGACCCACGAATTCTACTCGAAGCTCTACCGGGTTTACGAGAGAACTTATCGGACATTGTCCATTGAAAACATCTTCAAAGACTTGTCATCAATAGTATCATAACCCGCTTGGAATCCAATTTCATCTTGCCCAGATCTCGGAAAAAACAGCACGCCGCATATCTGGAAACAGAAATCCCTATGGGGAGCTCAGACTTATTGAACCCATAACAATTATATTACCATTAAACCACCAATACTTGAATCTGTCATCACTAATAATCGCAACTAGCCGTTCCAAGGCTGGATTCCCTTTAAAAAAGATCTCCAACTGGAGTGATCATTTCCGCAACTATTATATTGCGAGACCCTATACACTAATGAGAACACTTCCTAAGAAAATCTAGCACGTCATTCTACTGAACACGGTGATGGATTGCCATGACAAGGTTCAGACAGAGGAACGTGAATTCTCCTGTAAAGAAGAGCTGCATCGGCTTTCTCGTTCTCATGATAGTTGGATCCGCAATGTTAGGTTGCTTGATCACTACGGAGACTCACTACTCCCCACCTACTGTGCTGGCGGACCCGAATGCCAACGACAAAGCTCCGAGCTGTGACTTCCTTGACCCGGACGCCTACCTGAATGGCTTTCACCTCTACAACGTGACGAAATGGAATACCACCTCTGAGGGCGCGTATCTCAATCTAAGTTACCCAGTTAACTGGAACGTCACGGCATTGGGATTAAACTTCTTCAATGGAACCTTGCAACAGACGATTGTTGAGAACACCACTACCGTAACAGCTTGGGTTACGCAGGAAGCAGGCAGTGGATACCAAGGTTCCATCACCAACTTGAAGATTCCAGGAAACTCAACGGTCTATCAAGCTCAGTTTAACATAACAGGACTGAAAGTAGGAGAAACCAGCCTTTGGTCAACTGTAAATGGTTTGTCTAATTCCAGTTACCCTATGATAGACGGTAATGTCGGAATAGCACAACGATTCTTCATATCGAACCACGCGCGCAACCTGACGATTCAAGTTAGGTTGATGAGAATTGAAGGTACAGTGAGGAACCTTACTGTCGAGGTGAGGAGTTCGACATTTGACAACAGAGTCGGCGGATTCATAAAGGCAGCATCTTATGCCCCTACAGCAATAGGTACAGGAAGCACCTGGGTAACACTGGCTATCCCCAGTGTCAACCTCAACCCCGGTTACTACTTCATAGTTCTGCACACGGATAGTTGGCTTAGATCTGGGGGAGGATACCAAGCTGAGACAACACTCAGCGGGCACGCAATTAGTCCTTCGTCTGGATGGGTGTCATTTGACAGAGGAGTGAACTGGGATAATCTTGTGAATCTGACTAGTATATCCTCATATTATTTCAACGGCTTCAAGCTGAAAGTGCACGTGGTCCCCCCGCCAACTCCATCCGATTTAAACCTCAGGATCGCTGATTTCCAGGTTGCAGACAACTTCATATGGAACCAGTCAGTATGGAGCAGCGCTCCTTCCCATTCATTCAAGATTACGAGTGACTACCCCATACCTGTGCTTAACTTCACATACAAGGTTTGGGTATACACCTACGGCTCCAACAACCTTTTTAACAAGCTGTACAAGATACAGGTCCAAAACTGCTACAAGAATACAACAGCAGTCATACAGAACAGAAACTTCACCATGATGTATGTCAACCTAGTACAAGCAGACCTACTCAACCCTGGCGTGATAAACTCATCAACGTCAACCGTAACTCTCAAGTTGAGATTGTTCTTAAACAACACAGCAGTAGGCGGAACCCTGAACGTAACGGCCAACGCGCAGCTGACGACGAGAAGACTTGGAATCTCTTTCACGGGCCCGTACTCCTTGAAGCTTGCCTTCAACTACACGCATTCAGGAGGCCTCTACAATAACGTGACTTTAGCTGAAACTGCGCTAACCATCGGTCCAATCAACAACCTAATCGATAACGTGTACATAAATGGTAGTATGGTTAGCAGAAGCCGTTGGTCGTATAATTCGAATGAAAGTTGGCTATATATCTCCAGAGAAGCCTTCACCATTCTCCCACAGTTTACATTACTCAATGGTTCATTTTTCAACTGCACCGTGGTCACTTTCAACGACTTCACTGCTAGCGTGTCAACAATAGTAAAAGGAAGCGTCGACACAACGCCGATAGGCAGTGTCCAAGTTGTGAACTCTACGCCACTAGTCGACCTAGAAGGTGTACGTCAAGTCAACATCACCGTGACTGCGCCAAATGGCACACTCATTAACAGCAGCAATCTTACTGTGATAGGTGGACTGTATAAGTTCAATTGGACACTGGACAGCGGCGCGGGAATATACGGGCTAAAAGTCATTTCGGTATGCAATGGAAGTGGCAATGTAACGACTAGGTGGATAGGTGCTGCCACAGTGAATGACTTTGTTCTCGCCCCCCCAAATATAATACTAGCCAGAGTGAATGGAACAATATTGACGGGCAACCTAACATCAGGAAGGACTATTCTGATCTTGGCAAACATCTCCTACGTGAACCATCCGGAATTCGCATTCAGCGGAATTGTAAATATCACGATATACCTAGGTACGACCGGAGAAGTGGATCGCCTACCAGCAACTTGGAATGCAACGACAAAGACTTTCGACGCAACCTATGTCCCTCCTTCGGTAGACTCTCCCATCCCCTTGACTATATACGTTGAAGCCGTCGACCTCAAGGGAAGAATCTCCGCAAACTCAACGTTCACATACTTGCTCCCGCACTCTACCACTGATATTCCGCAAGGTCAACCCTCAATAGTCGGTATTCTTGAATTATTGGTTATTGGATTGATCTTGTTGATCCCAGTGGTAGCATACGTGGTTGAGAAGCGCAGAAGAACATAGCGGACAAATAGACTGTCTGCGCGACTTATTTCCTTTTCATTACGAGTATTGTCGATCTATTTATCGTCCAGCTAGACGCACGTTCCGATGCGCAGAGGCTGGCCTTGGTTCTTCTCTTTGTCAGCAGAAGTCTCTGGCGGCAACTGAGTTGAATCGTGAACATATATCAAAAATAGGGTAAGGTAGATTGAGTCAAGAGATTTGGGGGCAAAGTTCTTGTTCCTGAGATGAAGATAACCTGCCCCCATCGCACATTATTCGACTACTGCTCACTCTTGTCTCTACAGTTGTCCCGTTTTGCGGGAGCTTCGCTGCTTGCCTTTCTTCGCTTTCTCCGGTTCTTTTTCAGAGATGATCACGGTTTCTCTCTTACTGTACCAAAGGCCGACCGCGATCATTGCTGTCAAGAGAATCAGAAGTAGAATTATCCCCGGCGTCGCGTCAATGGTGAAGGTTCCAACGGCTCCAGTTTCTTGATATTTTATCAGTGAGGTCTGCAGTATGAGTGGTCCTAGGAGTAGGGATATCAAGTTTATGACTTTCATCATTGGGTTAAGCGCTGGTCCCGCAGTGTCCTTAAGTGGATCGCCTACTGTGTCACCAGTGACCGAAGCTTTGTGAGCTTCAGAACCCTTTCCTCCGTATAGCCCGTCTTCTATTTTCTTCTTTGCGTTGTCCCATGCGCCTCCGGCCGTAGCCATGAACACTGCCAGTAGTTGGCTGGCTAAGATAGCTCCCCCAAGGAATCCTCCGAGAGCTACACCGCTCAGAGTGAACCCCACAAGCAGAGGCGAGACTATCGCAAGCACACCCAGCACCAGTAGCTCCTTCTGGGCGGCTCTCGTTGATATGCCTACACATCTAGCGTAGTCGGGTTCCGCTTTTCCTTCCCACAACCCCTTAATCTGGGCAAACTGTCGCCTTACCTCGCCCACCATCATCGACGCTGCTCTACCAACAGCCCTGATCGCAATAGAACTGAAGAGGAACGGTATCGCCCCGCCAACTAGCAGTCCTATGAAGATCAATGGCATCGCCAAGTTCAGGGTCAATACATTTGCCGAAGGATCTAGAACCTGTGGAATCTCGGTGTAAGATTTGAAGAGCGAGACAGCAGCTATAACAGCTGAAGCTATGGCTATTGCTTTTGTTATGGCCTTAGTGGTGTTGCCTACAGCGTCTAAGTCGGCTAGAACTTGTCTTGCATTCTTGCTAAGTGGTTGAGCTTTGGTCATTTCCGCAATCCCATTTGCATTGTCTGAGATTGGTCCAAAGCTATCCATGGCGACATTATTTCCTGTAAGAGTCAGCTGTCCAATCCCGCATAGCGCAATACCGTAGAACGCTGTTATTCCAAGCGTGCCAAAGATTATCACGGAGACGAAGAGCGCGACGGCGATTGAAATTATAGCCCACACGCTTGATTCGTATCCCACTGAGAGTCCTTCCAAGATGTTAGTTGCAGCCCCAGTCTGACATGACTTAGCCATGCCTTTTACGGGTGCCCGCTCGGTCGAAGTGAAGTGTTCAGTTAGGAAGTTCGTTGAAACTGCTAGAACAATTCCAGCCATAATTGCTATCGGGAATTTCCACCAGTCTATTGGAAAACCGGTATCTTTGTCAGTTAGTCCCTGCATGTAGAAGGAGCTGAGCAGGAAGAATCCAACTATTGAGGTCATTGCCGAAAGACTGTATCCGCGGCTTATCGCCCTCATGGCATTCTCTTTCTCGCCACGAGCTCTCACGGCATAGGTCCCAATGATCGAGCTTAGAACCCCGATAGAACGAACCATAAGCGGGAATAGAACTCCTTTGAAACCATAAATCGCTGGTGGGAACGCCACAATACCAAGAATCATCGCTGAAACCATTGTTACTTCGTATGACTCGAAGATGTCTGCAGCCATACCCGCGCAGTCGCCGACATTGTCTCCAACCAAGTCAGCTATAACCGCTGCATTACGCGGATCATCTTCGGGGATCCCCTTCTCGACTTTACCTACGAGGTCAGCTCCTACGTCAGCAGCCTTGGTGTATATTCCTCCGCCAACTCGGTAGAAGAGCGCTATGAGAGTTCCGCCAAATCCGAAGCCTAGTAGAGCCTCGAACGCCCATTCACGGTAGAAGATGAAGACAAGCGTACCTCCAAGTAACCCAAGTCCATCCGTTAACATACCCGTTACCGTTCCGCCTCTATACGCTATCTTAAGGGCCTCTCCAAAACTCTTTTCCGCAGCCGCGGTTACTCGAACGTTGGCGCGTGTGGCAATATTCATGCCTACGAACCCAACGGAGGCAGAAAACAAAGCACCCATCACAAACGCGAGCATTCGTCCCAGAGGTAGCGACGGATAATCCGATGGGTAGCCTGTCGGTGACATCGTAGTGATAAACAGAACAATGGCCAATAAGACAAGTACTATGGATATTGAGCTGAGCTGCTTCTTGAGGTAAGAGTTTGCTCCGACTCTGATGGCGCCAGAGATCTTGTTCATTTCCTTTGTTCCTGTCGGGTGTTTCACAGTCTGATATGAGAGGAAAACTGCATATACTAGTCCAGCTACTGCTATTGCTAGTATTATCGAGAGAAAGACATTATCTATGTACGTTAGTTCCATCATCCTAGTTTTCACCTTAGTTCTTCCTTTAGAGAAATCCTAGGACTGTTCCCCACTTTTTTGCACATGAAATTGGTTATCCTACCTTATCTCCTACTATAAAAACGTTATTGAGGATATTCACGTTTAAAGGATTCTGCAAGTTTCAGCTGACTCGAATAGGATCACTTTCTATTGGTAAGTCTTCTCTAAGCGGACACGGAACTCAAAGCTACTCGTAGAAACACTTCCGACCAACCATGATTATCGCTAATGATCGTGCATGAGAGTTTGTTTCCTTTGTTCGGCTTTTTTACACGGTGGCATATTACGTGAACATGTGGGTGTCAGTCTTGCTCTTCGCGGTGAGAATGTGCTCAACGAAGCATTCTTCTGGAAGAGTTCCAGCAAAGTTGACATTTTCTATTAAACCAACTTTAGGATGGAAGATTTGGGCAGAATATCTCTCGTTGCTCACAAGAAGTATTGGCTCTACCATTGTAGTGTAAACTGTTGTGTCAAAGCATACGTCGCGGGAAAGTCCCTCCCTTTAGAGGAGGGAGGGATTGACTGAATTCAGTTGGAAGCTTAAATGCCTCAGCTGTTCTACAATTATGAGAGGAGTCCCGTGGACATGCCCCGGATCAACCCGTTGATGGACATCAGCGGTCTAAGCGGGGAAGAACGGAGCTATCTCCTAGGCATGTACTTGACTGATGGCAACCTGCGCAGGAGTAGGACGAATGGCGGTGAGGTTAGATTCTTTCTTCAGTGGAATGAAGGCGAGATAGCTGAGAAAGTTGCTTTGCTTCTGAGGAGGTCGAACCTTATAGTCAGGACGAAGCGTCTGACCAATAGAAGCGCGAAGGCTCGTAGACAGGGGATTAAGAACGTGAAGGGTCTTATTGGGGTATTTGCCTGCTCTACAAATCTTTACGGATTTTTCCCAGACAAAAAGGGGCTTCTCAGCGATGGGGCTATGAAAACCCAGTTCTTCAGAAAGAACGATTTAACGGTCAACCTGATAAACAGGGTGGCGTTCTGCGGTGGGCTTCTTGACGGAGATGGGACGTGCAATATTCGCTTAGATAGGAGTCATATTCACGGTAGGGCAGGTGTCGGTAAGATTCACGTCAGGTGGGCGTTCTGCCAGCTTGCTTTCCCGTTTCTGCGGAAATGGTTCCAGGAATTTGTGGAGTCTCTCGCTCCAAATTTAACCCGCGTTGATCATGATGATGAGCTTGGGGATGTCGTTGTCAGAGTTGGGCGCAAGGGCAGGGATGCTTTGCTAAGCGCAGGGATTGCCAGATGTTCCCGGAAGGTGTCGGCATTCGTTGTGTCGTACAAGAAGTTGCTGGAGAGCGTTAGGAATGCGAGGGCTATGAGGGACAAGAAAGTCAGGGCTGTCGGGCTGGAGCTCGTGAAAGTTGTGAGTATGTTGGGCTTCCATCCCACCACATTGCTGCGATTTCATAGGAGGGGCGAGCTTCGTGCCAAGTCGATCGCGGACGGTAGAGGTCGGATATGCTTCGTCGTGCCTCGGGATGAGGTTGAGAGACTCAAAAGGAGAAGAGATGAGATCGACAGGGAAAGGAGCGAGAGGACTGAGGGGGATTGGATTAGGCTAGTTGATGCTGCGAGGGCGCTTGGGGTCACACCCAGCGCGTTGCGAGGGTTGGTCTGGCGCGGAGTGCTTAACGCGAAGTTGGTCAAAGAGTGGGGGAACCTTGGGTCGAGGTACTTGGTGTTGCCAAAGGATGAGGTTGAGAGGATCAAAGACAAAGAGTTTATGGCTCGACAAGCCTTCTCAAAGAGGTTTAGGTCTCCATCCTCAAAGTAGATGAAAAGAACGTTAAGGAAATATCACAGCCTTTGTGATACATTTAGTCTCCAAGCACAATTCCACTGAAAAACTAACGAGCAAGATTCTTGTCAATTCTACTACAGGGGAATTTGAAATGTCCTTTTGCTTGAGGTCTTCGTCATGCGGATTAGGTGAGCATCTGTTTAGCGGATATTAACTTACGTGAACATATGCGCCTCCGCTCTGCTCTGGGCTGTGAGCACGTATTCGATGTACCTGTCTTCAGGTAAGGCTCCGACGAAGCTGATCGTCTCATTGATCACGATCTTCGGAACACCCATTACAGTGTATCGCTCGCCCAGGAAGGGGAATTCTACTACATCAACCATATCCGCCCTTATTGACGGGTTTTCAATTGCCAACTGGTGAGCCAACCTTACAGCCTGCGGACAATACGGACAGGTAGGCGTCGTGAATACCTGCATGTGAATAGGCTTGCTGATCTTCTTTAACTTCTCCTTGGTCTGGGGTGAAAGCTTCGTCTTCCCAGTGGAGACGTCGATGATGTCTTCAATAAGCGCCATAAACTCGTAACCTGAGGGGATACCGTAAAACCTTATGCCATAGTCTCTATTGCCAACTAAAGCTATCGCAGGTATCTTGTCGACATTAAACTCCTCAGTCTTCTCCTTGTCCTTCGAGAAATCAAGTACAACTGCTTTGAGCTTTGGTGAAGTCTGAGCCAGTTCCTCCACCAGTTCTCTGGTATCCTTACAGAATTCGCACTCGAATTCCTGGGTGAACACTACGATCTTGACTTCGCCATCGAGTTTCGAGGAGAAAAGATTCTTCAGACGCGTCTTCTCCTTGTCTGGAAGGATCCCCAATCACGCTTCCTCCTTCTCGGTCTCTCCTATTCCTCAAAAATCCCTTTCGTCCTTCGGTTGATAAGCTTATCGCCACAGCAGAAATAGTATCGGAACCGGAGGCATTACTTTGAGCACTCAAAGATATTTTAGTTGAGAGGAGCAACGTATCATGAACGCATCTTGTGTCCTTTGTGATAGATGTGGGGCGCTGTTGCTTGTATTATCCCAAGTTGGATCATCCAGAGCGTTGCAGGCACTGCCTCTCTTGTGTTGATAACTGTCCAGTAGACGCGATTGAGTATGAAGACGACTCTTTCCACGTGGACGCTGAGAGATGTCTGAAGGGAGAAGAGTGTCTACTCTGTATCGAAACCTGTCCGACGGGAGCCATCATACCACACAAGACTAAGCAAGACTAATTAACAAAAAGACAGCTAGAATTCATCAAAAGTGAATGTGGACGGAAAGTAGGTGACGACATTCCATGGGTGAAGCGCAACAGAAGAAAGAAGGAAAATTGCAGGAGTCGACCGCCAGAGTAACGATAATGTGGCAAAAGGATCTAGCTTTCAAGGTTAGCTTTGACATCCCTACAATGCCGTCTCTCAAAGCTGATGAACCTTCTGATGCAGGTGGAAGTGGAGAAGGACCAAACGCGTCAAGACTACTAGGAGCGGCTGTCGGCAACTGCCTGAGCGCAAGTCTGGCCTTTTGCCTCAAGAAGAGCAAGCTTGAACTAAGAAAACTGAGATCAGATGTGGAAGTCAAGGCGGCGAGAAATGAGAAGGGATACCTGAGAGTCAGAAGCATTAAAGTCGACATACACCCAGAGCTTAAGTCCGCCGAAGATGTCAAGCGAATGGACAGATGCCTGCAGGTATTCCAAGACTACTGCATTGTCACGGAAAGCGTCAGGAAAGGAATACCAGTAGAAGTCAACGTTAAACCTTAGCAAGCCGGTGGAGTCTGAAGTCATGTCGAAGGTTAGTCCCCTGCAATTGTACAAATTGCTTCCAAAGCTCAACTGCGGCAAGTGCGGGGAGCCGAGCTGCATGGCATTCGTGTACAAATTGCAGAGAGGCGAGAAAAAACCAGAAGCATGTTCACCCCTACTAGAGCTCTGCTTTGCGAAACAGCTCGATGAGATAAAGCAGTTGCTCCTTCCGATGGAGAAAGCATTGAAAACAGGCATACTCGTGGATGCCGATAAGTGTACTGGGTGCGGAGTCTGCGTCGAGATCTGCCCCGTGAACCAGGCTGAGGAACCATTAACATCCTTCGGTAGGGAGCCCAGCGACAGAAGCAAGCTTGTCTTGGCAATCAAGAACGGTAAAGTCATAATAGTTGACTTGTCAAAATGCCGTAGAAGCAATATAACGAGCTCCATGTGCCGAGACTGCGAAATATACTGCCCCACGCGTGCAATATCCTTCATTTGAGTACTGCGACTTTTGATCCCCAAGGAATGTGAAGACCGCAATACGGCGACGCTTTTAATGTGGATCGAGACAAAATGATTCATATAGATGTTTAGACACATAAGGGTCTGTGATGTTTGCCATGAGTTCCGTTGAGAAACTGACATCCTCGCCGGAAGCTACGTATATACTCAAGGTTTTGGTAGCCTTCGGAAACGCTTCCGTGAAACGTATCTCTGAACTCACAGGTTATGGCTCAGCAAAAGTCAAGGAACATTTGAACCAACTCGTCAAAGCAGATGTGGTCAAGAAAAACCGTGAGGGTAGCGACTACACGCTGACCAACACAAGCTTAGCTGAGAAAATCAAACTGTCGCTGGAAGACCTGCTCATCAGGGAAGCTGGAGAAGAGCTCACAATGGTTCTCTTCAACGTCAACATGGCTAAGAGCGATTTGGAGTTGTTGAATGCGATAAAGCGACTTAACAACTTCTTGGAAGGAATTCACGGTCCGATAGTCAGGCTTGACTTCTCCGACATTGTTTTCGACCTAGCAGACAAACTTGAGAAACAGATCATGGGCTGATGCAGTTACCGGCCTATCTCAGTTCCCACTAAAACAGCCTAGTCCCCTCTGCTTCTATGCCGCCGCGTTCTTCTTCCTCCTTTTAGCCATCCTTAACAGCACTACGTAGCCGGGCAGAGTCAAGAACCCTATTAAACCCAGAAAGCCCCAGATCAAGTGGTTCTGGTAAGTTTTTGCCAACTCTCCATAGACACTGAAGACTATGAATGAGCTTGTTGAGCTTCCTATGCCGAAGAATAACCCCGTTACAGCCATGTACCTTCCCCGCGCGTCTGGCGGCGCGAGATCTGCAACGAAACCAGAACTTGCTGGGAAAAAGGTTATTTCACCGAGCGTCAGAACAACATCAGCGATTAGAAACTGAGAGAAATCCACGGCGATCATAAAGTATGCGAAGCCAGCGGTAAAAAGTAACTGGGCTAATATGAAAGCTCTCGTGGCCCCCAACCTCATTGCCCCCTTTCTGATCGGAATCTGAAGTGTCACTACCATTGCACCATTCAAAGCAAAGAGTAAGCCAAAATAGTAGTCTGAGAATCCGACATATCCAGTGTAAACGGCTAGCAAGTCGTAGAGCCGTGAGTAGACTATGTTCGTCGAAGCAGCCGTAATACAGAAAACCATGAACAACTTGTCTTGGAAAACGCTAGTGAACTTGTGCGAAGAAACGTTCTTGACTTCTCTAGGGTCAGACTCCTTTTTGACTTCTCTTGGGCGGGACTCCCTGATAAACAATGAGAAAATAGCCGCGCCTATTGCTATAAAGAAGGTAGCATAGATAAACAGAATCGGATAGCCGCTTTCCCCTGCAATTGTCCCGCCGATTGGAGGACCTACAATTGTTGCAATGTTACTTATCATGTAACTCAAGCCGAATACTTCTTCTCGCTTCCCTGGTTTAACGAGATCCGCAACCATGGCACTAAAGGCTGGATCATAGAAGGCGCCCACGGCATTGACTGAGGCATGAAGCAATAGAAACTCAATGTATGTCTTGGCAAAGGCATACGCTGGGACTAGAACCACTTGTGGAATCAGGAAAATGGCCATCATTTTTCTTCTACCAAATCTGTCACATAAGCTCCCAGTCAAAGGAAGCATTAGTAGATAGCTGAACCCACCAATCATTCCGAGAAAGCCAACTAGAGAAGGGTCAAAGTTTAGCGCTCCGCCTGCACTTCCTCCATCCAAGTACTTCGTAAGGTATGGGTAAGCAAGGTTTCTTCCCAGAGCCAAAATGAAGCTCAAAAGCACCATAACATAGACTTGCGGAGGAAAGCCTCGAATTCCAAGTTTGAGGGAAACATGTGAATGTCGCTGAAGTCTTTTTTTGCCTGACTTGTGGTCTGTCTCTGCTGCGCACATCCCTAGACTAACCCCTTTTCTGCCTAGCAAGTTACGAGGTAGACCATAGGCGTTACCTAGTCAAGCATTATCATAAACTTCAGGGCTCTTAATCTGGCCAACCCGAATGAAGTAGAGCATTAACCATTAACACATATATGCATACCTCTTTTGTCGTAGCGAATATCCTTACCATTGTTTCTCAACGACTCTTTCTTCCAGCTAACCTCGAGAGAACTAAGTAACCTGGTAGAGTTGCCAATCCCATTATTCCCAGAATTCCCCAGATTAGCTCCTTATCGGCCAGCATTCCATACACTACGAAAGACACTTGGGGGCCTATTGAAGCTCCTATCCTGAAGAATAGTCCATTTAGAGACATGTACCTTCCCCGCATATCTGGCGGCGCAAGGTTGGCAACGAATCCTGAACTTGCTGGGAAGAAGACTATCTCACCAAGCGTCAGTATT
This sequence comes from Candidatus Njordarchaeum guaymasense, assembly GCA_030587605.1. GTDB lineage: Archaea > Asgardarchaeota > Njordarchaeia > Njordarchaeales > Njordarchaeaceae > Njordarchaeum > Njordarchaeum guaymasense. The sequence continues at coordinate 52,486 of JAUQYT010000281.1, forward strand.
GCAACGCCTAACATGAACTGTGAAAGATCGATGGCGATCATAAAGTACGCGAAGCCAGCGGTAAAAAGTAACTGTGCCAATATAAATGATCTCGTCGCTCCCAGTCTCATCGCTCCTTTCCTGATTGGTATCTGTAGTGCCACTGCCATTGCACCATTCAAAGAGAGGAGGATACCGTAAACGTAGGGCGAAAAGCCAACATGCTCAGTGTAAACGCTCAACAATCCAGAGAGCTGTGAGTAAACTATGTTGGTCAACGCTGCAGTAGAACAGAAAAGAATGAGTGACCTGTCTTGAAAAACCCTAGCGAACCTCGGTGGTGACGTCTTGTCAACCTCTATAGAATGAGACTCCTTGATCAACATTGAAAGAATGAACGTTCCCACCATCAGGAAAGAGGTAGCATAGAGAAACAGAATTGGATAACCACTGACACCGACAATTATCCCACCGATCGCCGGACCAGCCACAACGCCAACGTTAAGCATCATGTAGTTCAAGCCGTAGACTTCTTCTCGCCTACTAGGCTCAACAAGATCCGCAACCATAGCACTAAGAGCCGGGTCATAAAGCGCGCCTATAACATTATACGATGCATAAAGCAACAGGAACTCGCTGTAAGTCTTTGCATAAGCGTACCCCGCAACTATGATCACTTGCGAAACCAGAGAAGCGCCCATCATTCTCCTTCTTCCATACCTATCCGACAGACTCCCAGTCACAAGAAGCGAGAGAATATAACTGAAACCCCCGATCATTATCATGAAACCTACGAGCGAAGGATCAAACTGCAACCCCCCGCTTCCGCTTCCCCCAGCCAAGTACATCCAAAGGTACGGAAAGGCGATATTCCTAGCAAGAGCGAGAATGAAACTCAGGACGACGATGAAGTACACTTGTCTAGGATGCCCTCGAATTCCAAGCCTACGAGAACCGAGTGAGCCCCGCTGGAAAATGCCTTCACTTAATTTATCATCCTTCTCTCGCGTGTGCATAGCAACACTAACCTCTTTGCTGCACAGTAAGTTCCAAGGCAGACTGAGAGTACTACCCGACCTAGTAGCATCCTAGCTTTGGATGCTCTCTATCCAGTCAACTTGAAATAGAGCATTAAGCATCGACGCATATGGGCATGTCCCTTCTATAGCAACAGACTACTAACATGATTCCTGATCCTTTGAGCCATATCTTCAGCCAACATCCTCGGATGCTGGACACCAGGCTTCCGCTGTAATCGGAAAACAAACTAGAAAACTAAACACGGGAAAATGCTAGATAGAAAGTAGGTGGTGGGCGCGGAGGGATTTGAACCCTCGACTTTGCCGGACTTGTAGCTCTACCAAGAACCACCAAGTCTCTTCCGGCTGTCTAAAGCCTCTGTACGAAGCGACGCCATATAAGGTTCACCCGAGCTCGCTGGGCGAGCTCGACCGGCGCTCCGTCTGAACGCTTGGGGCTTTTACTGTGCATGCTCCTAAGCGTTGGCCAGGTTTCTCTAACCATTTTGGTGCCAATGGTTATCTAAGCTACGCGCCCTTTTGTTTGTTTTCTGTTTTTCTTTTTGTTTGGTTGTTGTTATTAACTTTTCTTTCGCTTGAAAGCCACTTGTATCTTTATGGCTTGGTAGTTGAACTCGCCTTGAGCATCGTAGTCTTGTAGTTTTCCTGGCATTCTCGTAAGTCGGTCGATTTTCGTTGCCCCAATCTTGTTCTTGATTTGTTCTTCCTGTTTCTCTAGTCCTTCTCTTACTTGTTTGTCTTCGACCGCTACTATGAGTTCTATCTTTTCACTTACGTGATAACCATGCTTCTTACGCAGTGACTGCACTTGCCTGATGAAGTCTTTTGCGAGTCTCTCTGATTCGAGTTCTTGGGTTGTCGATATGTCAAGGTATACGGTGCCTATGGAGGTTTCCTTTTCTTTCAGGTTTTCAGTCTTGTCTTCCTCGTTGAGTTTGCTGACTATTAGGACTTCTTTCACACTGGCTTGATCTCTGACTGCGTCTAGGAGCTCCTGTATGTCAACCTGTTCCTCTTCTTTGGGAACTATTATTAGCCTCCTGCATGGCCATCTAAGCTTAACTTTCGCTTCCTGTCTTATCGCTAGCGCTACTTCAACTATCTCTCTTACGCGATCCATTTTGTTTTCAAGTTCTTCCTTTATTAGCTGCTCGTTATACTTTGGCCATTCACACAGGTGTACGCTCTCAGGGGCGTTAGCCATGCTTGGTCTTATGAGTGATTGGAAGAGCGCCTCAGCGAGCATTGGGCTCAATGGTGCAAGTAGATATATCAGTCTCTCGAGGACGTTGAAAAGTGCGGTTAGAGCTGCTGTCTTGCTTGGGCCCGAGGTAGCAACCCAAGTTCTTGCTCGGATCAGCTTCACATACCATCTGCTCAGATCCTTGACTATGAAGTCCTGAAGTATTCTCGGGGCTGTCGGTACGACGTAGTTTTCGAGGGCTTCTGTCACCTGTTTTGTGAGAGCGTTTACCCGTGAAAGTATCCATCGGTCTTCAGGTTGAAGTTGCACTTTCTCTAGTTCGGATTTTGTTGGGTCAAACTTGGCGTCAGCCATGAACGTGGATGCAAAAACATAAACATTCCAGGCAATATTGAGAGTCTTCTCAGTGTCAGCTACATCTTTCCAGTTAAACCGTATATCCTCACCCGGGGGCGCTGACTTGGAACAATAAAACCTGTAGGATTCGACTCCGTGCTTCGAGATGACTTCTGAGGGCTCGACGTAGTTTCCAAGTGACTTGTGCATTTCTCGCCCTTGCTCATCGCACATGAATCCGTGCATGTAGACCGACTTGTATGGCCACCTGTCGTACGCTACCATACTTGAACACATGAGGGAGTTGAACCAACCTCTTATCTGCTCCTTGCCCTCAATTATAAAGTCCAACTCATCCCAGTTGTCGTAGTCTGTAGATCCAGTGGTGATGGGTAGAGTCGCCCAGACGCATGAGCCGCTGTCAAGCCAAACATCGAGTATATCTGGTATTCTGCGTTTTGTGCCTCTACCATGGCATTTTTCACATTTCCATGTAATTTCATCAACCCATGGTCTGTGAAGTTCCTTTGGGGTCTTGCTGGACTTCTCGGTGAGTTCCTGCTTTGAGCCGAGGACTTCTACGTCCCCACACTTATCACAGATCCAGATCGGTAGGGGAGCTCCCCAGTATCTCTGTCGTGATATGCACCAGTCTTGCAGTCCGTCAATCCAGTTCTTGAACCATTGGTGACCAGCCCAGTCAGGTACCCAGATAGTCTTGCCATTCTCTTTCTGCATCTTTTCCCTCAAGTCTGCAACTCTGATGAACCACTGGTTCGTGGCCTGGAAGAGGAGCGGACTCTTGCATCTCCAGCAGTGAGCATACTCGTGCTCGATACTTCCCTTGTATATTAGTAGTCCCTTGCGTTCGAGATCCTTCAATATTATTTCATCAGCTTTCTTCGGGAACATGCCCGCGTACTTGCCTGCTTCACTCGTGAACCTCGCGAATTCTATCGGTGAGAAAGGTGGCAGATCGTTTTGTTTCCCTACTTCGAAGTCTTCGGGTCCGTGCCCGGGCGCACAGTGAACTAGCCCAGTTCCTTGTTCGAGTGTCACGTATTCAGAGCTTAGGACAATGGTGTGCGCCTTCTTGTATTTCTTATCAAGCTGGGCTTGAATCGGCACCTCGTCTATCAAGGGATGTTCATACTTCAGTCCTTCAAGATCCATCCCTTTAACTTCTTCAAGAACCTCAAAGTCCTTTTCGAGTACTCCTTGAATGAAAACTGTTGCCATAGCTTTCGCAATTATCCAGACTTCGTTCCCCACTTTTACCCTAACATACTCGTAGTCCGGGTGAACCATAACCGCCAAGTTGGCTGGCAAAGTCCAAGGTGTCGTAGTCCACACTACTATGTACTCATTAGGTTTCGACTTCACCTTGAACTTAACAAATATCGAGACATCCCTCACAGTATGATACTCGTGTTCATGTCTGGCGAGCGCAGTTTCACATCTTGGACATACCTCGAGAACCTTGACTCCTCTATATACGTAGCCTCTGTCGTAGGCTCTCTTTAGTGTTCTCCATATTCCTTCAATGTACGAGTCAGTCAGCGTCTTGTAGGGCTTCTTCCAGTCCATCCAAACGCCCAGATCACTGAACTGCTTGCTCATCGTGTCTAAGTTTGCCAGGGCAAATTCCCTGCATTTTTCGACGAAGTTAACGACGTTTGCTTCTATCTCCTTCTTGCTCTTCAGATTCAATTCTTGCTCTACTTTGACCTCTATTGGTAGCCCGTGCATATCGTATCCTGGCGTGTCAACCACGTCGAATCCTCTCATCCTTCGATATCGGAGGATTATGTCCTTCATTATCTTGTTCCAAGCTGTGCCTAAGTGGATTGAACCTGTGGTGTAAGGCGGCCCGTCTATGAAGTTGAATCGAGGTTTATTCTGCAACTTCTTCTTGAGTTTGTCGTATGTGCCGTTCACTCGCCACTCTTCGAAAGTCTTTTCTTCAAGTTGCCGAAGTGAAAGTTGCTTTGGAAGCTCCTTGACGATCACTTTCATCTTCACCGCGTACTGGTTAAGTTCACTGGTTTCTACATTAGCTTACCACACGCATTAAACGAGGTTGGAAAAGGCAATAAGTGAAACGGGCATTTAAACCGAATATGTTAACTAGCTCCACGTAGTCTGATTCAATTGAATTCTATGTTTTAAGACTTTTGGGCAACTAACTCTAGCCTGCAATGTCACCATGACCGCAAGAGATCGACTTATGAGTATGTTCTCTTGGAGGCTATAGTCTCACCTGATTCTCATGCGACTGTTTCGATAGAAACAGATGATTCTCAAAAGCATCAAAATGATAAGAAAAAAGGTTCCCTTTTTGTGAGGAGATACATCTTCAGCGAAGATATGTCTTCTAAAGGGATATGAAGTAGACTTTTCTAGACTTGCATCCGCACTTGCCGCATCGCCATGTCTCAATGAGTGCATAGCCGTTGTATTTGCGACTGCGCAATGTCATCCTGTCGTTGCACTCTGAACACTTCATTGCCATTGTGTTGTAACTCCTCCCACCGAACGTAACGGGGGTCTGTACAAAACAAATAAGGTGCGCTTATAAATGTCACGACTGAGATATAAGTTTTCTTATCGGATGATTGCGAGATCCTCAAGAAAGTCAGTGATTGTTAAATTCTCGCAAAGACACATCAATCTACTTATTACTTGCGAGAAGAAAATACCTAGATGAGGAACTGGTGACTTCATATGTCCTCAGAGAACCACGATGAAGCACTCAGAGAGATTATCACAGATCTGCTTGCTGGCAAGGCCAGGGATCGAAAGGAACTGGACAGGCTGAAGACTGATGTCTGCTCGAAGTACTCACTGGGCTCGATGCCTAGAAATGCCGACATACTAGCTGCAGCCACGCCTGAAGAGAGGGAAAAGCTGTTGGATGTTCTTAGAACAAAACCTTCCAGGACGCACTCCGGAATAGCAATCGTCGCAGTCATGGCTAAGCCCTGCCCCTGCCCTAAGGATTCCCCATGCATCTACTGTCCAGGGGGAGTCGGTTCTCCTTTTGGGGATACTCCTCAGAGCTACACTGGTCATGAGCCAGCAGCTATGAGAGCGATCCAGAACAACTTTGATCCTAAGAGCCAAGTAGTCAATCGCCTAAATCAGTTGAAAGCACTTGGACACAACACTGACAAAGTTGAACTGATCGTCATGGGCGGAACATTTCCCGCAACGTCCATTGATTACCAAGAATGGTTTATCCAAAAGTGCCTGGACGGAATAACAGGCAAGGACACATCAAACCTTGAGGAATCGGAAAGACTGGCAGAAACGTCCAACGACAGAAATACGGGCATTACGGTTGAGACTCGTCCAGACTTCGCCCACCGAGATCAGATAGATCAGATGCTGAAAATGGGGGTTACAAGAGTCGAACTTGGTGTCCAAACGACACACGAGGACATTTACGAGCTTGTTAACCGAGGGCACACACTCGAAGACGTTGTGACAGCAACAAGACTCCTGAAAGATTCTGGGCTGAAAGTGGTCTATCACATGATGCCTGGTCTACCAGGAAGCAGCTTCGAAAGAGATATTGAGTCATTCAGAACGATCTTCATGGACCCAAGGTTCAAACCTGACATGTTGAAGATATACCCAACCTTAGTAGTGAAAGGAACCAAGCTCTACGAAATGTGGAAAGAAGGCAAGTACAAACCATTCGACACCGAGGAATGTATAAAACTACTCGTTGAAGTTTCGCAGACGATTCCACGATGGATACGGGTGCAGAGAATGCAGAGGGACATACCCGCCAAGCTAATCGAAGCTGGACCAAGAAGAAGCGACCTGCACAACCTTGTCCAGAAAGAATTGCTCAAAATGGCGAAGCGCTGCCCATGCATTAGGTGCCGCGAAGTCACACGCGTAGCCAAGACAATTGGATTAGAACCAGATCCGATGGATGTCCACATCAAATACTTCCTATACGAGGCATCTGAGGGGGATGAACACTTCATAAGCTGCGAAGACATTCACCAGGATATCCTACTCGGTTTTATTAGATTGAGAATACCATCTGAGCAAGCTGATAGACCAGAGATAAAAGACATGCCCTCAGCGATCATAAGAGAGCTCCATGTGTATGGCCCAGCAGTAAAGATAGGGTACTCCCCAAGCGAAGGCGAGTGGCAACACCGAGGAGTCGGTTCAACCCTTCTCCAAAACGCTGAAACAATCGCAAGGGACCAGTATGATGCCAAGAAATTACTGGTGACAAGCGCTTTAGGTGTAAGAGAATACTACAAGAAGCTCGGGTACTCGAAGGACGGAGCGTACGTCTCGAAAGACCTTACATGATCGCTTATTACCCTGGTTGGCTGATCAACCGCTATGTTAAACTACGTCTGGCCACCAATTTCTAGCGACCCTTATGGTGACGAAAGAGAAACATAATTATCACGTGTTTGGCAGGTGTGGCATAATTCCACCCATCAAGAACATAGCATGGACAAGAGTTACGAAAGCTTTCAGCGAATGGCGCGATTACGAAACCAATGACTATTACCCACAAACGATCTACTTCTCTCAAGAGGAATCCAGAACCTTAACACGAGTAGCTTACTTGAAGTGGCTAGGAGAAATGGAAGAAATCCACATACCTGACCGACTTAGGAGATGCGATAAATTCTCCTCTTCCCTCGAAGAATTTCGAACTGAAATCGGAGCCACTGACTACGGAGCTTTAACAGTTGAAATAGTTGAAGGCTTAATGAGAGCCGCGAGGGAGGCAAAGGAGTCGATTGCAGGTGTGCTTGATGCGTGTTCCCAATTTAGAAGCGCTACAATACAAGAGAACCAACGCGAGATGAATGAGTGGTACAAACTACTGGTAAGTAGAGAGGAAGATGTTCGGAAACTCATAACAATACTTTCTCAAGGGTTGGACAGAGTTGATGAACTGCTGATTTCCCAAGGGAAATAGTCCCATAGAGGGAAGGTCGTCTAGTTTTTATAGCGCGTTTCCCATTTCTCTTTCGGAGCCACGGGCTACCTACAGTCCAAACATTATTTGTGCTACAGCTGGAGGCGGAGAAAGCATTAGAATCGTTGTCTTAGGGGCTGGGGCTCTAGGTTCTCTTGTTGGAGGTCGTCTGGCTGAGTCGGGTTGTGACGTCACTCTCATTGGCAGGAGAAGACATGTTGAAGCCATAAAGGAAAGAGGCCTATCTATCAAGGGTCCCGGAGGCACGATAACGGTCGGCGTCAAAGCGACCGACGACCCTACAAAGATCAGGAGTGCAGACGTTCTTATTTTGACAACTAAGACCAAGGACACTGGTGAGGCGCTTGATAGTGTCTCTCATCTCACCTCTTCTCTAGGATTCTCATTTTCGTTACAGAACGGATTGAACAAGGATGATCATCTCGCAAGCAAATTTGAAGCGGAGAAAGTAATAGGAGCCGCTACGACAGAGGGTGTCACACTGACAGACTATGGAGAAGTTGAGCACACAATCTCTGGCATCACATTTTTCGGGGCACTCGGTGGCGAAGGTGATACGCGAGGCGTCGAGAACTCCGAGAAGATGACCCGACTTTTCAACAACGCTGGACTGAGAGCGGAAGTAGTGGACGACATCAAATCGGCTGAGTGGGGGAAGTTGATCAGGATGGCCTCCGGTGCAACCCTATCCATTCTTACAAGGCTCGAGTATCACAAGATTCTCGGGAATTTTGACCTTGCGTGGTGTTATATTCAGTTGATGAGAGAGCTTGCCGAAATTGCGAGGGCTGATGGAGTAACCTTGAGGGATTACACTCAAATGGCAGTTAAGTCTTTAGTTGAGTCAGCTGTCGAAGATGCCATAAAAACGGTTGTTCAAACCGGCAAGAAAATTGAAGCATCTGGAATGACGCATGTAAAGGTCTCAGCACTCCAAGATGTTGAGCGCGGAAGGAAAACCGAGTTGGAGGAACTACTTGGATATCCCCTCTCACTCGCTAGGAAACTTAACGTTAATACTCCCCAATTGGATTTCCTATATAGACTAATCAATGGGTTAGACTCATATCTACTATGAAGGAATCTAGTGCAGACACCAAAGTTAAGGGTATACGAAGTGACTCATACATTTGATGGGTCATGATGGAGGAGGTATGTGCTTGTGAAGAGTATTGACGTCATAGGTGTGGGAGCACTACTAGTCGACAGAGTAGCTTCTGTAGAGTACTTCCCATCGGTGGATGGGGAGACGTTTGTGAGGCGACTTGAAACTCATCCTGGCGGATCCGCCGCAAACTTCACTGTGGCATGCTCAAGACTAGGATTAAAGTCCGGCTTCATTGGTGTAGTGGGAGAGGATTCTGATGGCAACTTTCTGCTGGAGGATCTGAGGAAGGAGGGTGTGGATACGAGCAGGGTAGTCCGCACGAAGGCCCACCCGACCGGTCAAGTTTACATAGCGTTGGACAAAGAAGGTCGCAGGATGATGTTTGCTTTCAGTGGAGCTGCCAACTTCCTGAGTGGACGAGACGTCAACACAGACTATATAGCGAAATCCAAGTTCGTCCACATTGCTGACCTTAAGAATCTTTCACCTTTGGAGACTGCTGCAAAAGCAGCACAGGAAGTGCAGACGAAGGTATCCCTTAACCCGGGTGAACTAATAGCTGTGCAAGGATTCGAAGGAATCAAGAAGTTACTGTCAAACACGAACATCTTCATATCTTCACAGGGAGAACTCAAACGAATCTTTGATACGGAAAACGTTGAGTTCGCCGTCAACAAGCTCTTGAAGACTGGCCCAGAAATAGTCGCCATAACCCTTGGAAGCGAAGGATGCATGGTCACCGATTCTGAACGCACGGTTCACAGGATTCCACCATTCAACACAAAGATTGTTGACACAACAGGCGCAGGCGACGCTTTCTGCGCAGGATTCATGACAACCCTTGCCGAAGGAAAGGAACTAATTGAAGCGGGTAGATATGCAAACGCCGTAGCAGCCCTAAAGATAACCAAGCTTGGAGCGAGGGGACTGCCAACCCGAGAAGAAGTTGAAGACTTCCTGTCAAAACAGAAACCATGATTTGGAGATGTGCCCAACCATTCAAAATCTTTTGGGAGTGAATGTATCTTGGGGAAAGGATTTGTGGTATCGTTTGACGTCGAAGGCCCAATAATTAATCCCAAGTTCGATTTCGCATGGCTCACGATCGAAAACCTCGCCAAAGAAAGCAAAATCAAAGACTTGAATGACAGGGTCAAGGCATTCGACGAGTACGACGACAATAGGTGGCTACATGAAAGAAAGGTTAAGGGGCACTCAACAGGAACCACCCCAATTATCTCTTCCCTGCTGGCCATATCCCGTGGAGCAAGCAATGAGCTCCTTCTGACACTTGCTAGGGAGCACTTGAGACTTACTCCTGGGGCAACTCAACTAATAACATGGCTAAAGAATACAAAGGGAATAGAACCATACTTCGTGTCAAGTGCCCACCCCGCGGCCATACTTTCGTTCGCCTACCAGCTCGGAGTCTCTTCTTCCCATGTATTCTGCAACGGACGCCAACTAACTCAGAAGGAAGCCGAGAACTTTGACAAGAAAAGGAGAGAGAAACCCGAAGATAACAACCAAACCATGTTGAATGAAGTCCAGGAGAGATTCCCCTATGAGAGATATTCAGACTCGAAGATCCTACGCCAATTCCTCGAGAGTTACTTGGACCTCTGCACTAAGATTAATGGACTCTTAGCTCAAAGCGAGATCAATGAGAGAGCGCTAGATTCCGCGAAAAGAGAGCAACTTGGACTCCTCGGAGGAGTCAAGAAAGAAGACTCAAGCCTCGCCAAAGACCTGAGATACCTTCTCTACTCTGAGGACGGAGTAATGGGAGCACACAAGAAGACGCATGCACTAATGCTAATCGAGAAACGCGAGAAAGTGAAGAAAGCTAGCCTCATCTATGTTGGTGACAGCATAGTTGATGCTGACCCCCTAGCATACGCTGGACACGGAATCTCAGTTAACTGCACCAACAAGGAAGCCCTCCTCTCATCAAGAATCAACGTAGCAACTCCAAGCTTGGAGTCACTCGTCCCCTTAATCGAGTTCATTGCTTCGGGCAAGCCAATGTCATCCGAGTCCAAGGAGGACTTAGAGAGAGAGATTGGCAAACGGATCTCGTCAGGGGCGCAGGTAGCTCTAGCGAGCAAACTGTTCACAGCAGAGGAGGTTAAGGCTGACATAAACGCGGTGACGCAAGCCAACAGGCTCTGGAGAGACTACGTTAAGAGGCTCCAGTAAGCCGAATGCGAGCACTTAGACAAAACTGACAGAAGACACCTCTTGAAAGATCTCAGCAGGTAGCGGCATTCGCCACGCTTCACAGCTTTGCTCGGTAATCCTTCAGTTTTTCAGCCAGGTTCTTGTCTTTCAGCGCAAGGATCTCTATAGCTAGGAGCGCAGCGTTGACCGCGCCGTCGATGGCTACGGAAGCAACGGGAACTCCTCTAGGCATCTGAGCTATTGAAAGGAGCGCATCTAGACCTCCAAGTTTGGCTGATACCGGAACCCCTATGACAGGTTTTATTGTTCTCGCCGCTATAGCTCCAGGTAGGTGAGCAGCCAATCCAGCCACAGCAATAAACACGTCAATGGAGTCAGATTTCTCAACATATTCTCTGAGGGCTTCTGGATTCCTATGAGCTGAAATCACCTTCAGATCATATGGCACACCAAAATCCTCCAGAATCTTGGTGGCATTCTTAGAAAGCTCCTCATCAGACTTGGAACCAATCACAACCGCTACCCTAGGTCGCTGTGACATGCCCTAACATCCCCAATCCAAAATGGATTCTTCGTATGAGTGTACGTTTTACCGGCTCAATATAAATGGTTAACTAACCATCTGAATAAAAAGAGATTGGCTGGTTAACAAGCAAACTTTAAGAGTAACTTACGTGTTAACTACACGGTGGAATCTCGGCCAATCGGGCAGCATTTGATGTAGGTCTATCTGGGCGAGTAGCGAAGGATAATGGAATGTGGCTAACTCGGCTATTCCATCTGTTTTCTTGCGGTCACGCACTGAAAAAGGGGTGGCGCTTAGAGGGATGGAGTTTGATGTCGCGATCGTAGGCGCTGGCGCCGCTGGCTTGCTTGCAGCCTATGAGCTATCAGAAAGAAGCAAGTTGAAGATAGTTTTAATCGAGGAGGGCCACGACGTAGCGGATAGGAAGTGCCCTGCTCGAGCAATCACAATCTGCACCAAATGCAGACCATGTAACATCTTGTCAGGGGTAGGCGGGGCGGGAACCTACTCAAGCGGCTTACTTAACCTAAACCCGTACATTGGGGGCGACTTGACGGAATTCACGGAGAGCGAAGATGAAGCCTGGGAGCTCGTTAAAAGAGTTGACGGCATATTCAAGGAGAATGGCGCCCCCAACCAGATCTTCGATCCTGGCAAGGAAGGTATAGATGAATTAAGTCGGAAGGCTGCCTCAGCAGGACTCCGTTTCATCCCAACAACTCAACGCCTAATTGGTACAGACAATGCTCCGAGAGTCATATCCAGCATAAAGAGCACTCTTGAAGGCAGGGGCGTGAAATTCAAGTTAAGGTCAAAGGTCACAGAAGTCCAAGACCATACACTGCTGCTTAAACAAGGCGAGAAAGTATCTGCTCACTATATCTTACTCGCCCCTGGAAGGTCAGGCATGGAATGGGCTGCGCAACAGATGGAGAAACTGAAAGTCAAAACTAGATTCGAACCCCTAGATATAGGGGTCAGAGTAGAGGTTCCCTCAACCATAATGGAGCCGATCTGCAAGATTCAGAGAGACCCCAAGTTCCACATATATACCCGCACTTACGATGACTTCACAAGGACCTTCTGCGTTAACCACGAGGGCTACGTAGTCCAGGAGGTCTATGAAGACCACGTTTGCGTGAACGGTCACTCGTCACTGACAGACAAATCTGAAGCAACTAACTTCGCTTTTCTGGTTAGGATTATCCTGACTCAGCCATTTGAAGATACGACAGCCTATGGCAGATCAATAGGAAAACAGGCAACGCTTCTCGGCGGAGGTAAACCCTTGCTACAGCGCTTGGGAGACCTCAGAGCTGGACGAAGGTCAACATGGGAGAGAATAACGAGGAGCGCTGTCCGCCCAACTCTGAGAGATGTTACTCCAGGAGACATAGCCATGGCTATGCCCCACAGAATAGTTACGGACATGATTGAGGGGCTTGAAAAACTCGATGACCTCATCCCTGGTGTGGCAAGTGATCCGACTCTCCTCTACGCTCCCGAGATCAAATATAGCGCTAAGCGTGTGTTAACAAGTAAAGGGCTGGAGACTGAGATACCAAACCTCTTTGTAGCCGGAGACGGAGTAGGAGTGTCAAGGGGAATAGTAAGCGCAGGGGCAACGGGTCTAGTAGTGGCACAAAGCATACTGAAAAAGGAAGGTCTAGCCTGAACTGGCTTGCCACCACATGGCGCGACGATGGTACTATTCTTTTGGCAAGGATTCGCGCAAGCCTTTCTCACCAATCGGGCGATAGGTTAGTACTTTTCCGTTCAATATGACACAATATGTTCCGTATGGGTGAACGCTGTCTTGCGCTTCTCTACAGCTCTCTATGCGTTTTATTCGTAATGGAATATTGCGCTGTTTCGCGAATTCTGTGACGTCCTTTACACTATCAGTTGTGTATGGACACTGGTCGGACTTGAATATTGTAAATCCAGATGCGTATTCTTCTAACCTCTCTTTTGGAATGGGATTGAATTTTGGGAATGGGGCACTATTTGAGAATCGTTTTGCGTAGAGTTCCAGATGAGGTGGTGCCGCATCGACTTTTTCAAACCCGTGCTTAACGAATAGTTCTTTTCTTGGTAGCCAAGTTGTGTCCGATGTTACGACGGCAACTCCGTTCATCCCTTTCGCATCGTTTAAACACTGTTCTAATAACTTTGTGCCGTATCCACGACCTTTGTTCTGGCCTATTACCCAAATACAGTGGATGACCATGTATCCCCTTGCGTCGATGCCTCGCCATGTGTGTTCTCCGGGAATGTACTCGATGAATCCCCTCGATCTGAAGCCTCGCTTGGGTCCCTCGTTAATAAGAAGGAGTTTTAGGCGCAAGCCGTCCTTGAATCGCTCCTTCACCCACCTAACTTTGCTCTTGTACGCTTCCGTGTTCCTTTTCGATTTCAGGCAGCAAATATCATATTCATCAATGTTTGCCTGATTTATCTCTATGATCTTGTACGCTGGTTCTCGAACTCTCTTTCCCATGTGAATGACTACCTCTTGTAGAGGTTCTAGCTTTAAACCGAGTTGACTTTATAAGCTTCGCGAACAGACAGAACAAGACTGTGTTATCTTTCATCCTTTAATTCATTATGCATGAGTCACTTGTCCTCAGAATGGTTTCAGCAAACTCTCGCGAAAAAAGAGTGGGAGGACGGTTTGAAAACCTGTCTCTGGCTACAAACATTTATCTGTTGAACCCACTTCTGTGCTTTTGTGAGAGATGTCAGGAGGCAGAGCGCACACCATGGGGAAGAAAGAGGAGTGGACGTACGCGAAAGCAGGAGTCGACGTTGAACGCGGTCAGAAGTCTGTCTCGGAAATATGGAGACTGATTAGCCAGACATTCAAGTTCCGTAAGGGCAAGAGTGGGCAACCCTTGGACTTGAAAGGACACTACGCTGGGCTCATCGACATAGGCGCTGGGGACAAGCTTTTGGCACTACACGCGGACAATGTCGGAACCAAAGTGATAGTCGCTCAGCTACTTGAGAAGTATAACACGGTTGGCATAGACCTTGTAGCAATGAATGTAAATGACTTGGTCTGCGTCGGCGCTGAGCCCATAGCGCTAGTTGACTACTTGACTGTAGAAAAATACGATCAAGATTTGATAAGAGAGATCACAGAGGGCATCGTGGAGGGGGCTCGAAGAGCAAGCATTGCCGTGGTTGGCGGTGAGACAGCTTCGGTGCCAGATATCGTTCATGGAACACGTGATGGTTTAGGATTCGACTTGGCTGGAACAAGCATCGGGCTAGTTGATAGGAACTCAGTAATCACCGGAGACAAGATGAAGCCTGGCGATGCTGTAGTAGGCTTAGAGAGCAGCGGGATACACAGCAATGGGCTCACCCTAGCAAGGAAGATCCTGCTTGACACATCCAAGCTCAACGTTCACGACAATCTACCCGGAACAGACCTTAAGGTCGGTGAAGAACTTCTCACTCCAACAAAGATCTACTCACCAGAGGTCCTAGAAACTATTAAGGAAACTGAGATACATGGGCTTGCGCACATAACTGGAGGAGCATTTAGCAAGCTTAGAAGAATAGCTCAATACGCCCACGTTGGGTTCAAGCTTGAAAAGATGCCCAAACCCCCGTATATTTTTGAAGCAATAGCGAAACTAGGTTCCGTGAGCGAGGAGGAGATGTACCGGACTTTCAACATGGGGATCGGGTTCTGCATAGTAACACCTAGAAACCAAGTTGAAGAAGTGTCAGCGACTTGCGAGAGACACGGCACAAGAACCATTACTGTGGGCGAAGTCGTTAAGAACGAAGCAATAACTGTCAGGACTCATAGAGGAACCGTGCTGAAGTTCTGATCCAAGAAAATCAAAAGCGTTTAAATAATGGGTTGAATGTGACTTCAAACCGTTGAAGCAGTAAAATAACCTACGAAAAGGTGGTTTGTATCTTACAATGATAGAAAGAGAGGAAATTTGGCGCGTCGTCGACGGTTATAGTAAGAAGAAGATTACGGTTGGGAGCATCGGTTCGCACAGCGCATTGGACATACTAGATGGCGCCAAGGACGAGGGATTCCAAACCTACGCATGGTGCGAGAAGGGACGGGAAGACCCATACACGCGCTTCTTCAAAAGCCAATATGTCCACGGGAAACTCGCCAAAGGCTGCGTTGACAACACCATCGTACTAGACAAATTCAAGCAGATGCTTGAACAACAGGAGTACATGAAGAAGAACAACGTCATAATCGTACCAAACAGAGCCTTCACGGTCTACGTTGGGGAGACGGAGATAGAAGAACAGTTCAAGATCCCACTAGTCGGCAGCAGGAACATGCTCAGAATAGAGGAGCGGGGCAAAAGAGGAGAAGTGGAAGAAGGGAAGATCTCAGACTACTACTCCCTATGTGAAGCCGCCGGGATAGCTACACCAAAGAAACTCGACTCACCTGACCAGATCGAAGATGTTGGACTCGTCATGGTGAAGATGAAACATAAGAAAATGCACTTGGAAAGAGGGTTCTTCACGGCATCGAGTCGCAAGGAGTTTGACGAGAAGGCCGATCGACTGCTCCAACGAGACATAATAACTAAAGAGGACTTGGAAAAGGCCCGGATTGAACAATATATTCTCGGACCAGTAATGAACTTCGACTTCTTCTACAGCCCGGTCAGCGCAAAACTGGGTGAAGAACCGCTTGAACTGTTGGGGATAGACTGGAGGTTCGAGAGCAACCTTGACGGCTTGGTCAGGCTACCAGCAGCGCAACAACTCGAGATCAGCGAAAAGATGAGGGACCCACTCTACGTGGTCGTCGGACATAACTCCTGCACAGTGAGAGAGTCAATACTCAGATTCGTGTTCGAGATGGGAGAGAAATTCCAGAAAGCTACACAACAGCACATGGCACCAGGCATGATCGGGGCCTATTGCCTACAGACAATCATCACACCTGAGATGAAGCCAGTAGTATACGATGTGGCATTCAGAATAGGTGGCGGCACAAACGTGCACGGGTGGGTTGGACACAACTACGGCAACCTCCTCTGGCGACAAAGGATGTCCTCGGGAAGAAGAACAGCCCTGGAACTGAGGCGTGCAATAGAGGAAAACATGCTACATGAGATAGTCACGTGAAGAGTCAAAGTGAACCACCCTTTTTTCTTTTCGTCATGCTTTTCTGATAACTTGTATTGTTCTCGGTGGTTCCCCTTCGTGGATCTTGTAGGCGGAGTCGATTTTGAACATCGACCTAAAGGCTGTTCTCTCTATGATCCGAGGATATGGCGTGACTACGATGATTCTGCCCTTGCTTGATAGAACCTTGTAAGATGCCTGAAGGAGTGTGTCGTACAGTCTCTCTACCCGACTCTGTGCTGGAAGGGATATGCCGTAAGGCGGATTGACAACAACTATGTCTGCGGCAATTCCGGCATCAGTAAGGTCAGCCACATCACTTGTGAGAAACTTCACTTTATCGGTTATGCCCAGAGTTTCCGCGTTTCTCCTAGCACAGGATACATAGTCGTTCTTTATGTCTGAGCCAAAAACCTCGAGGCCCTTCCACTCCAAGGCTGCCATGAGTGGTATCGTTCCACAGCCACACATGGGATCAAGTAATCGCTCATTCTCACGGGGAGAGGCTAACTTGATCATGCAATACGCTATTGGCGGAAGCAAAGGTGTTGGATGAATTATGATGTTCTTCGGTAAATTTCCCGGTTGAATCTCAAGGTCGATGGTCGCAATCGCCACTTTTCTAAGTAAGGTGATTCTTAGCGCGGTATCATAGTCCTTCATATTGCATTCAGCGCCGAGCCTCTCGACGATTCTTTTCGAAAACGCTCCTTGTATCTCCCGCTGATCTGGTCTCTTGAAGCTGGAGTAGGCCGAAACCGAAATTCTACGAGCGCTTGGCGTACTAAGAGGGATCCTTTCCACAGTCGCATCAGCAAAGTGATCGATTGAGAATCTCTTGCTATAGCTTTCCTCTCGTAGAATGATGTGAGCCTCACTGACACTTCTCAATCTTCCCGTATTCTCGAGGGAGTCGTCTTCGATCTCACAATTGATCCATCCGTGTGGA
The DNA here is from genome assembly GCA_030587605.1 of Candidatus Njordarchaeum guaymasense. GTDB lineage: Archaea > Asgardarchaeota > Njordarchaeia > Njordarchaeales > Njordarchaeaceae > Njordarchaeum > Njordarchaeum guaymasense. Next base: position 69,920 of record JAUQYT010000281.1, read on the forward strand.
CCGTATGGGGCTGGGATCAGCTCGATGACTCTCAGCTTCTCGTATATTTCTTGGGAGGAGACCTTCTCAAGTCCATTCACAGTCCTGAGCAACAACTTGAAAGACGCCACACATGTTCACCAGCGGTGACTGAAATGAGAGAGCACAAGGGAACTAAAAAGGCTTTATACTCGACGGCGTTTGCTTATTTCCACAAGGCTAAAACCCTGAGGAAGACATAACTCTAGTGAACTTGGTGATCTCACGACTTGTCTAATAGCTCTGCGTTGAAACGGAATGTAAGATCGACTTTTGACTTCATATCTTCGGATTACGATAAGCTTCGCAGTCGTATCTGGGAGGACTTGATCGAGTTCACCACCGAGTCCTTGTTCCTTCCAAAACGAAGCAAGGATGAAAGGATTCTAGACCTCGCTTGCGGGAACGCTAGACACGCGATGTATTTTGCGGAGAAATATCAGCTAAGCGGAATAGCCATCGATTTCTCAACGCAACTCCTGAGGCTTGCAAAGAAAAGAATCAAAGCATCCAAACAGGAGCACATGATCGCACTCATCAACGGCGACGCATCAAGAATACCCCTAAAGCCTCACTCAGTCAATGCGTCGCTCTACATTGCCGCAATCCACCACCTACCAACGACTACCGAGCGTGTAGAATCACTACGTGAGATATCAAGAACACTCATCGGCTGCGGACGAGCTGTGGTAACCGTCTGGCGGAAATGGCAAAGAAGATTTGCCTCACACTTCCTCAAAGAGCGCTTGAAGCGCCTAATGGGACATGGAATCGAAGGGGAATTTGGAGACATATATATTCCCTGGGGGAGTAACCATGGCGATTCCTCAGCCCTAAGATTCTACCACTTGTTCAGCAAAAGAGAGTCAAAGAAACTCGTATCCGAAGCGGGATTTAGCCTCATAAAAATCGTTAAGTCAAGTAAGAAAGCAGGCGAAGGAAGCTTCTTCATGTGCATTGAGAAAAAGAAGTCGCCCTAATGCTATCTGGCGTCTTTCAGCCCTACTGTTTTACCTCTACTTTAATCGCGCCATTGGGGCAAACATCTATACACTTGTTGCATGCTGTACAGAAGTTTGTGAATGACGGGACAATCACATAGGTCTGCGGTTCCTTGTACCGTTCTCGTTTAGGTGCGTACCTGACAAAAACCGTACTAGGGCATACCTCCATGCATTTTCCGCAATCCTGCGGTTTGTGGCACTTGTCTTTGAGCCACTCGACAGAAACTTTCGCTGGCATTTACCATTCCTCCTTTAATGTTGGAATGCTCTCCCTTGGAATCAATGTGATCGCATTCTGCTCGCATTTTGCTCTGCATAACCCACATCCGAAGCACTTAAACTGGCTGACCTGTGCTCTGCCTAGCGTAGGTAGCATTTTCATTGCCCCAAACTGGCAGTGCATCATACAATTTCCGCATCCTATGCACTTATCCACATCTACGCTTGCTACGTAGTGCCCCTTAAGGAAGATGTGAATGTCGAAGTCTATTCTTGGTCTTAGGGCTATGCATTCTGGATATTGGCAATTACACATCGAGAATGCTACTGGCACTGGTGTCCCCGCTATTGTGTGAACTAGACCCTTCTCATCAAGTTCATCTAGAAATGCTTTCCCCTCTTCAACGGAAAGCTTTTCGACTCCGCTTGGGGCCCAGTCTACCCATCCCTCCAAGGCCTCTCCATGTAACCCTAACGGCATGCAAGTGTTAACTTTCTCGTTTCGCATCATATAGCGACAAGAACACATGGCTCTATAAACGTCGCCGGCGATCTCAACGATCTTCTTGGCCTCTTCTAGAGTGATTACTTGTCCAAGGTGTCCTTCAGGGAATGTTCTTGGGCCCGCATCCTTTCGTACCAATTGCTCATACATCTTTTTTGACGCTTCCAGCTGCTTAGGGTCCTCTAATATTTTTGCCAACATTTTTGTTGCGTCACCATAGAACTTGTCAAGTATTTTCCAGTGGTCCAGTTCCCATGGCTCATATCCTAGCTCCTTTGCTAGTTTCACGGAGAGATTTCTCTCATTCAGATACCATTTCTTACCGGCACCGTGTTTCAAGCAAAATTGACACATGAATAACGCCTCGTTTCTCAATCGACCTTCTTCAAATGCAATGACAAACCTGAATGAGCGTGCGTTGCACACTCATGATGAAAGGCGACAGAGCCGCGTACCTTGGCGAACTAGGAGACACAACGAACCAAGGCGAGATATGCCTGTATGTGATCTGTTTCCAACTACCAGTTCACGGTTATGGCTTTCTTGGGGCATTTCTTGACACATTTTAGGCAGTGCGTACACACTGAGGGCCACACTGGTGTGATTCGCCAGACTTGGGGATCGTATGGATCTTTCTCTTTTGCCTTGAGCACGGTATGCATGATGAAAACGGATGGATCGCATATTTTAAGACATATAGTGCATTTTCTGGGATCTCTCCCGCCCTTGTCTCCGCACTTCGTATAGTCTATTTTGATCTTAGTCTTACTCATGTCATCACCTAGTAAGTACCGTCGAATCCTGGATATTCTTCTCTAGGAATAAGTTTAAGTGCTTCATTCTTGCAAGCGTGGCGACAAACACCACATCCAAAACACTTGTCGTAATCGACTATGACCCTTTTCTGTGATGGAATGAATCTAATTGCACTGAATTGGCACATGGAAACGCATGATTTGCAGCCCTTGCATTTAGTTTCGTCGAATTGAATAATGTATTCTGCTTTGTAGAAAGATTTCAAATCGAAGTTGGTTCTTAGCCTTAGTCCTCCGCATTCGGGGCTTTCGCATGAGCATATGGCGTTTATGTAGGGCACTGGTTGGAACCAAACAGATGCTATATATCCTTTTTTGTTGTGTTCTTCTAGTCTTTTCACAGCAGTTTCACGATTTATCCTCGCAGAGTGATCCTTTGGAATATACCGCGGCAATTTCTCTATGATTTCAGACAGTGCGCCAAAATTGATACAGCAACATTCTTTTGTTCCTCTCTGCATCCAGCGACACATGCAGTAGTTTTCAATTATGGGTTCCGCCGCCAATTCGGACATTATCAATTGCGCATCCTCTAAAGGAATTGTTTGACCGAAATGGCCATCAGCTCTGAAAGCAACTCGGTGCTTTTTCTCGCTATGGATCATGCCTTCTGCGGCGCGACGCAATATTCTCCCTATGATAGGCATCTTTAGTTTGCGTCCCAGGTCAATCGAAGAGAATCCCTTGATCCTTCGAATGAATAGGTTCTCCATGGCCATCCATTGTTCCTCAAGATATTCCTTCATGTTCATTTCTTTGGCAAGCTCGTCAGAATAGTTTCTCGCGTTTAGATACCATTTCCCTCCTGCTCCATGTTTCATGCACCATTTACACATTAGTAACGCCTCGTTTCTCAGTAGACTTCCGGCAAATGTCCATTATGAGGCATATTTTGAACTGTTCAAGTATATTAATCTTAGAGAGACAGCAATTCTCATTGCGTCGTTTTTTCATGTTCGACTTTCGTTACATCATTTCTTACATGTTCGCAAATACTCTGCCATTCCGGAGCCGATTTCGCCTGTGTCTTTGTCTTTCATGATAACCATTTGCTCAAAAAGTTCCGTGTAGCCTCCTAGAGATGGTCTCGCAAACCGAAAATATGTGTTTTTTCCGATACGCTCAGATTGAATGACATGTCGATTACGTCTCGCATCACAAAAGGTGAACTTTGAGGAAAGCGGGGTTTTGAATCTGTCCGTGTCATTGATGGTTTCGATTTCCATCTCCTTAAGAGGACTGCATCCATCCTTGCTAGTAATATATCCTGAAAGGTCAATCCTACCATAAGCATAATCTTTCCGGAATGCGGAGGACCAGTTCTTGAACTGGAATTGGGCGGCGAACCAGTGATCAAACTGGAACCAGTCCCTGTGACCCCAGCTCTTGTCTCGCTGACCATAGCCCCGAATATTCCTTATTGTGCCATCCTTGTATTTGATTTTGCCCGATATGATTCCTGGCGCTTCGAAGTGATGTTGCCATGAAGCCGAGGAATCCACTGGAAAATTGAATGTGGAGAACCTCGTATTAAAAGTCAAGTCGAACTTGAATTTCTGGCACGTGTAGCTTATCTGCCACTCTTTGAAGGGCTTAATGAGTCTGTATGCTAGTTTACCGTCTTGAAGCATAGAGTAGATGTCGTTCGTGTATTTCTCCAACTTGGGTTCCTGATAGTGAACCTCAAGTTGATTGCCTATGAAGAGGGCGAGAACGAATTCTCTTTTGCCTTCGTTAGGTACAATGCCGATCGTCGAAAAACCTGAAACCTTGTTCTTGATGTCGACCCAATTGAAATAATAAGATTCTCGCCATTTCAGTTCGTCTGTTGGGCGATGAAGTAATTCATCTGTTTCCGTTAATACTGATTCATTTTTCCCGGGATTCACTCAAATCAGTCCTCTGCAAGCAAGTAGAGCGATGGTCCTTCCTTCTGTTTCTGTACCTTGCTCCTGAAGAGTCTAGGGATACCTGAATCAAAGTCACTCTTCATGAATTCTGGAACATATTTGTTCACCGTTCTCTCCGTGAGTTCCCAATTGACCTTATCAGTAATACCCACGAAGTTAGTATATCTTGCATAACCATAACAATACGCAAAAGCTCCTGCAAGCAGTCGCTGCCTTCTGTCCCACTTTGAGAACTTCATAAACAATTCCTTATTGGCTTTGGCGGCATAAGTGGCAAATCCATCTAGAACGTCAGGGTCAAGAGGTTTCACAGTGTTTCCTTGCCGAGTGAAAAGAGCTACCCCCGTTATGTTTTTCGTAAAATCAAGGGGATTCGTAGTTATCTGGGAGAAATCGTCGAATTTCGCTTCTACGTTTTTCAAGCGAAAGGCAAATGCTATGTTGCTGTGAGGCGCTTTGGCTTCGGTCGCAGACCAAGGAAAGTGAGGTTTTCCTCCATCGTAGAGATGAACAATTTCTCTAAGAATCAAGATCTCGTTGTCATTTATTCTGTAGGGGCCGTGTTCACCTAGCTTTGCCCTCGCTTCACATTCGTCCAAATATGTAACAAGGTCAAGGCTAGCTAGGGTTCTTTTTACTTTGGATACCTCTTCGCTCGTTACATCCTTGATATGCTCTTTGACCCAGTCTACATCAGGTTGATTCAATGCTAGATTCATCTTATTTGAATCGTAAACAGTCAATTTGCCTCCTGGAAAATACGAAGTACTCAAACGCCTCCAGAAATCAAGGACAAACATCGTTTGCTCCCTTTTCTCTGGACTTTCACTTTTTGGGTCTCCTTTATTCCGATGGATTTCCCCCATTCGACCAACCATGTAGTACAAGGGGATATAGAAAATGGTTAATGCATGAAGTTCTGAAAGGATTTTTCTACTTTCCTTTCCCATTCGTTCCGGCATAGTCTTCTCCGATACCTTCTTCAGAATAGGGTAGAGCATATCATAACTATTGTAGAAAGACACACAGATATACGCAGTAACAGGAAACAGTTTAGATTCCAAGAGACCTCTACTTGTGACTTGGTAATCGACGACTTCCGATAGATGACCTATGAGTTCATTAGTTTCTTTTACTCTAATCTTCAAAGGCATGTGAGTCCCCTCTCAGACCTTTTTGGAAGTTTACTATTTTCTACGGAAATAAGGCTTTCCAATTGGAAGTTCGACTTGCTTCAAATTTCCAACACCAAATTCGACGTGTTTGAACCTATTTCATTTATATAAGACCAAGGAATAAGGAATTAGAAATGACGTCAACAACTGGCCTGAGAACGATGATGCAAATGAAAAGAATCGGTGAGGGACTCTCTTGTTCATCTAAGTCGGAAGTTACCGGAGAACTAGTGTACATCAGGACGGTTGAGGACGTGATGAATTTATTCGACAAAGCTGCAGGGAAAATATGCATAGTCGATGATGCCGGCACCACGACTTTAGGTCCGATTCTATCAGAATTGGCTGGTACTCTGTGCACGACCGGCGGGGCAGGTTCGCATCTTGCCATTGTTTCGAGGGAATTTAACATCCCTTGCGTAATGGGTGTAAGTGTCAAGTCTAGAGACTTGTCTTCGTTGAATGGAAAAAAAGGCAAGATAGTGACCGAAGCAGACGATAGAGGAGTCCTATATTTAGTTGACTGATCAATGAGAACAAAAGTGAGCAGCAAAGGCACGTGAAGACATGAAGTATGTCGTGTTTTTCACCGAGGCAACTCCCAACCCTGTATTAATGGGAGGCAAGGGTTCGAATATTATCCGATTGGTTGAGATTGGAGCAAATGTTCCACCGGGCTTTATAATCACTACAAGCTCCTACATCAGGTTTCTTGAAGAGTCGGAATACCAGAAACAACTGAAGGAACTACTTTCCGGTAACCCTCATTCCAAAGATGTGCTAAACTTTTCACAAAAGATAAGGAAAATGATTCTCGAATCAAAACTACCAAAATACGTAAAAAGCGAAACAAGGATTGGATTTGACAAACTCAAAGAATTCGGCAGTGAAACTTCTTTTGCCGTCAGATCTTCTGCAACAATTGAAGACATGGACACTTTCTCTTTTGCCGGACAGGGCAACACTTACCTGAACAACAATTCCTTCGAAGAGATACTGTTATCTGTGAGGAATTGCTGGGCATCATTATTTTCCCCTCAAGCCCTTACCTATTTCCTTAAAATGGGAAAGATGGGAAAAAAGTATTCGCTATCGGACATTCATATGGCTGTCATTGTTCAGAAAATGGTTGATGCACGGGTTTCAGGAGTATTGTTCACCGCAAACGTGATAAACAACAACAAAGACCAAATGATGATAAATTCAACCTGGGGGCTGGGCGAAACCATCGCTAACAACTCTGTCATTCCGGACATGATTATCCTTGAAAAAAGCAAGTTCAAGATTGTGAAAATTGTTGTAGGCAAGAAAGAGAAGACTGCCATTAAGAACCCTAAAGGCTCGCACACGATCATGATAGACACGGATCCTCAACTAAGAGCAAAATGCTCTTTACATGAAAACCAATTGCGTGAACTACATGAGTTGGGTTTAAGACTGGAGAAAGCGCTCAATTCTCCCCAAGACGTTGAATGGGCCACAGAAAATGATATGATATACATTCTGCAATCACGTCCAATAACTACACTGAAAAGCTAGAAATCAGTTTACTGATATCTGGCAGGAGGCAGGGGTGAAGGAAAGCTCAGGGACGTGTACGTCGCTTCAAGAAAACAGAACTAGGTGACAATTAATATACCCAAAGAACCCAATTATGCGCATGATTTCCACAAGTAAACTGACTAATGATTGCAAGGGTGCGTGGTAGCATAATGGTTAAGGGTGATAAGTCTCATTACTTAAAGGAACCGGTCAAGCCCATAGAGCCGAGGTCTGACATGCTTGTTGGAGACCTCGTGGAGTCTTTTCAATACACATCATATCAAAGCAGGAACCTAGCTCGGTGCTATAATGCTTATAGGAACTTGATCTCAGCTCCGGATCGACCCACGGTGTTTCTTGGGATAGCTGGTGCTATGGTTCCCGCGGGCATGAAGAAAGTCGTCATATCCATGATTAAGAACAAGCTTACTGACGTCTTGGTGAGCACGGGAGCGAACTTATACCATGACTGGCATGAAGCGCGAGGAGGCAAACACTACATAGGTTCCCAGCAGGTTGACGATACCAAGCTTCGAGAACTATACATTGACAGAATCTACGATACGTTTGCAGACGAAGAAAAATTCAGGGAAAGCGACGACGCAATAAAGAAGATAGCCGACAACCTAGAGCCACGAAACTACTCCTCAAGAGAATTTCTTGAGAAACTAGGGCTTTCGGTAAGAGACACGGAATCAATACTTGGTGTAGCCGCGAAAAATGGTGTCCCAGTTTTCTGTCCGGCGCTAAATGACAGTTCCATCGGAATAGCGCTCACGAAACACTACTACGAAACCACGAAAGCGAACCGCAAACCCATCACGATAGACCCAATAAGAGACAACTGGGAAATCGCACAAATCAAGTTGAAGTCTAAATCAACCGGGGTTGTCTACGTTGGCGGCGGCACGCCCAAGAACTACATACAGCAAACCGAAGTGATGCTCGAAGTCATGGGGTTTGAGACTACAGGTCACAAGTACGCAATACAGATAACCACCGATGACCCAAAGTGGGGAGGACTATCAGGCTGCACATTCGAGGAAGCCCAATCCTGGGGCAAGATAACGAAAGACGCCAAAATAGCTACGGCCTACATAGATGCAACTGTAGCGCTACCAATACTCGTCACTGCCCTTATTCAGAAATGCGGAGACATAATAGCCAAGAGACGTAGCCTCAAGTTCACGTGGGACAAAGAAGAACTGAAATCAATCCAACAGGAGTAGCAGACTGAAGTAATTGAAAAGGAAAAATGACCACCAGATCTTAGCGCAGCATCCTGTAAAGCGTTGCTGCGCTTCAATCCGCTGAGAATTGAGAGGTTGACAATCGTGGAAACCACAAAGTTACTCACAACGCCGCCAAATCCCTTTTCAGGCTACGTCTCGACGTTTGAGGAATCTCATTTCGTAGTTCTCGGTGTGCCGTTCGATGGCACAAGCTCGTACAAGCCTGGATCTAGGTTTGGGCCATCAGCGATAAGAGAAGCCTCATGCAACATTGAAACATTCTCCCTCCGGACACTAGAGGACATAGAGCACTTGAAAATATGCGACGTAGGCGACTTGTTGGTCACCCACGGCAACGTTATGGAAACTGTCAAAAACGTCGAGCGAGTCACAGCTGAAATAGT
>JAUQYT010000285.1 GCA_030587605.1 Candidatus Njordarchaeum guaymasense
GACTCAAGTGGCAAACGAGTTCGATGCTCCGAAGTTGGAGAGTGGGGCTACTTCATAAGTAGCCGACCCTTCGATATTGCCATTAACGATATCAACATAAAGGCGGCAGTATTCGTCGAGAAAGAGGCATTTGCACGGAACCTGATTGAACTCAGATTACCCGAGTCTCTGAAGATCGGCGTCGGCGCATTATTCGGACAGCCCGGTAGGAATATGCGGGGATGGATCAGACGCTTAGCCGACGAACATATCCCAGTCCTTGTCCTAGTAGACTTGTCGCCGTGGAGTCTCCGCATCTTCTCCACGATAAAGAACAACAGTATAGAGCTATCTAATATTCGAGGGCTTGCAACCCCAGAGGCCAAACTGATCGGGTTGCATACATCAGATTTCTTCGCACCTAACGGCCTGCTCAAAGGGATAACTCACGCCCTTGAAGACTTGGATGAACAAGACCTCAAATGCGCGATCCAGAATCGTGATGTTCCAGCAATAGGTCAGGATGAATTTCTCCGAAAGGAAAACGAGGCAATCATAGAAAGGAAAAAGAAGGGAGAACTTGAATCATTCAAGGCATTTGGAGTATCGCTGAAGGCTCTCAAGAAAAAGTACACTGACTACATAGCGCAAAAGATCTCTGAAGCGGGAGTCAAACTGTAGATTAGCTCCCTCTTTATCATCCTTGATTTGAAGTGCGTATTTCTCCGCGGCTTAGCCGCCGAAGCGTGCTTCTCAATAAGACCGGAATAGTGACTTAAGAGCCGACAAATGGGCTTTAGAGAGGTCCAAGTATTTGGGCGCGATACTAATATCGGGAACCCCTGGAACAGGGAAGACCACGATTGCTAAGGAACTAGCTACACGTATGTCATACAACTTCTTGGACATGGGGAAACTGGCAGAAGGCGAACACATTTACCTGGAAGTAGATACCGAAAGGAACACTAAAATCATCGATGAGCCAAAGTTGGCGAAACGCATAGAAGAAGAGATAGCCACAAATAAGGGCAGAATTGTCATATCCAGTCACTACGCGGAGATAGTCAACCCGAGACCAGTTGACAAGGTAATAGTTCTGAGAACTCATCCAGACAGACTCAGAGAGAGACTCAGTGAACGCGGCTGGTCAGACCATAAAATAAAGGAGAACCTCGAAGCCGAAATATTAGGCGTCTGCTCATTCAATGCTCTACGGAAATACGGGAAAGAAAGAGTCTTCGAGATCGACACAACAAACCTGACGCCAAATGAGACTCTTGAGAAAGCATTAGAGATCATAAGATCTGGGGGCAAATCCTATATTGTTGGTTCAGTCAACTGGCTTGCGGAATTAGAAAGGGAAAACCGGCTTAACTCGTATATGCGTTAGAAATTGGAAGAAATTATCACCCACTTGAAACTCCTTGATTACTTTGGTCGGGTTCTTCGCATGTCCTTATCTATCTTAGCCAAGTTTACGAGTCTCTTGTAGACTGGCGGGTGTGTCGAGAAAAGCGTATTCAAGCTTAGGAAACTGTCCTTCTTCCTTCCAGTCTCTATAGCTCTAGATATGTCCCTATCGGTCAGTAGCCCTCGCTCTCTGAGTCTCTCGACATCCTTCTGAGCACTGACAGGATCCGCTATGAAGAAGGCTCGCAAACCTGGAGACTCTCCCACGCTTTGACTCAACTTCGTCGAGATCTTAACCAAGCTACTTTGCAGACTCTTGGGATCCTCTGTCGTTCGGGCCGAGTAAGCATCAGCGTAAAACTCGCGCGTTCTACTTACAGCTCTCACTATCATCATGAAAATGAGGTAGACAAGGAGTGAGAGAATCCCAGCGATTACCAATAGCGTTCCTGCGTTCTGCGAGCTGCCACGTCGTCCGCCCGAAGACCCCCCTGAAAAGTAGGCTGAGGTGAATGCCACCCTAGCTACCAGGAACGCAAGGAGCGGTAGAACACTTAACACGGTTAGCGTGATGTAGTCTTTATGTTTAATGTGTCCAAGCTCATGTCCTATTACTCCGCGTACCTCTTGTTCGTTGAGCGTGTTCAGTAAGCCGTCCGTTACTGCTAATGTAGCTCCCTTCGACGTTCTCCCATAGGTGAATGCATTCGGTTCCTTCATAGGACATATAGCAATCTTGGGAGTAGGCACGTGCCCCTCCTCAGCCAATTCCTGAACCGTTTTCTCCAGCCATGGCTTCTCTCCAGGTTTCAGGTATCTGAGTCTCATGGCTCTTCCAACAACGCTCGGACCTATCAGGTACTGGATCAACACGAAGATGATTGTCAAAATGAATGGGATCAAGAGTGGTCCCATAACGGCGTTAATGAAGATCACTAACGCAGCGTCTAAAACTGGGCCGATTATTGGTACTAGTCCTATGAGAGGAACATGAGAAATGCTGACTATCTGCGCACTTGGTAAATAGGACTGTAGGAGATAAGTGATACCCCACACGAAAAGGAAAAACACTATGGCAGATACAAGTACGGCAAGGTACATTCTTAGCTTTAGTCTAACGAGAGTCAATGCGAGTCCTCCGTACGGGAGAATTAGCGGGAGTTCTATTAAACCTTTTTATCATCGAGTCAGACGCCTATTACTCGTAAGGTTAAAATAATCAAGACCTTAATCTATCCTAAGCCTGACGAGAAGACGAGTGTTTGGTCTATCGAGACGAGGTTGGGACGAATAAAACTCAACAATTGCTTTCATTGCGGCGCCCCTTGTTTGGAGACAAATCCGCGGGCGTGGAGTCACATCAATGAACTATTCTTTCCTGGCATCGGGGTTGTAACGGTTTCAATAGTTATATGCGAGGGAAAACTTGTCGATGAGCATTCCGGAGAAAATCTTCAGCCCCTCCACGGTAGCTGTCGTCGGTGCTTCCAGGAGCCCTGACAAGATAGGCAACGTTGTTCTTCGAAACATACTTGAAAGCGGTTACAGAGGAAAGATTTTTCCGATAAACCCAAACACCTCGGAAATCTTGGGTCTAAAGAGTTATGCAACGATATCTGACATAAATGAGGAAGTTGACCAAGCCGTAATAAACATACCCGCCAAATTTGTTCCAGATTCTCTGGCCGAGTGCGGAGAGAAGGGCGTAAGTAGTGTCGTCGTGATTTCGGCAGGCTTCAAAGAAGTTGGGTACGAAGGGGCTCAGCTCGAGAAGCAATGTGTCGAGATTTGTAGAAAATATAATATGCGAATGCTTGGACCAAACGTAGTTGGATACATTGACACTTGGACGCCAATTAACGCAACCTTCGCCCCCAATATGGCTCTAAAAGGGACTATCGGTCTAGCTTCACAGTCAGGCGCATTATGCACTTCTATACTTGACTGGTCTCGTCAAGCTGGTATAGGATTCTCAAAATTTATCAGTGTAGGCAACAAGGCTGACCTAACAGAATCCGACATGCTCGAAATCATGTCTGCAGACCCAGAGACCAGAGTCGTAGTCATCTATATTGAATCGGTTGTAAACGGGCCAAGATTCATCGACGTTGCCCGAAGAGTCACGAGAAAGAAACCAGTAGTCGTACTCAAGTCGGGAGTTTCAGAAGCGGGTGCACGAGCAGCTTCGTCGCATACAGGTGCTCTCGCTGGGAGTGATGTCGCAGTTGAAACTTCCTTCAGACAAATGGGTATTCTACGCGCTCACTCGCTTAGCGAGCTATTCGATCTTGCCATTGCGTTGTCCTCACAACCGGTTCCGAAGGGAGACCGGTTGGCTGTGGTCACAAACGCTGGTGGACCAGGCGTGTTAACCGCTGACGCAGTTGAGACACATGGGCTGAAAATGGCGTCGCTCTCTCCAGTAACGATTACGAAGTTGCGTGAGAACTTATCCCCCGAGGCGGCCGTCAATAACCCGGTCGACGTTGTTGGTGATGCGGACATCAATCGTTACTCTTTTGCACTTAGAACCGTTCTAAGCGATCCGAACGTTGATGGCATACTCGCACTCTTGTCCCCCGTTGCCGTTCTACCCCCGGAGAAGTTGGCTGAGTTACTGATATCGATTAAGAAAGAAGGCATAGACAAACCTGTCCTCAGTGCGCTTATGGGCGGGGATACAATGCTGAAGGCTCACGACCACTTGATGGCAGCGGGACTACCTTGTTTCACATTTCCAGAAGATGGTGTACAGACAATTCTTGGGATGACAAGGTATGCTAGAATCTTGAGCCTTCCGTCTGATGAGAAGATCCCAGAGTTCACGGTAGACAAAGACAAAGTAACAATGATCATTGAGGAAGCTCGAAAAGATGGTAGAGCCACCTTACTTGGCTCAGAGGCTATGGCAGTGGCGGAGGCCTACGGAATGAATGTGCCCCCAACAAGACTCGTAACCACAAGCAGACAAGCCGCTGAATTAGCTGAGCAGATGGGTTACCCCGTAGCGCTTAAAATCTCCTCGCCTCAAATTCTGCACAAGACCGATGTGGGTGGAGTCAAGCTGAATCTGAGTTCTGCGACACAAGTTGAGGAGGCATTCACAAACATAATTGATCTCGTCTCATCAAGATTCCCTGGGGCTAGAATATACGGTTGCGACCTGCAGAAGATGGTTAGACCGGGCTTCGAACTAATAATGGGGTCCACCAGGGATCTAGTGTTCGGTTCCTTGATCATGTTTGGGCTGGGTGGGATCTTTGCAAACTTCTTGAAAGACGTTTCATTTAGACTGGCGCCCCTCTCAGAGAGAGTAGTTGGAGAGATGATAAGTGAGACAAAAGCCTTCACCATACTCAGAGGAGTTAGAGGAGTGAAACCCTATGACGTTGAGTCGATCCAGAACATGCTACTTAGACTCTCCCAACTCGTAACAGATTTTCCAGAGATAACTGAAGCCGATGTAAACCCCGTGTTCGCGTACCCAGCCGGAGAGGGATGCGTAGCCCTCGACGTGAAACTGGTAGTAGGCGGAAGATCAACCTAAAACGTAAAAGAAAGATCAATCCTATATGTGATAAAGTAAGTGTCCTGAGCGGCTGAAACGGAAGCGTGTTGGCAATGGCCAAATCTCTCTACATAGTTTCGGCTAATGAATTCAGCGGAAAAACCGCTATTTGCCTGGGCCTAGCTGTGAAATTCAAAGAACTAGGGATGAAAGTCTCATACTTCAAACCAATAGCTCCTGCAATCGGCACAATAAGAGCGGGTTGTCCCTATGACGATGACGCTGAGCTAATGATCGAATCTCTCGATCTACCTCATCCTGTGACCACAATCGTAACAGGCTTTCTGGAACGCCACTACCTTGACAAGGTCTCTCCTGAGCATCAGAAGGCCCTGCTGAAGAAAATGGATAAATCCTACAGCGAAGTCTCCAAGGACGCAGACATAGTAATAATTGAGGGGTGCAGAAGATTCCGAGACGGATTAGCATTCGGCCTCGACCCGACAAGCCTTGCCAAAAGATTCGACGCCAAAATGGTTATTGTTGGTAAGGGAGGCGAAGACACTGTAGCTGATAAGATCCTCATCGAGAAAATGGTGACTGACCTAAATGGTGTGGAGCTGATTGGCTGTGTCATTAACAATGTCCCCAAGACAACGATAGCGCGCGTAGAGGGAGTAATCAAGCCCGTTTTGGAGTCCAAGGGTATTAGGATTCTCGGCATAATACCTGAGGAGATTGGCCTCACCGCACCCTCAGTAGCGGACATTCAAGCAACGCTCCAAGGAGAAGTACTCGCTGGCGAAGAGAACTTTGACAGAGTGGTAAGAAACATCTTGGTGGGGGCTATGACGCCCAGTTCGGCGCTAAGATTCCTGAGGAGTGTGGACGACAAAGTCGTTGTAACAGGCGGAGACAGATCCGACATAGCAATACTCGCACTTGAGACAGACACATCACTTCTAGTGCTAACAGGAAACATTTACCCAGATGTTCACGTAATCTCAAAGGCAAAAGAGAAAGGTGTTCCTGTGATACTAGTTGCTGATGACACGTACGCAACCATAAGCAAGATCGAATCAGTTGCAGGACGCATAAAACCAGGAGATAAAAAGAAGATCAATCTCGCAGTTCAGATTACCTCGACTAACGTGGACTGGAAGCATATACTCACTTCGCTTGGCTTTGAATCATTTACGTAAGATCCTCTTGACTTCCCGTGGTCGATCAAGAATTGAGTTCATTTGATTGTTATTATTGAAGGACACGTTTGATTACAAAGACTGTTTATCTTGATTTTCTTGTCCTTAACCTTTATTAAACTGCTGAACTACTAAACAACAAGTTGTGTGTCGAAGTCCTATCAAAGGTATTGGTCAACAATCTTGAAGTTCTAAAAGCAACGGGGAGGTAGAACGCCCTGTCTGAAGCCGCTGTTTCCGTAGAGAACCTTACAAAGAAGTTCGGGGATTTGGTTGCAGTTGACCACATTAACCTAGAGATCAAGAAGGGAGAAATATTTGGACTCCTCGGACCGAATGGTGCGGGCAAAACCACAACCATCCGGATGCTTTGCACCTTACTTGAGCCGACAGAGGGGACAGCTAGGGTTGTGGGCTATGACATTCGAAAACAGCCTGCAGAGGTGAGACGTAACATAGGTGTCGTCTCTGAAGGAGTAGACCTTTACGGTGACCTAACAGCTAGAGAGAACCTGATCCTATTTGGGAAACTCTTCGGGGTCCCCAGAAATATATTGACAAAGAAGATTGACGATCTCCTTGCTTTCGTTGGACTCACAGACAGGGCTGATGACCTTGTGTCCACGTTCTCTACCGGTATGAGAAAGAAGACCCTGATAGTATCATCTCTGATTAACAGTCCCAAGCTTCTGTATCTTGATGAGGTTACGAGTGGGCTTGACCCTCAGACAGCCGTCTCAGTAAGAGACTTGACTCGCCGGCTACGTGAGCAAGGAATCACCGTAATATGGACAACCCATTCCCTGGACGAGCCCGAAAAGCTATGCGATAGAATCGGAATCATATACGGCGGACGGATCCTGGCACTTGGAACCCCCAAAGAAGTCAAAAGTGTAGCATCCGTTTCTGTCACAATAGAGATGACTCTAGATAGGCAACCAGCTAGAGAATGCTTAGATTACATAAAGAACCTTGATGGAGTGATAGCCGTTGGATCAAACGAGAGAACGCTGAACGTAACAGTGCACAACCATGAAGCGTCACTAGCCCGCATAATTGAATACCTGAGCAATAACAAGATTAAAATAGTCGACATAGGAAAAAAGGAGCCTTCACTCGAAGAGGCATTCCTCAAACTTATCGCTGACGCTTCAGCAAAGGAATCAGGAAAAATCGAACAGGAAGTAGAACGTCTCCGCAAGGAGATCATCGAGGCAATGGATAAGATCAAGGTAGAGTAAGAGAGAAGTCTCATGAATCTCAATTAGGAGACGAGAACCAACTGGCTTCATGTTAGATGAGTAGGTGTTGAAGGTTTGGGTCGCCGCAGAATCGCAGGCACACTCTACGACATATCGCTGGTTGGCAGAAAGGAAATCCGCCAGCTCTGGCGTGACAAGGCCAGTCTGACGCTTACGTTTCTAATACCTGTAGCGATCCTGTTGGCGTTTGGAGTTACAATACCAGCTTCTTCCTCACTAGCAGCTACGGATGTTTCGATTCATGTCACGGCATGTGACTTTGATAATACTACACTGTCGCATGACTTCGTAACGATCTTGGGGAACTCAACCTCATTCATCTTAACGCTTCAGAGCGATGCTGATAAAGCAAGATCCGATGTGGAATGGGGAATATACTCGGCTGCAATAATAATACCTCATGGATTCGCGGCCAACCTAACACGCCGCCCCTATCCAACAAACATAAGCATTACTGTAATCGAGGATGATTCAAAGTCGTTCATGGCGGGAATGGTTGCATCGGAGGTTGCGAACGCAACCCAGATCTTCATGAAAGCTGTTGGACTCGAGTACAAGCCAAGTGTCAAGCTAATCGAGGACAAGCTAAGTGGAAGAGATCTTACATTCCGTTCAACGATAGCAGCGCCAGTGATGGGGATTGCATTAATTTTCGGGTGCTTTGACGACGCGGCAGGTTCGATGGCTAGGGAACGAGAAAGAGGAACCTTCAGCCGTCTCCTCCTAACTCCGGTCAGTAGATTCAGCATATTCATGGGAAAAACTATTGCAAGCCTAATACTGACCGTAGTGAGGATGTCTCTTCTCCTGTTGTTCTTGGTCTACTATCTGAACTTGACGATAGCGGGAAGCTTGCTACTCGTGTTCCTCATAGCCCTCCTTATTGATACGACAACGGTTGCCCTTGGGTTTGCAATCTCTTCGAGAGCGAAGAGCACAAGAAGCGTGGTAATAGCTCAGATAGCCATCATGATACCATTAATCTTCCTTACAGGTGTCTTGAGACCGCCAGAAGCCATGCCTGAGTACGCAAGGGGACTAGTCGATGTAATACCATACACCTATGCGAATGATGCATTCAGGCGTGTCGTTAACTTGGGGCAGGGAATAGAATTCATACTGAATGATATAATGGTCCTTCTCGGAGCCACAGTTATCCTATTCATTATAGCCGCAGTGATGATGAAGAGAAGCATAGTCTGAGAAGAAGGAAACCGGAGGATCAATTCAATGAATAGACTTGGGGAAGTCAAAAGAAAGAGTCACAGCGCCAAACGAGTCATCTCAGTTGCGACTATGTCAGTCATACTCGTCGCTTGCTTAGCCCTAAGTGAGATCACTACTGCCAGTGAAACGAGGCCAGGTCCTACGTCCACTCCCGCTGTTATTGGGGTTGGGGGGAACCCTTACTGGGATGTAGTTGGCTCAATGATCTTTTATAGAAATGATTCTAAAGCTGGTAACCAGTCATACTGGATAGCGCAATCGTTCCAAGTCCAGAAACCTTCTCCAATGTCGAGGGTGATAGCTCTCGTGATCTATGTATGGTTGGCGAGAGATATCCCTCCCAATTCTTCATTCCCAGCAACAGTTGATAATGTCACAGTCTTTCTCACGAACGCTTCAGCGGACGGAACGCCTAATATCGAAAATCCTATCGCCAATCAGGCTATCAGTCCACAAAACATATCGGCAGTAAGTCCATATCCTCAAGGCTTAATTGAGACAAACAGCAGTCTTGCTGTCCGGCTTCAATTCAATACGTCAAGTCCACTTGGTTTCAACGAAGGAGAATACTTCATCTTCCTATACCGTAAGAACCTAGGGGACAATGAAGACTACCACATCGGCTACGCATATTACTGGGCTGCGTCAAAGGTCGACCTCTACTATGGAGGGGGAAGCTGGGTTCTCAACAAAGATGGTGAATGGAAATCTTACCCAAATGACATGTGTTTTCTCCTAGTTGAGATCACTTTCCCGTGAGTACCACCATAAGATTTAAAGGGGATTAACACTTTTCTGCAAACCATTGTTTATTCTCGGGGATTCCCTTTATGATAAACTGCTGACTTTTACTTTCAAGTTTTATGCCAATGTAGTGGTTGCTTGTCAGGGGAAACGGGCAATCCACACTATGCGGCTATAGAACCGAGGGTGATTCAAATTGTCTAGAAGTGATGAGGAAGAGCAAACCCTGAGGCGTGAGGTTGGCTGGTTCGGTTCCTTCTCCATGGGTTACGCTGATGTTGGAGCCGACATCTACGTGGCCCTCGGACTGGTCGCATTGTACGCTGCCGGCGCTGCTCCTATAGCATTCGCCATAGCCTCGATAACATACATCTGTACGGCAATGGCTTACTCGGAACTAGCCTCCACGTACCCGTACTCCGGTGGCGCTCACGTTTATGCTATGAAAGCCTCAAATGACTTGATTGGCTTTGTTGCTGGATGGGCGGTAATGCTGGACTACACAATCGACATATCGCTTTTTTCGCTAGCCACGGCTGGGTACCTTTCGTTTTTTCTTCCCTGGCTGGGATCACTGTATGTACCCATTTCATTCTTAGGGTTCCAATTTAGTATCCCGTACGTAGGACTTGTTGCCTTCTCATTGGTCGTGTTTCTTCTCGTCATTAATATCGTTGGGATAAGAGAATCATCAGCTTTAAACGTGGTTCTAGTGTCGCTAACGTTGATCACCGAGTCGATCGTATTGGTACTGGGCTTTCTGCTCTCCTTTAATACCTCGATGTTCGTAAGTCAGGTAAGTTCGCCAGGCGCAGACGTTCAGTACAGTCACCTATCATATTTCCTTGGGGTGGATGTCAAAACTGAGAACTTTGTCTATGGCGTGACCCTCGCTATGTGCAGTTTCATCGGTATAGAATCGATTGCACAAGCTGCAGAGGAAACCAAGAAGCCCCATAAGTGGTTGCCCCGAGCGAGCAAACTCTCGATAGTCTCAGTTATAGTGTTTGCTTTGGGGCTCTCAACCTTAGCCATGGGAATGGTGCCTTGGCAAGCACTAGCTGGAAACCAGCTTAATCCGATGGCAGCAATTGCAACAAACATCCCGATGATAGGTGTTGCTCTCTCAGTCCTAGTAGCATTTACAGGAGTAG
>JAUQYT010000343.1 GCA_030587605.1 Candidatus Njordarchaeum guaymasense
CTTGAATTTTGGCTAGGAGGATTCCCTCAAATGAAAGCATACGAAGCAGCAGTTCAAAGGCTTGAGAACGAAATTTCAAAACTGGACTCCAATTCTGAGTTGCTTGAGTGGATGAGGCTGGATGGTAGGAGAGGATGGATTGAAATCTGCCATCACAAAGCTTTCAGAAGATTTGACATTCACATTTCAAGCATCGGTTCCGAGAAGTGGCGTAAAGACATGCCACCAAAAGGAGTAGATGGATTAGAACGAGCAGAAACTGTCGAGAAATACCTTTTTGCAATAGAAGCATGGATCAATGGTATAGACGCATCCCAGAATGCGCCTGATAAAGCAGTATTCCAGAACATTCATGAGCTTCTCGGGGAGAAGGATCACACAAAATTGTTCCTCGCCTCTTTGCTTGTCTCACTGCTTAGACCTCAACAATTGGCTGCAAGACAGCGTGCAAAGAGACGCGTGCGTTTTCGCAGACCATAAAAAACTAGAAGAGAGCTTGCACAAAAAAGGGTTTTGCGGAGAATATCGTCAATAGTTGTCCTAGAAACCTTTTCGTATGCGTTAACCCTTTTGTTTAGTATTCGGGTTGTAGTTTGTTTTTCTCTTTTTCTGAAGGCATTCCAAACCTGAACTGAATCGTTCATTGTTATAATTCTAATAAGAATTATTTTATAGAAGATGTTTCCAGAAGTTTTAAAACATAATCGCCCTCTATAGGGGAAGCCAAGAAGGGCTAGTTGAGAGTATGCCTTTCTGCAGCGCCGAGTGAGGGGCGCTTGCATAAATTAAATACCCAAATTTAAGGAGAAAGGAGAGAATATCATGAAAAAAGAAAGCGGTAAGAAAGCACTGTCAATGCTTCTAATGGCATTTATGTTATTAGCAATGCTTCCTATGTTTGCAACTCATGTCAGAGGAGCAACCCCGGCACAGATCGAGGCATCGGCAACAGCTGCAGTTGCATATTTAGCAAGTGTACAAAATCTAGATGGAAGCTGGGGATTTGAAGGGCATGAGATAGCGAAAACAGGTCTCGTATTGCTCAAATTCCTAGCAAGAGCACATGAGCTGAACTTGGATCCATTCGACAACGACACTTCAAGCCCCACATATTATGAATACGCTAACAATGTCATTGCAGGTTTTAACTACCTTCTGAGTTATGCACAAGCACTCCCGATAGGTCTCCAAACGCATGGCGATCCTGACACCAATGGCAATGGAATGGGAATAGCTTGGAGTGGGGGGTATACGTACCATACAGGTATCGTGTTGACAGCTGTTGCATTAAGTGGTCATCCAGATGATAGATCAGCCGTGATTGGGACGTTGGGTTCACGCACGTACAGGCAGATAGCTCAAGACGTTGTCGACTGGTTAGCTTTCGCCCAAGGAGATTCGGGAAATGCGAGGGGTGGCTATGGTTATTATGCTCTTAACAATGAAAGTTATTGGACGGACAACTCTAATGCAGGATACGCATATTTAGGGCTGGCATTCGCAGAAGACCTACCATTTAGTTGCACGGTGCCACAGTGGGTCAAGGATGAACTGAACGTTTGGATCACAACCATACAAGACCCAGTTAATGGCGACACTAACGATGGTGGTTCTTGGTACAACCCAGATTGGACATGGAATCCTTGGTGCAATGTACTCAAGACAGGAAATCTGATTTTCGAAATGGCGTTCTATGGAGACTCGCCGAGCACGCCAAGAGTGCAAGCGGCTGTAGACTATTTGGAAAGACATTGGCGAGACCCCAACACGGACCCAGGATGGGGATACTCACTGCCAATTGCCAACTACCAAGCAAAGTTCTTGATAGAAAAAGGGCTGACATACATGGGAATTGACAAACTGGACACTGACGGTGACGGAATCGACGAGGACTGGTACAACCAAGAACCTCCAACAGTTCCTCCTGAAGACTTTGCAAGCGTCATAGTTGCACAGCAATTGCCCAGCGGTGGGTGGCCACGAAGCTCTGGTGCACATGACTACTGGCAAGACGCTATGTTGTCTACAGCTTGGGCTGTCTTGACATTAGAAAGATTTGCTCCGCCCCCAGAATTTAACAAACGATTGGTTCCTGAAGAAGGAGGCTTAGGCACGGTGGTTCATGTCACAATAAGCGTCCACGTTGGAGAAGGCCAGAGAGTCAAGATAGTTGACACGCTTCCACCAGAATTCAACTACATATCTGGAACATTCAAGGTTAATAGCGTTTCAGCCACACCGACAGCCAAAAATGATGTAATTACCTATACAATTACAGCTCAAGGAACCTACACTCTTGAATTTGATGTCAAAGTTACTGAAGCATACTGGGAAGACCGCACGGTTACCAACAGAGTCGTTGGAACATGGTATGATGAACTCGGCAACATGATCGAGCAGAAAGAAGCCACGGCAGACTTCGTTATCTACGCATTTGAACAATTGCATAAAAGCGTTGGCATACCCAAAAAAGTAAAAGTGATTCCAGCACCAGTGCAGTTCTGGCGCCAATTCATAGGCGGAGTGACGGACATAATTGTCTCTGACCCACCAGAGTGGCCCGAGGGTGTAGCCTTAGTTCGCGACTATGCTGTTCTTCAAGAGCCCATGGAAGCCATCCCGTTGGAGCTTCTAACATGGAGCGGAACGGAACAATTACCTTGGATAAGAATAGACAAGGAAAGACCCTACATACTTCCCCCTGGCGAAGTAGCCGAGTATAATATCTACACTGATGAATTCACCACGGCCGTTCTTGTACGATACACAGCAGCTTGGCAGTCTACTCCGGATATCATTGAGTGCCACTTCGTCAATGAGGCAATACTTGAAAGAAAGAGTCCTCAAGTGATCGTTGGGCAACTAAGTAACTTCGACGTACACAATGATTACCACGAACCCGTTGACAACTTCGAATTGGAACTATATGGGATACAACCTTCAGACATTATTGGCTGGTTCCCAGGCTGGGGAGCACCGCCTCAGATAACAGCAATACCTGGAGGCACAGAGGTCATATGGATAGGCCCGCCAGTTAAACCCTGCCAGTGGGTCCACTTTGGGCTTCATTTGAAACCAGGCGTGATCGCAAGTGGAGTAAAAGCCTATTGGACTCAACTGTGGGGTGGAGCCTTGACGATAAAAGAGAAGACGAATGTCCAGTGGACTATGGTGTTTACGGTAACAAACCCATTCCCATACACCATGACAAACGTCGTGATTACTGACAGATTTGGTGCGGAGCTTGAGATTGACAAACCGTTTCCATACAGCATCACCCATGGAGTAGTCACATACACGACTAGAGGAATGTCGCGAAAGATATTCTTGACGTGGAACGTTGGAAATCTCTTGCCAGGCGCAACTG
>JAUQYT010000175.1 GCA_030587605.1 Candidatus Njordarchaeum guaymasense
GAAGCCATGCAACGGTCAGCGCTCGTAAGTGTCCTACTTACGCTTGTTGTCATGACATTACTTGGTGTAAACGCATCATACGGACAGCAGAAGGGAGCAGACTTTACACTGAATGATATCAATGGAGTTAGATTCTCACTATCAGATTTCAAGGGAAAAGTCGTCCTAATAGACTTCTTCGCCACGTGGTGCCCCCCATGTATAGACGAGGTACCCAATCTCAGAGCATTGAGGAAACTCTACCCAAACGATACTCTTGTTATGATGTCAATCAGCATCGACCCCATACACGATACGGAGCCTGTGTTGAAGATTTTTGCAGAGGCCTATGGAATGACATGGATAATCGCTTCAGACACTGCAGGCGTGGCAAACAAATATGGGATTGTTGCGATTCCAACAATAATCCTGATAGACCAACAGGGCTACATCCAGAGCAAGCATGAAGGACCAGCGGAGAAGGAACTTCTTCAGTCAAAGATTGATGCGATAGTTCCAGAATTCACGACGCCTGCCACGGTCTTGGGCTTCTCAATTGTAGCGGCCTTACTCATACTTCGAGGTCGAAAACTCAGGAACGGACTCAATTGCCCGTAGGGTCAAGGCTGAATAGCAGAATCTGCAGGGGCGTTGCATCACTATCTCTGACTAACCTGTTCTCGGTGCAAGTCCACGAAGAAGAGAATATGCGCCGAGGCCTCCACCACTTCGCGATCATGAATATGAGATAGTTCGCACACCTACCTCCTAGTACGAATCGAAAGAGTCGCATCTGCTTGCACAGTCTCAGAAAGCTTGGTCGTTTCTAGATGTGCATTGTTATGACTCTGGATCCAAGCTTAATGGGAAAAAGAGGACACATTGCCCGCGAGATGCAACTCGCCGAGAAACCCTTTTCTACATGTATCAGGGCCCAGATCGAATAACTGAACAGAAGGTTGTATGGATGAAGTGGGAACTCAGAGGAACTTTCACAGCGCTGATCACACCATTCAAACAGGACGGACAGATAGACAAAGAAGGGCTTCGTCAACTGGTAGAACTGCAGCTCAAGGGGGGAGTAGATGGACTTGTTCCCTGTGGAACAACCGGGGAGTCCGCTACCCTTTCACATGAAGAAAAGCATGTTGTGGTTAAGACTGTAGTCGACGCGAGCAACGGAAAGGTACCCGTCTTGGCTGGGGCCGGAACAAACAATACTGCGGACACGCTGAGGCTTGCGAAGGAGTTTGCTGATGTTGGTGTCGATGGCCTCTTACTAGTAGTTCCGTACTACAATAAACCAACTCAAGAGGGCATGTTCCAGCATTTCAAGGCTGTTGCGCAGTCAGTAAGTCTTCCCGTAGTCCTATACAATATTCCTGGAAGAACTGCTTCGAATCTCGAAGTCTCGACGGTCCAACGCCTCTGCGAAATCATGAACATTGCTGGGCTCAAGGAATCAAGCGGAAACTTTAGTCAGATAATGAGATTGGTAGAGATGGTTGGTGAGAAGATCTCAATAGTTTCAGGAGATGATCCGATAACCCTACCTATCATCGCGCTTGGTGGCAGAGGAGTGATATCTGTCGCGTCCAACCTTGTTCCAGAAGAGATGTCAAGACTGGTCGATGAAGCCCTGTCAGGGCACTTTCAGGAGGCAAGACAGCTCCACTATCAACTGCTGCCGCTGTTTGATGCGCTCTTTGTGGAAACCAATCCTGCTCCTTTGAAGATGGCTATGTCGATGTTAGGTCTTCCGGCTGGAACGGTCAGACTGCCTCTAGTTCCAGTGTCGCAGGAAAGCACGTACAAGATCAAGAGGGTATTGGACCAGCTTGGTCTTTCGAAGAAAACGGTTGCATAGGTTGAGGAGCTTGTCCGAACCTGACGCGTGAAATGGTTGAACGATCTTCAGTGGGGCAGCAGTCAGGGCAACAATTTTATACACATTCGAAAGATGCGTGAATCCTGCAATCAATCTCACCGGGAGGTCAGACGTTTGCGCATAAGGATCCCATATGGACAAAAAGAAACGGAGTTTGACATTCTTAAGAGGAACCTATTGAAGCACTGTTCGCTCAAGAAGGTTCGCGAGATCCGTGACCTTAAGGCTGAAACTACCAGGCGGTTGAGGGACCCTATTGGCTCAAGACCGCTATCGAAGCTTGTTGGACCGGGCAAGAAGATTGCAATTCTGGTGGACGACTGGGCTAGACCCACGCCAACGAGCAAGATAGTCTCAGCTATCCTAGAGGAGTTGAATGGGGCCGGGGTGTCCAAGAAGGACATCACATTTGTGATTGCTCGAGGAACCCATCGTGCCTGCGGCGAAGAGGAGCTTCTACGAAAGCTTGGCGAGCAAGTTATGGACCGGTTCGAGGTGGTTCAGCACGATTGTGACAACAAAGGGCAACTCGCCTATTTGGGAACTACGTCTTTTGGTACTCCGGTCTGGGCAAACCGACTAGTAGTAGAGTCCGACTTCAAGATGGGTATCGGGAACCTAATAGCGAACCACATTTCCGGATTTAGTGGAGGAGCCAAGATAGTGCTACCTGGAATCTGTGGACGAGACACGATAGAACAGAACCACAGCATGGAAGGATCATACCACTGTCGATTAGGCAATGTGAAGAGTAATCCTGTGCGACAGGACATGAATGAAGTCGCAAGGATGGTTGGTCTCAACTTCATAGTAAACACCGTCCTGAACTCGCAAAA
Organism: Candidatus Njordarchaeum guaymasense; assembly: GCA_030587605.1. Classification (GTDB taxonomy): domain Archaea; phylum Asgardarchaeota; class Njordarchaeia; order Njordarchaeales; family Njordarchaeaceae; genus Njordarchaeum; species Njordarchaeum guaymasense. Next base: position 2,704 of record JAUQYT010000175.1, read on the forward strand.
GAAGGTTGTCAGGCTCGTAGCCGGAGACTTCATGAAAGCGCACGAAAAAGGCGCCGCCATCATAAAAAAGCTATACGGAGTCAAGATTCGAAAGATGGCCGATATCGCCATAGTCAGCGCTACTCCCATCGATTCAAACCTGTTCTACGCCGAAAAGGCGGCTACCATTGGCGAGATGGTAACGAAGAAAGGGGGAACATTGATAGTGGTTTCTCCGTGCTACGATGGCGTCGGAGGATCTCCTC
>JAUQYT010000023.1 GCA_030587605.1 Candidatus Njordarchaeum guaymasense
CTGCCGCGGTTGGCGCTATCAGTGAGCGCCCTGAAGTCTTTGGCAAAGCCATGATCTTCATAGTCTTCATAGAGGCTATAGCAATCTACGGGCTTCTAATAGGATTCATGCTGCTTGGGAAAATAGCATAGAACACATCATTTCCATTTTCTTATTTGACCCTATTTCTTATTTCTATTTTAGATCTGATGGCTTGGAAGCCGCTCAATAAAAGAAGTGTAAACAGTTTGAATTGGTCTGGCTACTGATGCCACTATTCAAACAATACCTTGGCGACCTGCATTCTGATATCTCGGAGTGCCCTTTCGATTCTCGCTTCAAATGTGTTATCAATCATTATGCTTCCGTCGGTCTTCCTCGTGATCACTCCGCCGATTGATCTCACGTTCCCTTGGGAGACGCTAATAGACGTCTTCTTTCCTGTCTCCTTTTCCACACGCTTCGAGACACTATCAAGGTCAATGCTGATCTTCTGATCCTTCCCCGCGAGGACTATCTGGAGTTCCCCGCCACTTAGGCCAACTGCGCCTTCTTCTATTAGTTTCCCGAGAATTCCGATATACTGTTTCGACGCTGTCAATTCGAGCAGTTTTTCCTTACTCTTCTCGATGGCTTCATTAATGAGATCCTCTCTGGCTGCTATGATCATCTGTTTTGCCTTAAGTCTCGCTTCAGCTATCTTCTGTCTCTTCAGTGAATCCGCTTCTTCCGTTCTGCTTCGAATGATCTTCTCTGCTTCGCCCTCTCCTTCTTTCCTTTTCTGTTCTAGGACTTCTTTCCTGATCTTCTCCGCTTCCTTGACAATGGATCTGACTTTTTCCTCTGCCTCTTCGATGATTTTCTTCTCGATCTTCTTGATTCGCTCAGCTTCGCCTACGACTTCCATTTTTTCAATTTTGCTCTCTATCGTTTCAGTCGTTTCTGTTTTGCTCATAGTTGCTTCACCTGGGGGCTCTAGTCACCTATAATCATCTTTATTATGGCGTCGACGGTATTTGACAGGCGGGATGAAGTTTTGCTTTTCAGTTCGATGGCTTCCTTTTCCGCCTTGTTAAGTACGTCCGTGCTTTCTTTCTTGCTTTCTTCCTCTTTCTTCTTCTTGTATTCTGACATCTTCTTTCGTGCATCATCGACTAGCTTCTTCTTCTCCGTTTCTCCTTCTTCAACTGCCTTCTTCTTAATTGACTCGGCCTTCTTTGTAGCATCCTTGATGAGGCCTTCAGCCCTATTCTCAACATTCCTTATTGCTTCCAATGCGTTCGGCGTAGCTATCACCCTTCTCTGTCTTTATCTCTTTGAGCGACGCTCAATATCTGTCCGATCTCTTTTATAAGTCTTTCAATGGATTCATGCGTCAACTGATCAGGTGAGATACCCATTCTTAGTTAAAGTACTATGCAATAAGCTTAAATCTTTATTATTATCGACATGATTACGCTTTGACGGTCAATCGGGATGATTGTGAGTAGCGTCACGAAGCTCCTTGCATAGCTTGCCCGGAGAGAACAAGAGCATGTTTGAGCCAACGAGAATGTACATTGCCAAGATAGTCTGTCCAAGGGACAACGAGAGAGACGTTGTCAGAGCCATTCACGAGAAAGGGTTTCTGCAATTAATAGATGTTGAGAAAAGGGAGGGTTCTGAATCTCGTGTCCTAGAATACGAAAAAGAGACTTCGTCGCTTCTTGCTAGGGTTTCCAGAATAAATGATTTCCTAAAGACCAAGAAAACTGTGGCTCCCACGATCAGGGAACCTGTCAAGGTTTCTGACAAATCAGTCACTGAAGTTAAGAACTATGCCCAGAAGGTATGTGACCAAGTTGAAGAGAAGATAGACGAGCTACGCACGAGACTCGCTAGAGTACAGCAGGAGCGTGAAGAGCAACTAAGTCTGCTGAAGGTTGCTCAAACTCTTGAGCCACTGGGCATTGACGTTTCCTACTTGGGTGCTGGACGCGATATCTATGCAGTTGCAGGGATCGTGAAGTCCATTAGAGCAAGGAGACTGGAATGGAATGTCAAGGAAGCAACGGATGACGCCTACATATTCAACGAGATCTCCATAGGGAAGACCGAGAGCGTGGTCATTGTAGGCGTACTGAACGAGAAGCGAGAGATCCTAGAGCGCGTTCTCACTTCATTTGGCTTCCAAGAGTTTCGGGTAGCATCAGGTGTTAAAGGAACCACTAAGCAAATTGCAGTTTCCGCGCATAAGAAGCTCACTGACCTTGACAAGCAGAATAAAGAGATTGACGAGCAAGTAGCGAAACTAAGCAAGAAGTTTGGCGAGGAACTACTCGTTGCAGAGGAACTCCTCCTGGTTGAAAGGGACAGAGTAGAAGCTCAACGCTTGTTCCGCGAGACGGCGAACACCGTTGAGATCTGGGGTTGGGTTCCAGAGAAGCACATGGGAGAACTGAAAGACAGCGTCAGCAAAGCGACAGGCGACACTGCTATCATAAGTTTCACAAAACCAGACTTCGCCCCTGAAGAATACCCATCAGCGTCGAGTAACCCGAGAATCTCAAGGTCGTACGAGGATCTCGTAAGAGCCTATGGAACCCCCTCATACAACGAAATAGATCCAACGAAGTTCTTCCTCCTGACATTCCCGATAATATTCGGTATAATGTTCGCAGACATTGGCCACGGCACAATTCTTGTTGTTGCAGGCATCATAGGATACATCCTGCACAAGGCAAGGTACCGTGCAGGTGAGGCTATGGGTTACCTGCTCAAAGGAAGTTACATGCTTATACCGTGTGGTTTCGCGTCAATCATATTTGGGCTACTATTTGGATCAGTCTGGGGCTACCATAACCCAGCATATTGGTTCACACCGGAAAACATCTTGGGGCAGATCTACCTCATAGAACTCTCAGTATGGATTGGGGTATTCCTAATATCATTCGGATTGATCTTGAACCTGGTTAACAGGGTCATGGAACGCAAGTTCGGTGAAGCGATCTTCGTGCCATTGATGCTGTTGATTACGTACTGGTCCGCCGCGCTTCTAATATTCGGTGTCGGCACCCATGTCAAAGATGGGATATACTTCATGAACTGGTTCCTGCCTGGTCCATCTCTGGTACTGAAAGTGTTGTGGGTAAGAATTCCGTTACCATTCCTATCTCCAGTCGTGGTCTTCCTTCTTGGCATGATCGCCCCTGTTATTGTTTTTGTGGTATACGAGATAAGACACCGGGGGGTGGAAGGATTTGGTGAAACTCTAGACTACCTGATTTCTCTTCTGAGTAACTCTGTGTCCTTCGCGCGGATATTTGCGCTGAACATAATTCACACGGTCATAAGTGTTCTGTGCTTGGAGTTGGGTTTCTTCCTAGTGCCGCAAGACCAGTCTGGAGTACTCTCAACAGTGATTGGATTCAGTATTTTCCTGATGTTTGCGATAGGATTGGTGGCAAGACTTCGGATTGGATTCCGTAAAGGTTTGCTGGTTGGTCTGGTCATAGGCATACCGATCGCATTTGTACTGGTTGAAACGGGGATAGTGCCACTGATTTTCACGCTACCAAACTGGTTCCCCAGCGCTTCAAGCGTAAGCAGTATTCAGATCCCGGAAGCTCCGCCTGTCCCGTATATTACTTTCATTGGAGTTTTAGTTGGAAGTGTCGTGATAGTTCCGTTTGAGGGATTGCTCTCGTTCCTGCAGACCTTGCGGCTGCACTGGGTTGAGTTCTTCAGCAAGTTCTATATGGGTTCCGGCGAGGAATTCAAGCCATTCATAGCTGAACGCCACTTCACTCAAGTGTCTACCAAGCTGTGATGGACAAGCGAAAAACGAGACTCAATCTCTGTAGACCTCGTCCAATTTTCTGACTTTTTCCGAGAAAAATCGAGGAGCTCAGCCAATCTTCCGTTCTTTCTGTTCTGTCGAAAAACATTACTTGGCTGAATTCTCCAAGAGAAGCAACAAAAAAGGGCGGGTTCCCCAGCCGAAGAAAAAACGAAATCAGCCGATTCCTCAGCTGTTTCCTCAAACCCTTGATTCTTGAACGATCCCGCAGCGCGAATCTCAGCATTTTCTAGTCCTATCCCATTAGATTGTGGGACCCTAGACCAGAACTCGGCTACTCTTCGCTCTGCAAGGCAACGCCTATGACAGCCACCATGGCTCCTAAGATCATGGTGACGACGGCGCCAATCAGGTTGAAAGCCGTGAAGGGTATACCGAAAGCGAATACCAACAGGCCTATTGCGATGATGACGCTGAGAGCATCACCCTTATCTATTGCAAGTTTCACTACTCTTTCACCTCCCTTTTCTCTGGCTATTTGTTGGGTTTTACAAGCAATATAGCATCTGAATTTCTGTGTGGGTATAGTTCAAAGTGAAAGAGTCGTTGGGACTTGTCCCAGCGACCCATCTTAATGCATCCAACAATACCTATAGGCTTTTAGTCTTCCGCGTGCTCAGCGAGATGTGCCCAGAATGAAAATATGCTTCGCAAAATCGTCCGAAAATGCCTAAGAACGCACTTAAAGCATCAAGATTCTTCGTTAAACGCCATGTACTCGTATTGATCTGGTAGGCGACAGTCAGAAGCGCAACACTCGGTACGGGGGGGAGGGACTCAGAGAGTTCTCGTTACTAGTGTTTTTTCGATTCACGAAAACACTTGCGAGCAAACGTTATGTAACCAGTGTGACCCACCATGAAGGTCTCAGGACGTGTTTTTCCCTCTCTAACAAGGATCTTCCTAACTAGACACTCAAACGTCTGAATATCTCCAAACGCGTTCTCCTCCAGAGCCTTTACTGCCTTTTGGGTCTGTTCTATCGTTGGAGAGTAGGATGAGAGAATCCCACTACCTTTCAATGCCTCACAGGCAAATGGGATGACAAGCCAAGGCGTAGCCAAATCGAGAACAACGGCGTCCACGTCCCTTTCCCGAATCCCTTTCGTGACATCCATGTTCTTGATCTCAACCCAGCTTGAGACGCCAGCGCGCTCAAGGTTCTTCTTCGCCGTGCTGATGAACTCTTCCCTCACCTCGTAGCTGTAAACACGTCCTGTTGGTCTCACGGAATTGGCCAACATAGCCGTGAGCGACCCGCTTCCCGTACCAGCTTCCACAACTCTGCTCCCTGGACCAATTCCACAGTTTACGATTATTAGAGCGGAATCCTTCGGGTAGACTATTTGGGTTTGCCTCTTCATCCTGAGCAAAGCTGTATCAGTTATTATGGGCTTGAAGACTGCGAACTCCTTGTGCTCCGGACTCTCTACAACGATACCATACTCTCGCCCCAGTAAGTCATCGAACTTCACCACGCCTTTGTGCGTGTGGAGTTCGCCGCCTGCCTCGAGTTTCACTATCCACCTTCGCTTATCGTCCAGGACTATTAATGCATAGTCCCCATCATGAATAATGTTATCTTCTTGCATCCCACATCATTCAACACACGTTCGTTCAACAGGATAGGCAGTATCCGAGATAATCCAGAACGCAAGGAACTCTTTTAAACTTTGAAGAACACTTTCTAAGGGCCATATTCACGGGTAACGGTTTAATGGCAAAGACACTCAATAGATGATCTTTACTACGTGGGTTCTCCAACCACTAACATATCGACCATGCCGCTCTCCCACTCAGGGTCGCTGAAGACCCAGACTCTTCTCCCTAGCCCGAGATTATTCTTCTTAAGAATGTCCTTAGCTTGCGACGACTTCTCCGCATCAGGGAACACTATCACGATTCCTTTTATTGAGGCGTTGTCTTTGATCGCTTCCAGCCATTCGTTAACCTTTTTTGAGATTGCAGCATCATTTACGGTTTCAAACCAGTACTGCAGCATGTAGATATCTCTGTGCTCCATGGATTCAAGGAAAGCTTCACAGCAGAAACCATTAACAAAGACCCTCCCCTCGCAGTCCCAAGCCCTAAAAGTTATCGGATCAAGCCTGCAGCGAGACGTAAGATCGGGGGAGTAATACCTGCATTCACCCTTATTAGAAGTGTAGTCGTTGATCAGAGCCCAAATCCTATCCTCCTTAACCCTCGGATCGGGCTTTTCTCCCTCGTTACCCTCTTTTTCGTCGAGTTTCGTCATGAAACTAGGGTCTCCTCAGAACTTCGCTGAATCATGCCGCGCGTGCTAATGCTAAGAACCCAAAAAGAACTACAGATTGATGAATATATAACTAATTGTTTTAGCAATTTATGTTTATCCGTAATATATAGGCCCTTACCCCAGTCGAACAAACCAGCCCTCTGCCCACAACTAGATTTCTATGCTGACTTGTGAGGACCATTCTCATTACAGGCATTTCCCACATATTTTCAGTTTATAGTGGCAATTGGCACAGGAGTTGTCCATCCTAT
>JAUQYT010000036.1 GCA_030587605.1 Candidatus Njordarchaeum guaymasense
CGATCATACAGAGGCAGCCTCTAGCGATAGGGCAGATCGATATATTGCATTGCGCGCCTCAAGAAACATCCCTGCATAGAGAGAAACGATTTGAACTGTACGTTCTCTTCTTGACTGTGCTCTTGACACAAGCGCCGACCGGATAATGGTTTGATAATCAAACAGAAAGTGTACAATTACATATGGATCAAGGTCATATCGCACTATTACACTACTGTAATCAAACCGTTGTAAAAAATGTCGCAAGAATGCCAAATGAGTGCGAATATCACAACAAAGACGTGATATTTATAAGTGAATCTGAACCAAGCTAAAAACAAGGAGTACGAATTCGGTGTGTGTCTCACTCCTCGATCGGAAATGATGGAGGTATCAACTCAACATGAGTAAGAACATGAGAAAAGAATTTGAAACAGTACTCAGGGACCTTGAAGCGACTGCAGGTGACATTGAGGGCTCCGCCGTTGTCAGAAGCGACGGTCTCATCGTCGCCTTTGCCATGCCGAGGAACACTGATGAGACGCTAGTTGCAGCGATGTCCGCTGCTCTTCTCAACATAAGTACACAGATGATCATGTAAACATCCCAAACATATGTTCGCTTTGTAGTGCGTATGCTCAGAATGAACGGAGGAAAGAGAATAATGAGAAGGCCGAATGACACATTAAGTGACTTCGAAGAGAATCTTCTTCGGCTTCATTTTGAAGGATGAGACAGCAGGGGGAAAAGAAGTCGATGAAAGCTCATCAGGCATCAGGAACCCACCCTAAGACTGATAGTCTATCGAAACCGCATGACCAAGTGAGTTTTGGTGAAAGCGCGATAGATGAGTTGTTGGGCGGCGGAATGAACTCAGGGAGTTTCTACTTACTTGAATACGAACCAGGAACAGGGGAGATTGCCTTCCTAGGAACATACCTGAATGAGGGATTGTCACAGGGAGATTTCTGTTGCGTCATATCATGCGAGAGACCTTCTGAATATCTCATTGCAGCCTTTGCCAACATGGGAGTGAATGTTCGAAAAGCCCTTGACTCAGGTTCCCTGCTCATGATTGATCTATGCACTCCTGGCACGTACGACCCTGACAGTTCAGGGCCAATCTTACGAACAGAAAAGCCAAGTGATCCAGCTTCAGTTCTCCGACTCTACGGAGACACCGGAAGGATATTTCGAAGTGTCCTCGGCAGTGGCAAATTCAAGACGATTCGGTCGATCGAGCACTCTCTGTCGGCTCAACTGATGGTCTACAAGTTTGAAACAACCTACAGGGTGGCTAAAGCTGGGATAGATTTTGCCAGGGAAGACTTGCGGCTCTACCCGTCGCATGTTCACAGTTCCTTATCCTCAATGAATCGTAAGATGGTAAACGAAACTATGACAGCTAGTCTCGAGCACCTATACGACGGGGTCATTATGTTGTCTACAAGAGAGACTGATGGAAAGTACCAAAAACTACTTCGCATAAAGGAATCGCCTCTGGCCGGCTTCTGCTCTGATGAAGTACCTTATGAGATTGTTGACAACAAGCCGTTTATTACAGTATCAATCTCCTATCCGCCTCGACCAAGTGGCATGCACTTGGGAGCATTGACCATAGATGATATCAGTCATAAGCTAATCTCAGAGCTTCAAAAGGATGGAAGAAAGACATTTCAGGAAATCGGCAAGAGTCTCGGATACACTGGGGCGGGTATTAGGAAAAGGGTCAATAACCTTGTTGATCACGGGGTCATGAAAGTCTCGGCTTTGCTAAACACTTCTAAATTGAAGTTGTTCACTGCAGTTACGATGCTTGAGATAGAGAGCGCACAAGCTCTAGACCGGATCCTTGATCGGTTTAGGAAATGTCCTAGGGTTGTAAACATGTTTACTACCTTGGGCGGAGTCAATACTATAGCTCTAACAATTGCTGAGGACCTAGATACCCTTCAGAGCGTGTCTTTGCAGAAATGTTCTTTACGGAGCAACGCAGGGATAAGGAGATCGGATTTCTATCCGATAGGGACAGTTCATTACTCCTCCTATCTCCCGGTACAGGAGAACCTTGCCAGAAGGGATCTTGACATCGCGCCATGCAAATCAAATTGCGGAACTTGTGAGAGATACCGAGCCAGAAAATGCGTCGGGTGCCCTGCAACGAGATGGTACAGGGGGGCATTCTAGAAAGAAGTTGGTTTGCCCAGGAGAATACCTCTTCTCTTCAGAAGATTATATGGGAAACCCTCCAAACCAGCAAGGGCTGTCACATGATAGCAATGTCTTTTGCGGGGAAACTTAGTATTGCGTTTCGATAAATAGAAGTGCATTTCCACGAGGCTTTTTTCCCCTTTCCCTTTCTCTACACTTAGGTTACCAATCCCAGCCAGAGACACGCAGAGACACCCACCAGACCTTCATCCCCACGGGGAGATGTCGGCCTAAGCCTGCTGCAGCAGGTGAGCTATGACCGGGTGATCAGGGAGCTGCTCGTCCGCTACAGGGAGGCTCAGCCCGCGAAGGCCGCACCAAAGAAGCTTGGCAGACCCAAGGGTAGACCGCGACAAGCGGCGCAAAACGAGCAACCCGGTTGAGCCCCTGCTTGTCATGACGGTCGTTGCCAGCGGTCAAATGAGGAGTCTGCATAGATCTTTGGTAGATGAAAGGATAATTGTATCGTACAATGTATCCAACTTTGCTTGCAACGCCATCGAGGTAAAGGCTTTTTCGGCAACTACAATGTCGCAGTAAGGAATTGCTATAGATAACGCAGCAATGTCGTACAGGTCACTTGTCTCTATCTTCCTGTGAAACTGGACATCCCTTCTGAAAGTCAGTTGCCAGGACGCATATAGGGTTGGCATTGCTTTGAGTAGCGCTTCAATATCCTCCTCTGTAGCGCCTATGACTTTTTCCGAGACTGTTTTTGGACCCAATCCAAGGGTCAAAGCAACACGCGTCATCTCCGGCGTCACCAGATCTCTGAAGAACCTCGCCATGTTTACCCTGCGCCTGAGATCCTTATCTTTGATTCCTCCATCTGCTCTTCTGCTTCTTTCAAGCTTCTCAAGTAGCTCGACATCCCAGTTGCTCATTTTCCGAACAGCTTCTCTGTCTCTCATGTCCATTATCAGTGTATCAACACTCTCAAATTTCTGCAGAAGTTTTCTTTTCAACTCTTCAGGTATGTCCGGAGAATTCTTGTTCTTCTTCACAATATCTGGTCTGGAGCCGAAGAGAAAAGAGAATCCTTTGCCAATGACGAATGGGCTCAAGTCGGTTGCTGGAAATCCTACCCTCCTCCTTACAGCGTCCTCGATCTCCCAGTTGGCGATTCTCGAGGAATAGGGGATTATTGCATTTCCTCTGGATACGTCAAACATGAATCTGAAAAGCCTCTCTCTTTCCTTCTCGTTTCCCTTCCACGAAGTTTCGATGAGATGATTTATGGATAAAGGAAATATAGCTGCCTCGCTTCTAGACGTCTCGAGAACAGCATCCAAGGACTTTCTGATTGTTGGATCCCTTGTTTTTTCCTCTTTCTCTTTTAGAAGAGATACCCAGACGTTCTGATCCAAATAGACCGTTCTTTGCTTCATCACATCACCGGAATTCAGATTCATGTAGATAGATCTCTAGCCCATAATCCACTTGGCAAGCGGACGACTTAAGTATACTTTTGTTAGTTAGTGAGTATGGGAAGCTGGTCGGTCTTGAAGACGCTGAACATAAGCCTCGAGAACCAGGAATATGAGAAGCTCTGCAAAGTCAAGGGATCCAGAACCTGGAAGCAGTTGCTCTTATCGCTCATCACCCCTGGTCCTGAGACTGGCGTCGACCAGGGAGACGCTCCGAATTCTACATTTGAAAAAAACTTGGCAACCTAGACTGGAAGCTCGACAAGGTCCTGAGCATGCTCGAGCACATGAAAATTCCTAGTTCTGACGTCAGGGCCGCCACTATTTCCGATTGTCCCGGATCCTCCGTAACAGACTCTGCTAACGAAATATCGACTGGCTATGGCCGGCTTCATAAGGAATTGCTGACAGAATTCATTCAGAGGTTCAGCATGAGGAAGTGAAAGAATATGGAGAAGACTGATGGACCACTGACAGATCAAGAGAAGCGTTTTCTCGAGAAGATGTTTGGCGACCGGGAATTCCTGAAGAACCCTGATGCCAAAGTCTATGATAAGCCACCTGAAGAGGCACTGTATATTCTGAAAGGCCCCTCTGGCCAGGCAGCTGATCAAGATGATGATATTCACAGGATCTTCAACGATGCCTGGGGTATGTTAGGTGGTGGTGATGAACCCACCGAACTCAGATGGCTTGACGGGTTCGTGTCCCATTTGTTCTTTTATGCGCTTCAAGAAGGAAAGCGTACTGAACAGGATGAAAAGTTATGGACGCATCTTGAAGAGTTGGAAAATGAACACAACAAGATGGGGAACTTGCGGCACTATGCCTTCACTGAATTGCTGACACTCCTCTATGCAAGAGCACTTAGAATAGAGAGAGACCAGCATCCGGAGGATGAGAGTTTTCTGGTTATGAGAAGACTGGTCAATATAACAGAAGATGGCATAAGATACATGAATAGGTGCGCAGAGTACATCAAGGACTTCTTGAGAGTATTCACATTCGACGTCGACAGAACCCTAGGTCGCTATCTAAGTGAACCGGAATGGAAGTCCAAAGCTGAGTGCTTTAAACGGTACTACCAAGATGGAGATAAACAGAAGATCATTGCTAGGGACCTCGGGATCTCACAGTCAAGCGTGGCGAAGTATATTGATGAGGTGCAGGGGCGCCTATCCTTCGAGATGGGCCAGGCCTATGAGGACTTTTTCGAGAAGAATGTAGCTCCAAGGAAGTATGATAGGTATGTCCGGATGGGCGGCAAGGGTGAACCTGACGGAATAGGCTACAAGGGCGACAGAGTTGAAGTGCTGAACTTGAAGTGCCACAATGCGACCCGGGGCAGCAGCGACAATAAGCTTTCTTCTTTTTTTCTGCAAACCTTTCTATCCAATCATCCTTGGGGACGCCGGCGAGGCCGAGGATACCTACCCCTTTTCCCCTCCACGACTGGAGGGATAGGTTCAGGGCAAAGGAGTGTCAGGGCCTAGCGATGGCTTCCAGGGTAAAACTAAGTATCGTGTTTCGATAAATGGGAAAATATTTTCATAAGTATCTTTGCTTTTCTTTCTTTTCCCTCACCTTCTTGCCCAATATTGCCGGAACGCTGGCGCAGTCGATACCTCCTGCGCCGTGGAAGAAAGGTGAGAGAAAGGTTTTGGGGCAATAATCTACGACCAATCTATCTTCCCTTGAGAGGGCCGTAGAAAGAGACTATCTTGGTCTCTGCCCAATTTGCATTCATCATCCCCTTCATTCTGACACTATCGTTCTCATGTCTTTTGCCCTCTACGCGAGAAGGCAGTTAGATTAGGGGACAGGTCTGGACTCAACTTGTTTACTATGAAAACCATTTGCTCATTTTACATTTAATTAGAGAACCATTAGAAGAAACATCGCAAAAATACGGTTCGGTTGCGTAGATCGCATAAAAGACAACAGATTTATAAACTTTATTCGTTAGATAAGATCTAATTATTGGCGAGTCCAAGTTTCTCGCTCTCGAAGTGTAAGGAATCTTGGGGATTGGTCCAATCATGAGCAAGAACATGAGAAAGGAATTGGAGAGTGTGCTGAGAGACCTTGAGGCAAGCGTTGGCGACATAGAAGGCTGCGCAGTTGTTCGTAGCGACGGTTTAATTATTGCTTCTGCAATGCCGAGAAGCGTCGACGAGTCACTAGTTGCGGCGATGTCTGCTGCCTTACTCAACATTGGCACTCGGACAACGAATGAATTGGCCCGCGGAGATCTCGCGAAGGTAATAGTCAGTGGCACGAAAGGGGACGTGGTCCTGATAGGCGCAGG
>JAUQYT010000090.1 GCA_030587605.1 Candidatus Njordarchaeum guaymasense
AACTTCGTTGATTTCAGCTTCCGTGAAACCGAGATGAAAGGCGTCTGGGTGTATGCGCGGGAAGTTTTTAGACAAGCAGTGGAGCTCATTGAAAGGAGAGAAGTAGATGTTGGTCAAATAATCAGTGATAAGATAGGATTAAGCGAAATAGTGGAGAAAGGTTTTGATGCGCTCCTGAAACCTGGAAAAAACCACATTAAGATCCTCGTGGATCCCCAAAGATAAGGAGTTGAACCCATAACACTTTTTGATATCATAGAAGAGCGCATAGATCCAAGTTCTAGAATCCTAATCGCATAGCGGTTTTCTCATGATCTAATGCGATTGTGACTCCTTAGACCGTATACTTTAATATGTTCTCGAATGCTTCTCAGTATATGTACATGCGCACGTCATAATATTGAATCAAGATCGGTAGTTGGTTGGTAGGGAAATGGAGATCAACGAGGTCATGGCGAATCTCTCAAGCGAAGACACATTGGCTCGAAGAGCATCCGCAAAGTTATTGAGTGATCTGGTTGAGTCTGATCCGACTAAGCTTGGCGATGATGATATTGGAAAAGTAGTCGGCGTTTTGCGGGAGACGGATGATACCTTAACTCTTGAGCATCTTCTCAGGGCAATTGGGTCCCTAGCTGAAATCAAACTGCCATATCTTGTCAACACTGGCATGCTGAGGGCTGCGACGGACGTTTTTGTCAAGAATATGGGTGGCGCCGGTCTCTATGCTGGTCGAGACGCCATTCGTCTCATCTCAATTCTTGCTCCATCAGATGCAGAAGGAACAAGTAAGATTGGCGTCGTGAGATTGATCCTTAGGGCTCTCGAGAACTCCACAGACCCCTGCATCCACTGGTATGCTCTAATGGCTCTGCGAAAGATTGACCCCTCCATTATACAGTCCGAAGCCCAAGAGGTTATTACTTATTCAACGAAGGCAATGGCGAAGGAGAACGATGAAGACACTAGGCTTCTCGGCGCTTCAGCTCTCTTAGTGGTTGCGTCAGTTGCCCCACAGGCGTTAGGAGAAACCGGTGTCATTAACACACTTATTGTGGCCTTGACGAAGGATCTAAGTACTGATGTCCAAGCATGCACCGCACTGGCACTGCAATTCATCGCAAAGGTAGCTCCCTCACGGCTCAGAGCGACTAAGATTGGAGAAGCCCTTTTTGAAACCCTGGCAAAGAAGCTTAAATCGGCGAAAACTACGCAGGCAAGAGAAGAAAATGAAATATTGGTAACAGTGGCTTCAACCATAGCAATACTATCTTTAAAGGACGCAACAGCCTTGGGTGGGGGCAAAGCAATTGAGCAAATTGATCCAGTTGAAGCCATTTTCAGAGTCATTGAAGAAGGTGGGGTAGAAGCTGGTCTCCGCTCGATCCTTTTCTCCACCTTGGCAAACCTATCAGAGAAAGCGCCTCAATACATCAACAGCAGAAAAATGGTCGAAGCACTTGTGAAGATACTTGAGAGCAGCAAGGAAGAAGACAGCATCAGCAAACAAATCGTTTGGATTCTCAGGAGAATAGCATCCATACATCCTGTCCTATTCAGCGGTGCAGATGTGTTGGAGAAGCTAGCAAGAGTATCGCTTGATAGAGCGACGAGAGGCGAAGAGAAAGGGGTACAGAGTGAATCCGACCCACTGATCATTTTCCAGACGCTTGTGGAATCAGACAAGGGAATCAAAGCAATAATGAAAGGTTTCAGCAAACTGTACCGGAAATCCATCGTCATCGAGAAATTATCTGAAGTAGAGAGCTGGAAGCCCATTTTGCGCTTAATCGAAAAAGGAGAACCACCCAAGGAAGAAGAAGAACGAAATGTAGGAGTTCCCCCGGTCGCCATCAAAGAGGCAGAACCCTCACACGCCCCAATAACGGAAGAAAAGGCAGTTGTTGAGAGAACCGAATCCAGAGAGGAGAGGGGGCAACGCAAGGTACGAAAGGAACGAAAGCTCACTGAAGAACAGAGGAAATTACTCCAGGAAATCTTCAGAACATACACTGAGATACCAGTATCAGAGCTTGCAGCGAAGCTCGACGTTGACCAGGACACCCTCAGGGAGACCTTGCAGAGGTTGATCCAATCCGGCAAGCTAGCTTTAAGGATCGAAAGAGATATCCTCTATTTGGGGAAGAAATCTCCCGCCCCGGCTGTAGTTGAGGAGAAAGAAGCACCGCCAGTCTCAAAGCAAGAGGAAGTTGGCACATGTCTATGGTGTGGCGCAAGAACAAGTCTGAGGGATGAGAAGTGCGCCAAATGCGGTAAACCACTGGCACAATGCCTAATCTGCAATAAACCGATAGCGGGACCAGATCAAGTTCAAAAATGCCTATTCTGTGGCGCCCTTTTCCACAAGGAGCATTATAACGAGCGGCTGCAAGCAAAGAAGGCTTGCCCAAAGTGCGGAATAAGCTGGACCAAGATCTAACTCGAACCCATGATACTAGTATCTAGGGTGAGATCACTCCAGGGACCTTCGGGAAGGGCGTTGCCTCCCACACCTTTTCCAGCCCGCACAAATATCTCGTGAGCCTCTCCAGTCCAATGCCAAAACCCGCTGATGGCGGTATCCCTTTCTTCAGCATCCTAATATACCAACCGTATCTAGCTGGGTCTTCACCTGTTGAACGCATTCTGGATATGATCCTTTCGTACGTATGTTCTCTTTCGCCGCCTGACGCAGCTTCTCCGTAGCCTTCAGGATAGATTAAGTCGAAGTCTCTCAGAAATCCTGGTCTGTCTTCATGCTCAAGGTAATAGAACCCTCTTGCGTGTGCGGGATAATCTGTGATGAAAAATGGCTCAGGATACTGGCGTGATATCTCAGCCTCAGCGTCCCAAGGTATCTCGTTCCCGAACTGTATTCTATGTCCAATTGAGTTCACTTTTCTTAGTGCGTCTTTATATTCTATTCTCTTGAATGGAAGGCTTGGTACGCTTAGGGTTCTTCCCAGCGCTTCAAGTTCCTCTTCGCGCTGCATAAGGACGATCTTGGTCACATAGCATAGTAGCTCTTCGGCGAGCCCCATGGTATCATGGTAAGTTGCGTGTGCCACTTCCAAGTCCATCTGCCTGAATTCTGATAGGTGCCTGCCAGTGGCGATTGTTGCCACAGGTTCCAGTCTTATGTTTGGAGAAAGTGAATAGATTCTTTCGATCGCGCAAATCGCCATTTGTTTGTAGAGGATCATGCTACTCATCAGCTTATACTCGACCCCGTAGTAATCGATCGAAACCTGTTTTGCACTCCTTATCCCTGGATCGCTAACGGGACCTATTATGGGGGCAAGTATCTCAGTGAAGTCTTTTTCATGCAAAAAGTCGCGGATCGCGGACATTATTGTGTCCTGTGTCTTTAGAACATCCCTTAGCAATGGGTGTCTGATTACTTCATAACGCCGTCGGACACAATCGAGGGAAGAGAGTCGATTACCCCGCGGGTTGCCATAATGTGTCTTGAGTCCACATTTTTTCGACGCAATTGTTCATCTGCACCTCCTCATCATCTGCCTTGTCCTCGTTCATGTATCCCCGATTTTTTCGGTTCAACGGGTCCGAGTTGATTTTCTTTTGATGGAATAATAGAGATCGGGAAGAGAAATGGACTTTGCGCTCATTTTCTTGTAATAATTACAAGGCCAATATCGTTATCCTTTTATCCTCCTAGCTGTAATAAATCTGACTTATGAGCGAAATCAATGAAAAAGATCTAGAAATACTGAAGGTTTTGCAAGAGAATTGTAGACTGAGGGCAAAGGAGATTTCAAAGAAAGTCAAGACGCCCATATCAACGGTCTTCGCAAAGATCAAGAGAATGGAGAAAGAAGGAATAATCAGGGCCTACAAAGCACTACTTGATTCCAAGAAACTAGAAAGAGGAGCCACAGCATTCGTACTGATACAGTTCGAAGAACTACCTTCCGAAAGCAACAAGGGTCCAACACAAAGAGACGTCGCGAAGGAGATAGGCAGGTTCAAAGAGGTTCAAGAGGTTCACATAATCACAGGACAGTGGGACATGCTACTCAAGGTGAGAGCCAAGGACGTTGATGCAATAGGAAGATTTGTGGTAGATAAACTGCGTTACATGAAAGGAGTAAAGAGAACATCAACAAGCATGGTTTTTGAAACGGAAAAAGAAACAATGGACCTATTATGATGCAGAAAGAACAAGAAGACCCAACTGAACTGTTGTCTTTCTGTCATCTCACTTTCTTTCGCTTAGTGCCCGCGATATTCTTTCGCTTGTCCTACCAAGCTCCAAGAAAGCCATCCCGAGACTGGTTCCTCTTCTAGTAACTGCCGACAGAATCATATCTTCTCCCGCCTTGACGAGAACTATATCTCCTGTCCCTCCGCTCACAACAACCCTCTTTAGCTCACCAAGCTCAAGCTGCTTCATTACGTTGGCACCTATGTTGAGGAGAGCTGCTGACATTGCCGCGGCTACTGAGCCGTCAGGAAGACTTGGTATCCAAGAGGACACGATTAGGCCGTCTGGTCTCACCAGTAATGTGCCGTCTATGCCCTGGGTTGAAGTTGTTAGCTCCTTCAGTATTCTCGCTAGCCTTTCTTTCAGGCTCAAACCGGTTTCAACCAAAGCAGAGCTCACCGTCAACTGTCTTATGCTGTTTTCAGAACGAACTTGGAATCAGAAGTCTAGGCAACCTTTTTCTTTCATGATTTTCAGGAGTTCAAGTAGTGCTTCCTTGACTCCCTGCCCCGTTAAAGCTGACCCTTCAGTGAATCTCACTGAGTCGATCTTCATGAGGTTTTTCAAGGCTTCCGCTTTCATGGCATTTGACAGATCCTGCTTGTTTGCTACCACAACCATCGGCACATCTTTGCCCAAAAACGATTTGACTTCTTCATAGATTGCTATCGCATGTCCTATCTGACCTGGAGCTGTACTATCAATTATGAATAGGACGCCTTTGGCTCCCTGACTCGTAGCTTCTCTGACAGGAGACATATGGATCTGACCGGGACTTCCCATCAAGACAACGCGGAACACGTTGCATGGGTTCGTCTTAATCTCCTCATCAGTGTATATATTGTTCCCTTGGTCCCACCAAACGTGTCCAAGATCAAAGACGATTGTTGATGTAGTTCCGTCCGGCATGACCCTTTCGACGCTCTGAGCCTTCTTGTCTAGCAAGTGCACGAGAGTTGTCTTCCCAGCATGGTATGGGCCTGCGACGAAGATCTTGAAGTTCCCGGTTTTGCCGTCAACACTCAATGAAAATCATCTCCGTCAAGCAGTTCAGCTACCTTACCAGAGGCTTTCTGGAGAGCCAAATGGATCAGCCCTAAGCCGACCTTGGAGCGAGCAGTGCCTATAATCAGCTGATGTTGACCGGCGCTTCGGACGACTGTAACTCCGTCATCAGCTTGTATAGTCACCTGAGAGAGTTTACCCTGTTTCAACTCCTCAACAGTGCGCTCGCCCATGGCAAGTATCGCTGCTGCCATAGCGGAGAGCAAACTTTCTTTCGCAGGATCAGTTATGACTGAAGAAATCGGCAACCCAATGTCGCTAACAATACACGTAGCTTCAAGTTTGCCTGATTCAACCGTGTCCTGCAGGATCTGTATTAGCTTCATCTGCTTGCTAAGCTCATCAGACATAGACTACCACCCATGCTAAGCAAGAAGCGAAATCCGACTGGATCTAGGTTTCCACTCTATGTTTAACTAGTATGGCTGCAATCGATTAAAAAGCATACTCAGATCATGCTTGGAGGGTTGGCAGACTCATGCGAACGTCGCAAATTTCTTGCTTCAATCCATTTCTAAAGTTGCACAAAGAGAGACCAGGTAGGAGAAACCAAAGCATGTTGCAAACATATTCAGTGACAAAGTAGCCGACTCATCACGTACTGCTCGCTAGCGACAACTTGCACCATACTTAGCCTATCGGTCATCAGCTATCATTAACGGAGTCTCTTGGTCGCTATCGTCTTTCTCGCCTTGGCTTGGAAGTTAAGTGTGTATGAGTAGAATTTGCCGTAACACGCAGTCGACCTAAAACCTGCTTTGTCAGCCCACCTAGTTACCGTTTTCCTTCGAGGGTAATCTGGATCTAAGAGAAACTCGCTAATGCTGAGTATGCCGCCGGGTCTGAGAACCCTTCGTATCTCATGAAATGCTCTAACCGGATCAGGGATCTCTGCAGAAACTGCAATCATGAAGG
The DNA here is from genome assembly GCA_030587605.1 of Candidatus Njordarchaeum guaymasense. Classification (GTDB taxonomy): domain Archaea; phylum Asgardarchaeota; class Njordarchaeia; order Njordarchaeales; family Njordarchaeaceae; genus Njordarchaeum; species Njordarchaeum guaymasense. Next base: position 6,206 of record JAUQYT010000090.1, read on the forward strand.
CAGTATCAACACTGGAGTCCTCCAACGGCAACTCGTAAGCAGATGCGACATGACGAGCAATGTTCCTGACTTTCTGTCGCCTCATTTTTTCTTCCAAACGCTTTATCATGCGAGGCTCAACGTCAACGGCGTGGACCACACCATTTGGTCCAATTCGTTTCGCAACGTCTATTGTGAAGGTCCCTGGACCGCAACCCACCTCAAGCAGAACCATGCCGCTTCTCAAATTCAAGGCATCCATGATGTGTTTAGTTCCTTGAAGCTTCTTTCGAAACCTCGTGTCCAAGAAACGAGCCGCAAATGCGGGAATTGGAAAATGATGGTAATGGCGTACAATTCTGAAGACTACTTCAACCAGGAATAACCATATCAGAAAAGCAATACCGACCCATTTAAGAATCTCAATTATTAGACAAAGCATGAGGCAGTGCAGTCCACCTGAACAGAAGCTAGTTGGGTACAAATAGTCTGGTTAGCATAAGACTATAATATGAATCTGGTAAAATAGGATATGCGTCCACATTGTACATCCTGGTTGTCGCATTTATGTGTGGAGAGGAGGTATTTTAGGGTGAAAGTCATCTATCATGAGAAGTACAAAGCAGTCTACTCGGACGACCCTGCGTCCGCTCCAGGAAGAATCGAGTGCATATTGGAGGAACTTCGAGACTCTTATCCATTTGTGGAGCCAAGCGATGCGAGCGACAATGACATAAGACTGGCGCATACTGACGGCCACATAGCTTACGTCAGGAGACTAGGATCAGTCTACGATACAGCGAAACTCGCTGTCGGAGGAACGTTAAACGCTGCTGAGCTTGCTATGGAGGGCGAACCTGCATTTGCCCTAATTAGACCGCCTGGGCATCACGCTAGCCGCGATTCATGTTGGGGTTTCTGCTACTTCAACAATGTGGCTGTCGCTGTCGAGAGACTTCGGAGAGAGGGCCGAATAAGAAACGCGGTTATAATAGACTTCGATCTTCATTTTGGCGACGGAACTAACAATATTTTCACCGGTGTTCCAGAGGTAGCGTACTACCATGCCCCGCGCGCTGACACTGTTAGGTCTATCCAGGAGTACTTGGCAAGAACTGGCGAACGTGGAATAATTGCGGTGTCAGCTGGATTTGATAGACACGAGCTGGATTGGGGGGGAATGCTTAAAACAGAGGACTACAGGAGAATTGGAGAAGTAGTTAGAGGCTACGCTGAGAAGAATACCGGAGGAAGGTACTTCGCCGCGCTCGAAGGGGGATACAATCACAATGTCTTGGGCACAAGCGTGAAAGCATTTCTAAAAGGAATGGAGAGATCGTGATGCCTTAGTAGATGAGAGAAAATGTTCAGTTCTTCACCGCATCTGTTTCTTGCTTGGAGTCAGGCGTCATCATTTCAGGCGCTCAGTCTTTAGCTGGTATAGTTCCACGTTTGCGCTCTTACATGCTTGCTGAAGCTTGCCCTTTGTTTTGAGGCATATGATTGCCTTTCGAGCCCCTTTCATCTTCACGACCTTGCTTTGTTCGAGATCTGCAGCCATTTGCTTTCTTGTCAATTCCATGTATCCTTCGGCGAGCTTACATACCTGTCCGACCGCTTGTTCAGTGGCAGTGACCTCAACCTCGACAACTACTGGGGTTCCATCCCCGTCAATTAACAGTAGATCTATGGTTCCTGTGGGGGTAGCGTACTCCCTTTCGAGTACTTTCGTACCTTCCTCCATTATTGAAGGAGCCATTGAGATGATTTCAATTAGCAGTTCTTCAGTGGGAACCCTTTTCTGGTTTAGCGCTGCGCCAACACCCATGTCAAACGCGTTCTTGAGGTGGTCCTCGACGCTCTCAACCTTCTCCCCCAAGGCATGTGGAAAGACCGCAACCGGTCTATCAGAACTGTCTCTAACTATTAGTATCGGTGTGTTGTCGAAGTTCAAGTTCTTGGTTCGCGAGAGCGCCAAGGTCATTCCTCCACCACTAACTACCCGACCTCTCACTTGGGGAGGTATCGCCCGTATATCAGCCGCAATCCTTTCTCTCTGAACCTCGGTTAAACTCGAGACATCCACGATCTCCACGTTCAAGTTCCCCTCATTCTTTTCAAGTTGATCTAAGTAGGATTTCAGAGACTTGAAGAAGGGGCTCCCGGCGCTAGAGTCCTTTAGGTAGAGGAAATACTTGTAGCCCTGGTTCCCATTTGTCAATTCTTGAGATTCGCCTCCCGGACACAGAGCGGACTAGAGGAACCTTGCATAACCATACAAGAATAGACCCAGTAATTCTTAATGATATCGATGGCATGCACGCGGTATCCTGCCAAACCCGTATACATTTACTATATTTCGTTCCCAGACAAGTTGGATGGCACTTTCATCTGGGGAAAGGAAGTAGAAAAGTAGCACTGTTCATGGATGAAGGTTTCAACCAAGTTCTCGGTTGAATACTGCTGTTGAGTGAACTCCTTGTAGGAGGACCTAATGCCAATTCTTTCAAACATTGCTTCTTCACCGAAGACCTCATTCATTATCTGAGCGGAACTCAAGCCATCCTCACTTAGCTTCAGTATCCTTCTGCCCAGCTCCTCACGCACAGATATTGAGCGATCAAGAGCATTTGACGCATCAGTAACAGGGTCACCGACAGCCGTGAACAATATGCGAGGAGAAAACTCCCTGATCTTCTTGAGGGAAGATATTATGTGCCACTGATCTTCATCGAGCCGAGCTGCAACAGGCTTAACCGTAATGTATAGGTCACCAACGAAAACCCATCCCTCTTTAGGCTCAACCAAAGCAATATGATCAAGTGAGTGACCTGGTACATAGACTACGCGGAACTCATGGTTCTCCGTCTCGATTCTATTCGCCATGGGATAAGCTTCTGAGGGATCCGGGTACCCCCAGGTCAGTTCTTGGTATTGGTAGAGCCTGGGTCTTAATTTAAGGAGGGGTACTGCCAGTGAATGTGCTAGGATTGTAACTTCGCGAGTCGACTGCAGTAGTTGGTTCCCTGAAATGTGATCCTCGTGATGGTGCGTATTGACAATTGTATTCAGCTTTCTTGGTCTCATTGACTCTTCCAGTTCCTTCTTTGTGTAATCGCATCCTGTGTCAACAAGAAGGTCGTCAACCAAATAGGCTGACACCCACATCAAGGGTACGCCGCGAACACTTTTGCTCATCTTTATCTGTGTGACGGAGTCTTCGATGGTATTTGTTTTGATCAAAGCGTTCTGAGCCTCCGCGAAGAGAACTGGAGGGAGTGGCTACATTTTGGGTCAGATCTATTTCAGCTTTAGGTATTCTTTTTGGAGTTGTAGAATCTCATTTAGCATTTTTTGGGCGCTGCTTGCGCTTTCTACGACTGGATCTGCGAGGAGCGCTTCCAGGGCTTTCTGTTTGGAGCCTGTTAGAGCTGCTTCTACGGTTAAGTCTTGGACCGCTGCCTGATTCCTCATTAGACCTGCAAGTCCCGACGGGATCTCTCCGAGCTTCTCGCCATGCACCCCATTCTTGTCCACTGTTGCAGGACATTCTACAACAAGATCTTGTGGAAGATTGTCAAATACGCCATCATTGGGAATGTTGACTGACAACTCGCGTTGCTTCGAATCCGTTATTATCCCCTCAATAATAGGGATGGCGCGTTCACCTGAGGGTCGAAGCCAGAACTTAGCGGGTTTCTTCCCTTCCACTATTCTTCTCAGTTCCTTCGGTGCTTCCATGGTGAAAAGCTTGTAGTAGTCATAGAATTCGCGGCAAGCCTTGTGGTCGGCGACTTCCCACGCCCACTGAATGTACTCGCCGAAGTGGGTATCATGTGTGTATGGTAAGTAGTTGTAGAGTCTGAGGATCTCTATTGTCAAAATAAGTGATCTGTCAATTCCATATTTCAGGTCGTTTGAGGTACGTACTTTTTCAAAGTAGGCTCTGGCTTTTTTCCTTATGTCAGGATAAGCGTCCTTGCCTGTGTCCTTGTATTTTGCGTCCAGCAATATTCCAAAATGGTTTAGGCCGCCTGCTTTGATCTGCAAGTTTGAGTAAGTCGTATTAAGCATCTCCGGCAGCCAGGTCTCTAAGGTGCCAATCTCATGACAGAGACCGACAAGTTTTACCTTCTTCCCAAACTTTCTCTTGACAGCTAAGCAGATTCTGCTCATGGGGTTGCTGAAGTTGACCACCCATGCATTCGAGCATATCTTCTCGACGTCTTTACAGATCTCAATTATTGGAGGAATGATTCTGAGCGAATGGAAAAGCCCTCCCGGTCCACCGTTCTCGCCGAATATCTGCCTATTGCCATATTTCCGGGGGACCTCGTAATCCTGCTCCCAAAGCTTAAACCTGTTACCAACTTCAATCGAACTGATGATGAAGTCGGCACCCTTAAACGCTTCAGGGCGAGAAGTCGTAGCCTCAAGTGAGAAATCGAACTTCATCTCGTCTATGGCCATTTGACAGGCTCGGCGAACCATCTCCAATGAATCAGGATTGATGTCATGGAGGACAATTGCGCCACCGCTTAGGACCTTGCTCATAAGAATGTCTGCAACTGTTTCAAGACCAAACTGGGCGCTGCCAGCTCCGACAAGAACGATCCTTTTTCCCCTCATACTCTGCACCTCAAAGACATGCATAATCTTACGAGGATGTACTATTCTCTCTATGTCTTATGGGCTTCACCTAAAAAAGGATTACTTATCGCAAGGACTCGATTGATCCCACCACACGAACATCACAGTCTATGTTCGGACGGGGGACTGCTGTAAAAGCATTTCCAAAAGCCTCTCTTGAACTAGGGCAGGGATTCTTTTCCCGGACTCTCTGAGTCTCTCGAGACTGTAGGCTAAAGACAGTGGGACTCTGCGACTTGACCCGATGATCATCCGTTCCTTGACTTCGTACAGCAAAACGTCCCAGTCTACAGTTTCCTTCTCGATTATGGTTTTCATGTCGTCCAAATCCCTTGAATGCCCAGATAGAGAACTTAGGAGAAAAACATCCTGCGGAATCAGCAACCTTACCAGCAGTTTTCCCGTATCAACCTCCAATTTCCCTGCCCTTTCGAGCATGTAAGCGCTTACTAAAAGAACTCGGTTTAGGAAGAGATCAATAGACGCTTCTTTTACGAACCTGACCCAGCGTCCTGAAGTTTGGAACATATAGCCGAGAGATTTCAAAGAGCCGACGCAACACTTGAACTGATCGTCGGAAAGGAAGATCAGATCCGCAACGTTTGTTGCTGGCTTTATGCCTTGGAGAACCAAACTTGTACGTCCCACAGCTATGCTCTCAACTCTCTCAGGAAGTGCATTGCCAATTTCAGCCAGCAGCTGGATGAGTTGAGGCCTCGTCAGCGGCTCTAGCGGAACGGTCTGATTTTCGGTCAATTGTCTTTCACTTCCACCAAAGAGCGTAGAGTTGCTATGTTCTTCTGGACCCCAGAAAAGGCAACATACTAAGTTTCTGGGCGAGGGCGCATTGAGGAACAACTGTTAAGTCGTTGTTCACCTTTCGACATATTCTCCGAATAGGTCTGAATTAACTTCCTTTGTTAGAAGCCAGTGTCCTTCATCATACAGTCTGTCAAGGAGTCTCCGCGTTTTCACTTCCGGGGAATAAGTTAGGAAGACCTCCAAGAATTCATCTAACGTTGGTGTTTGCGTAATCTTCCAGAACCACCGATAAGGAATGATGCTAGCGTCGTCCTTGACAATATCATTATCCTCTCCAATTACTTCCTGAGTCTCTCTATCTTTCACTCTTGTTGTAACCTGGGTGCTCTTATCTAGTGAGGGCATTTTCGTTTGCCGAACTAATAGATTCTTGGTTTTGAAACCCGCTTTATCCCTCGCGAAGAGAGTTACGCCGCCTCTTTCTTGAAGTTCCGGATCGAGGTAGCAGGCTATATCCAAGAGGAATCCTACTTCTTGTAGGATCCCATACTCGGCAGCCTTCCTATGAAGGTAAGCGTAATCGACCTCCCTCCCAGCAGCCGAGAGGACTACAGGTACAGCAATGACGAGGTTGGGAACCTTGTTGTAGCGTAGAGTAAAAACGACTAGGTCTTCAACGGCTAGGGCGGAAGCCTCTACTTTTCCAAAAGTAAAGCGCCTTCCTCTCCAGAAGGGATCATTGTCACCGGCCCAGACGTAGTAGCGATCCACGATTCCTCGGAGGTCCCTGATGACGAGTGGGTCGCTAACCAAATCCTTTCTTTTAACGATAATGTCAATAGAGGGAGCTGCAAACCTGAGCTTATAAGTTTCATAAGATAGCCAGGGTCCCGCCAAATAATCATCACCAAATAATACGTTCAGGTGACTAAGCATAACACTCAATTGTCGGCGGAATAGGTCGAACCCTGACTCTGTGAGAGAAAGCCATACCTTCGGTCGGCCTCTCTTTCGGAGGTTTTCATCACCTTCTCTTCTATCCGAGCTGGCAATGAAAGCCCCCTTACTGATCAACCCCTTGACAACTCTCGTCAGTTTCTTCCTGCTTACGGGAAGTGCGCTAGCCAATGAGCTGAAATACATGGGTCTTACCGAAAGCAGACGAGTGACGAGAAAACTCACTTTGTCAAGCAAAATGGGTTTCCTGTCAACCAAGTCAACCGCCAACCTACGAATGTACCGCCACATATGAGAGATGAGGCATATAAAAGGTTCGGTAGGAAACTAAAATCTGACTAGGTGAAGACAGTTCAAGCCTGAAAACCAGTCATTCATTCTAGCCAAGCGCTATGATCTCAAGTGCCGTGAGATTCCGGAATATTTTTGACGCTTCTTCGCCGACCATCTTCGTCACTATTGTTTCAATTGCTTCGTTGAACGCTGACACCATATTGAACCCTTCGTCACTGATGTGTTTCACTGCAATTTTCTCTGCGCCCTCAGATATGTCGAATTCCTTCTCCTTGAAGTGGACGTAGACCTTCCTGTCATCCCACTCCATTCTTGGTCCATATAGTTCCCTGTGCAGGTTTATTGAGTCGGCTATCGAGAGTTCAGGTTTTTCTCTTCGGAGTTCGTCCATCGTTTTCATTCTCTTTCCTTCTATGCGGAAGAGAATATGCTGGGTAAATGTTCCGATTAGCCAGCAAGATTGATTCCATTCAGCTCGACTCAGCTTTCCGTTTCCCAACAAGACCTACCTCCACTATAACTAGTTAGGAGATTAACTCTCACCCAGAATTCAGCGCTTCATCACGATAACGACGACAACCCGTTATATAAAAAGTGCCTAGTGCTATCTGTTCGAAACAAGCATACAACTGGTGAAATCCATCCATCAACTTTCACAAGAACTCGTCACTGTCTGCTTGGGATGGCCCAGCTGATTCCAATATGGCATACCAAGACTTCTGAGAGCGGGGTCGTCACCAACCGTCCTCAGCCGCAGATTCGCTTGTTTTCAGTTCTCTTATTTGAGCCTGCCCTAGCAAGAGCAGCTTATCAGCTTTTCTTATTGTTGAGTAAATCACTGTTGCGATCGTGTACAGGACAACAAGCGCCGAGATCGCGTATGCGTAGCCATACGGGGGCGAAACTATGCCCAGTATCATAGAGGTGAAGTATGGGCTTATGGCATTCGGCACGTCGAAACCGATGGATGTCAACGAATTAACCACTCCACGTCTATTCTTTGGGGAGTGATCCATGAGTAGGGAAGAGGTTAGAGGACCAATTATATTCATGAAGTCCTGTCTGGCAATGTATGCTATAACCGCGAGGGATAGGTTCATTTGCCAAGGGACTAATGCGAGGTACCCTGCACACACTATTGAAGCCGCTTGGAATGCAACAATCGTTCCGACCCTTCCTCCAAGTCTTTTTGCTCGCCTTGCCAGCCAAGGTGAGAAGAGGCTTCCAATGGCTATTCCAATTTCTCCGAAGATGTTAATGGCATAAACCAACGCTTGGGATAGGCCGAAGACATCCTTGAAATAGTAGCTGAACATTGGTATGATGAAGCCTGCGCCAAGCCCTATCAAAGCGTTAATGACTATTATCTTCAGGACAACATTGTTCCTTCTGAGAGATGTCGGGACGCCATTAGGTTGCGTTTCCTCATTCTTGTATTTCGTTTGTGAGCCGCGTTTTCGTGGGATTGAGTCGTTATCGCTGTTGAGACTGTCTTCTGGTGTGTTGTTGCTATGATTTGGACCGAGAATAGGCGATTCTTTTATGAGAAATATGGGTATCGCTGCAACTAGACCTAGAGCCGCTGAGATGCCTAATATCAGTCTATAGTAGATCTCTTGATTCAGTACAGATTCAAATAATGCGGCGTAGATGAATAGTGCTAGTGTTCCGACCGTTATCGCTGTGACGTTTGCAAACATCATGATGCCGTAGGACTTCTGTCTCCTATAACCCAGAGAGATGTCAGCCACGAGGGACGACTGAGCTGGTGAGACGAAGGCAAGACCCGCCGCTGACATCGCGGAGGCAATGAGAAGGTGCCATAACTGTGTGGCTAATGGAGCGACAAACCCGCTCAAGGCCAAAAGGAAGACGCCAATCCGTAGGACCTTTCTTCTCCCAATTCTATCGGACAAGCCTCCTCCTGGGAGAAGTACGATTGACAATGTTATGTTGAAGATCAGGTAGTAGAGTGCGTATGCTGCGTGCTCTCCAACCCCGCCGGGCAGATATTCTATGAAAAACATTACGAGGATGCTGTAGATTCCGCTGCTGATGCCGCTAAAGATCTGGTATACAAGAAGCTTGTTCATGACAGGGTCCTTTATGATTGATGACCACGAAGAAGGCTGCGCAGATAACTGGCCTGGGGACAAGGACTCAGATCACCTTCTCCTGTCTTCATGCAACATAAACAATGGACAAGGTCGGCGTATCGTTAGAAACAGATCTGAAGATCAGAGATGAAAACCGCAACAACATAATAAGGTTAGCTTGTTCGAATCCAGTGACGAGGTCTCTGAAGTACAACTAAATCCGTGAGTTATTCACATTCCATGTTCTGGAATCAGCCATATGATGCCCAGAGTGTGTTGAACTTCTTCCACCATAACCAGCAATTGCATGCCGCCGTTCATGTTCTCAGCCTACGCTCAACTTGACTATTAGAGGAATCGAACTATGATTAGAACCACTATGATGCGCGTCAAGGAAAACACGCGAGTCGGCTAGAGAAGCTCTTGGACTTTACGTATGCCTTCTGCAATCCGATTTGGAAGAATGGTCACGTAGGAATCAAATACCGGATCTTTCACTCTTTTTCACAAGGTTAACAGGTCTTTGCATGACTCCGAGGCTAAGTATATACATCTGAGCGATGTTTGCTGAAATCGCATGATTTATATACTGATAAATATGATATATATAACAGAGGTGGACGGGGTGGAAACGAGAAGAATAATATCGTTAGGAAGAGGCTCCTTAGTAGTCTCCTTGCCGAAGTACTGGTTGAGACTCAACGGGCTAAAGAAAGGCGACGAAGTATCCCTCACACTTCAACAAAACCGCTCACTAGTGATTCTCCCTGGAACAGGAATGAGGGAAAGCAGCAGGGAAGTTGTCATAGAAATCAGACCCAACGAAACTTCTGCTTCTATCATCAGGAGAATAATCGCCTGCTACCTAAACGGGTACTCTGGCTTAAGGATCATCTCAAATGACATACTTAATGTTGCGCAGCAGAAAGCCATACGTGAAGCCGCCGGAATGCTCTTCATGAACATAATGGAGGCGACGACAAAAGGCGTTCACATTCAGATTCTAATGGATGACTCAAAGGCACAGGTCAACCCTGGAATTCAAAGAATGCACGCCATCTCTGAGGCCATGTTGAGAGATACTATGACTGCCCTCAGGAACTTTGATGCCTCACTGGCTAGGGTCGTATTCTCACTTGACAACGACGTTGATCACTTGTCCTTTCTAGAAATAAGGTTACTGAGGAGCGCAGCCATAAACCCAGGGCTGGCGAACGAACTTGGTCTCACTCTTATCGACTGCCTCGACTATCAAACCCTAGTGAACAGGATTGAACAGACAGCAGATCAAGCAGCAAACATTGTCAGAAACATAATAGTCCTAGAAGGAGAAAGACAGAGAATACCAAAGGAACTCTTGGAACTAATGGCGGACACTGGAAGCACGGCCGCAGAGATGTATAATAGTGCAATCAAAGCTTTCTTCGCTAAGGATATGCCGACCTCGGAGAAAATAATCGAACAAGAAGATGACATCGAGAAGGCTGGAAGGGAAATCGCATCAAAGACTTTCGCCAACACTGAGAACAGCAGCATGGTCGTGTGCTCAACTTGCTCAATCCGCGACAGCATAAGAAGAATGGCTGAGTTTGCAGCAGATATAGCTGAAATATCAATAAACCGCATGTATGAGCTGAGAACACGGGTCGAAGGACGGGACAAGATCCTCTTACAAAAAGAAGCTAAGACCGCCAAGGCACCAGAAGAGAGCTAAAAAAATAAGAAAAGAAGGAAAGAAGACAATCAAAGTCTCCTTGCTCGGTTGAGACTAGTAAATCTTCGATTCTGGATATGTTAAGGTTACTGTGAAGTCCGGAACTGAGGTCTTCTTCTGTAGCAGTTTTCTTGCAGCGTCCATAGCGTAGTTGTAGTCGAAGACTCCTTTTCCACTTTCCTTTGCTTGCTTGAGGACCTCGATCTCAACCTTGTGCTTGAGTTTTCCGATTGCAATAGGGCCTATTCCGTACATGCCACTTGCCAGTTCTCTCATTTCGTCCTCGGGCCTCAACCCGTCAATCCCAAGTGGCGGAATAGCATTTATGTCAGCGAAGATCTTCACTGGTTCCAACTCATTCAGCATCTGAACATCTACGAGCTGGGTTCCGGCTTGTGCTGCCGTAAAGACTAGATCCTTGTTTCTTGCGACTTCCAACCTTTTCTCCCTAGTAGGCGCAAAGAATCCCTCTACATTAACGCAGTATTTCTCATATAGCTTCGAAGCGATTCCCTTTATGTACGCATCTCCGTCAGCGCGACCTGGGTTGGTGCTAACGATTGTAACCTCGGATCCGAGTCGGCTCAGGAGAACCGCCGCAATCTTTCCGACGGGACCAGTACCGAAGATGACACAGCTCTTCTTCCTAATGTCTCCAAGACTATGGGATGCTAGAGCGTTTTCAGCTTTTGCCACCATGGCTGCTGCCGTGGTATACGCTCCACTTGGGTCAATGATAACTGGAGCCTCGAACGGAGGAAACATTGCCTGCAAGGCAACTTCAAGAACTTTCTCCGCCTTGTCCGAGTCTTTCCCACCGATCATGAAACAAGTACGCTTCGCACCAGCAGGTCCTCTTGAAAGTAGCGCTTCTTGAACTATTGCCTTTGCATCCTCGGGCGGCATATCGCTGTAAGGTATCACGCTATCAAAGCCTGCATCGTACCCCATGCAGACATCGAATGGATTAACCTTCTTGCCATCGCACTCTAGAAAAAAAAGCAAGTAGGGGAGATACTCTGTCGCTTTCTTGATGACGGGTTTCACCTGGATCCTAACTGATTGCAGCACATTCTCTACTCTGCCGTTAGTTACTATTGGCGCTTCTGCCTGTGTTGGGACCGCTTTCTTGGAAACTGAGAGGACATCAACCTTAACTTTGAGTGATTCCAGTAGTTTCTTGATTCCCTCTACATGCTCAGGGCTACTTATGTGGTAACACATCATTGAACTATTCTTCTTGCCGTCGAACCTCTTGGCGCTTTCAAGGATTCCCATAACGATCCAGTTTTGTCGAGTTGAGAAATTGATTTCCTTTAGTTCCTCTTCGATCTCAGACTGAAGGCACTGTCCGTAGGTCACCAAATAGTCTTCCTTTTGCATAAGAGCCTTATCACGCGCACCCTTTTGCTTGGAGAGCGCTGATAACTCATTGAGTATCTTTGTCCTAAGATCGACTTTGCTGTTTATGTTAGCCAAGAGATATGACTTGGCATTTTCATCGATGTCAACTGGGAAGAAGGAGATATTGTGCTTCTTGAATATTGGAACCAAAGGGTTGCTGTCGTAGAATTCATTTGGCGTGCGGTCGCCCAGTTCCTCAGTCGCGAATGTTGGTTTGTTCCTTCTGATTAGCTCTTCCATGAACTTGGAGAAAGCCATCGAAGGTCTAGCAAGCAGCCTCACCGGTGAACTCGGTGTTGAGGCCACAGACAGGAACGGCTCATTAAACTCCTTTTCAATCATCATTACACGCAAATCGATATCTTTCAGGGGCTCTATTTCGAGTACTTTCAAACTTTTACACCTCCATAACCAATTTATATGACTCTGCCCACGAGGTATAGTTATGTGCGGAAAGAATATATACATTGTCGCTATAATATACTATTGACTATATACAGTATATACTTCGGGCTGAAGCAAAATATATAAGACATTTGTTTATGCGAAAGTCACACCGAGACGTATAAGAGGCACTAGAATTAGTCGTGGTTGCTTCCTGAAGTCGAGTGATTTCTATGTATAAAGTTATTTCGAATCAGGCATTGGCACCGGATATTAAGCGGATTGTAATAAGGGCGCCAGTAGTCGCCAGGAAGATCCAGCCTGGGCAATTCTTGGTTCTGAGGTTGACAGAGAATGGAGAGCGGGTTCCATTGACTCAGGCGGATGCCTCCCCTGAAAAAGGAGAAATCACAATTGTGTACCAAGAAGTGGGGAAAAGTACTAAGCTTCTCGGTACTCTGAAGCCTGGTGACAGCGTGCTAGATCTTCTCGGGCCGTTGGGCGTTCCGATTGAGTTAAAGAAGTATGGAACTATCGTTTTGCTTGGCGGTGGAGTTGGAATCCCCCCATTATACCCAAAGGGAAAGGCGCTCAGAAAATATGGCAACTACATTGTCTCTATAATTGGTGCCCGAAACAAGGATCTCCTCGTCATGGAGGACGAGATGAAAGGTATATCTGACGAGTTCATCGTTACGACTGACGATGGTTCTAAGGGCAGGAAAGGCTTCGTCACAGACGCTCTTCGAGACATTCTCAAAAAAGAGAAGGTTGACTGGATAATCACAGTTGGCCCCCTTATAATGATGAAGAACGCAGCAATTGTAGCAAAGGAATTTGGAGTCAAGATCGAAGTCAGCTTAAACCCCCTTATGCTTGACGCCACAGGCATGTGTGGAGTCTGTCGATGCACGGTTGGGGGCGAAGTGAAGTTTGCGTGCGTTCACGGACCTATGTTCGATGGATGGAAAGTCAACTTCGATGAACTTATGCGAAGGTCACGCACATTCATCGATGAAGAAAAAGCTGCAATGGACCTGTTCAACAAGATCACTGTTCCAGCGATTCCAGTGAAAGGAAAAAGGTGAACATATCATGGCTCAGAGAACAGAACCTGCAAAAGGGAAGAAACTTAAGAAAAGAGTTTCAATGCCTGAGCAGGATCCAAAAGAGCGAATCAAAACTTTCAAGGAAGTAGCACTGGGCTACACCGAACAGGATGCCGTTGAGGAAGCGACAAGGTGCTTACAGTGCAAGGAAAGCCCCTGCTGCGGCGGCTGCCCAGTTTGCATAGATATCCCCCGATTCATCAAAGCGATCAAAGAGCGAAAATTCGATGAAGCTATAGCCGTAGTCAAAGAGCAGAACAGTCTTCCAGCCATCTGTGGTCGCGTATGCCCGCAAGAGGAACAGTGTGAGAAGACATGCACCTTAGCCAAGGTGAAAGAGCCAATTGCGGTGGGGCGACTAGAGCGATTCGTGTCCGATTATGAAAGGGAGAAGCTCGGCGTTAAGGTTCCTAAGGTTCCTCCATCTACCGGGAAGAAAGTTGCTGTGGTAGGGTCCGGTCCCGCTGGACTTACTTGTGCTGGCGACTTAGCCAAGATGGGGCACAAGGTAAAGCTGTTTGAATCACTTCATGTCCCTGGCGGAGTCCTGGTATATGGAATTCCGGAGTTCAGGTTACCAAAGCAGATAGTTAAAGACGAGGTAGACTATGTCAGGAAACTCGGTGTTGAGATAGAGACAAACGCACTCATTGGAAGAACCTACACCATTGATGAACTATTTCATGATGGCTTCGACGCTATCTTCGTCGGAAGCGGAGCAGGTTTACCAGATTTCCTCGGAATACCGGGGGAAAACTCTAGTGGAGCCTACTCCTCTAACGAATTTCTTACAAGAGTCAACTTGATGAAGGCGTATCTCTTCCCTGAGTATGATACACCTATCAAGGTTGGAAAGCGCGTCGCAGTAGTCGGCGGTGGAAACACCGCGATGGACTCAGCTCGTTGCGCGCTAAGACTGAAAGCCGACAAGGTGACCATCGTCTACCGACGATCGGAGGCAGAATTACCAGCACGCAAAGAGGAAGTCGAAAGGGCAAAGGAAGAAGGAGTAGAGTTCATGTTACTGACAAACCCCACCAGGATCATCGCCGACGAAAAGGGTTACGTGAAGCAACTAGAGTGCATCAAGATGCAGCTAGGTGAACCAGACTCTTCAGGGAGGAGAAGACCTATTCCTATCCCAGGTTCGGAGTTCACCTTTGATGTTGACACCGTTGTCATTGGAGTTGGCCAAAGCCCTAACCCACTTATCCGACAAACAACTGTGGGTCTGGAGAGCGACAAGATAGGGGCACTTATAGTTGATCCCGAGACATTGATGACCACGAGAAGAGGTATCTTCGCTGGCGGAGACATAATCAGCGGAGGA
>JAUQYT010000095.1 GCA_030587605.1 Candidatus Njordarchaeum guaymasense
AATTGGGAATGCTTCGACAAGATTGTTGAGTCGCTGAGCCAATTGGAAGACGATGAGACTTTGTTGATCCAGTCAGGAAAGCCTGTTGGAGTACTAGTGACGCATCGAGACGCGCCACGAGTTCTTATCTCGAATGCCATGTTGGTTCCAAAGTGGGCAACGCTCGACGAGTTCAGAAGACTAGAACAACTTGGACTAACCATGTATGGTCAGATGACCGCTGGAAGCTGGATATACATAGGAACACAGGGAATATTGCAGGGCACATATGAAACCTTCGCAGCATTGGCTAAGAAGCATTTTGACGGGAGTCTGAAAGGCAAACTGATACTCTCGGCTGGTCTGGGTGAAATGGGAGGAGCGCAACCGCTAGCCATTACAATGAATGAAGGAGTAGCTTTGATCGTCGAGGTCGACAAGGAACACATCGAAAGAAGAATCAGAAAACAGTTCTGCGACATCATGGTCGAAAACATTGACGAAGCACTTTCACTAGCTAGGGAAGCCCTTGAGAAAAAGGAGGCAAGGTCAATTGCACTACTCGGCAACGCCGCGGAGACTCATCCAAAGTTGCAGGAAATGGGGATCAAGCCCGATGTGGTCACCGACCAAACAGCCGCACACGACCCGCTTAATGGATACATCCCAATGGAAATGAGCTTGGAGGAGGCGGCAGAACTAAGAAGAAGCAACCCCGAGGAATACATGGAGAAAGCAAAGAAATCAATGGCAATCCAAGTCAAAGCCATGCTTGAATTCCATAGGGGAGGATCAATCGTTTTTGACTATGGTAACAATATCCGACAACAAGCATACGATCAAGGTGTAAGAGAAGCATTCAATATACCAGGTTTTGTCCAAGCGTACATACGCCCCCTGTTCTGCGAAGGAAGAGGACCATTCAGATGGGTCGCATTATCAGGGGATCCAGAAGACATTTACAAGCTTGACGATGTTGTCATGAAAGAATTCGGTAATAATGAGCAACTCCTCAGATGGATCAAGCTAGCAAGAGAGAGAGTTAGGTTCCAGGGTTTGCCAGCGAGAGTTTGCTGGCTGGGATTAGGGGAAAGGGCGAAGTTCGGCAAGATTATCAATGACATGGTAAGAAAGAAGCACCTAAAGGCACCGATCGCAATAGGCAGAGACCACCTAGACTCAGGTTCAGTTGCTTCACCCAACCGCGAAACAGAAGGAATGAAAGACGGTAGTGACGCCATAGCAGACTGGCCAATCCTGAACGCTTTGCTTAACGCTGTCAGCGGTGCGACTTGGGTATCCGTACACCACGGTGGAGGCGTTGGGATAGGCTACTCAATACACGCAGGAATGGTCATCGTAGCCGACGGAACCGAGGAAGCCGAAAAGAGGCTTGAAAGAGTGTTGACGGCAGACCCGTGGAGCGGAGTGATACGGCATGCTGATGCTGGATACAAAGAGTCTATTGAGATAGCGAAGAAATTCAAGCTCAAAATACCAATGTCGAAAGAATAGAAAAAAAGGAAAAGAAGCGCGGCAAGGCTATATCTTACTTAGAACGGAGTCCACTTTCTTTTTCATTCTCTCTCCAGACACGTCCCTTCTGTCGTCGATCTTAATAAGAGTGCTAACACGCTTCGCACCGAACTTGAACAGAGCTCCGTGCGCTTCGCTAACCAAGTTAAGAAGTTTGTCGAGTGAATCCGTCTCAATTATCGTCCCCATGGGTGTTAGTTGCCACTTGACTTCCTTTGTCTTCTTAATTACTTTCAAAGCTTCGGCCACGAAAGTGGACAGCTCTGTCGAACCTGTCCCAATTGGAACAATCGACAACTCAGCCATAACGGTCAAGATGCATCAACCCTCCAGCACAACAGTCAAGCATGAGTTATTCGCCTGTTAGAGAGTTATTTAAGGAAATCTCTCTCTATTTATGATTATGGTGTTGAGTTTTGAGACCTCCCTGCGAGTTGGTGGTGAAGAACTACCTTCCGGTCATCCGCTCTCTAATAGCTAGGGAGCTGGTGGAGAACTACAAATTAAATCAGATTCAAATCGCTAAACTTCTTGGAATTACACAACCAGCCGTCAGCAATTACCTCTCCCTTCTCAGAGGGGAACTTGGCAAAGCCTATGATCAAAGCGAAGTAAGGGAAGTCTCCCGAAAGATGGCCAGCGAATTAGTAGAAGGCAGACTTTCACTATCTGAGTCTATCTATACGATTTGCAAGCTGTGCATGAAGCTTAAGAGCGGGGGAATAACTTGCAGCCTCCACAAGGAATCGGTGCCAGAACTGTCGGACGAGGAATGCAAGGTCTGCTTGAGACTTTACTCAGAAGAGGTCGAACCCATCTCGGAAAGGATCAACGTGATAAACAACATAAGAGTCGCAATATCAAAGCTAAGCGAGTCGAAGGAATTCCTTAAGGTTATTCCTGAAGTCAGACCGAACCTGGTAATGGCAACAAGTAACGCGAAATCTGAAGTGGAAGTTGCTGGAATACCTGGCAGAATAATCGTGGTAAGGGAGCACCTGAAGACTTTGAGCGAACCTGAGTTTGGAGCATCTGTCCACCTTGCTAATGTTATCCTTGCAGTCATGGAGAAGAACAAGGATGTACGGGCAGCCATCAACATAGCTTTCAACGACAAAGTAGAACAGGCAATGCTTGGCCTTGATATGAAGGTCTACAGATTCAGTAGGGCAAACTTGCCATCTGATGTAGTTGAGAGAAATCCGGTCTCTTGGGCTGTCAGAAAAGCTTCAAATGAGTTGGGCAAAATACCTGATGCTTTGGTAGATGAAGGGGGATATGGTGTTGAACCTGCTACGTACTTATTTGGCTCATCTTCCGTTGAAGTCGCGGAGAAAGCCATTAAAATTGCAGAAACACTAGCGGATAAGAGCCAGTAGAAGAAGTACGCTAAAACGAGGCAAATCCCGGATTAGGACATCAAGCTTAACCTGCCATTTCTGTCATCAGTGCATAACAGGAGAGGAGACCGTTAATGAGTAGAGGAGGGCACTTGCCAAAAGGTAAGCTCAGAGGAGAAGATTTGAGGAGAATTGTTCTTCGACATCTTCCTATGCTAGTCGAAGAAGCGACTACCAACTTGGATTTCTCTAAGGTCTCAAGAAGCAGTGGTGACCTCATTGTTTCATGTGACCCCATAATTGGTATTCCGCCCGAGTACTACGGGTTTTCGGCAGTCCATGTGCCGGGTGCCGACATAGCTGTTGCCGGGGTGAGACCGAGATACTTAGAGTTGGGAGTCTACTATCCACCAGACTATCCTGCTCAGTGGCTGGACAAGAACATGCGTGACTTGGGCGCGGAAGCCAGAAGACTTGGAATCAAGATTATTGGCGGACACACAGGAGGGTACGATGGGCTTACCCTTCCACTCATATCATCAACTTGCATCGGGATAATTGAGGACAGACTACTATCTCCTACTGCAATAAGGTCTGGTGATAGACTGATAATCTCTGGTCCTGTCGCCCATGAGTTGGCGATATTCCTGTCATTTGTGGAAACAAAGAAAATGGAGAAACTCTTTGGAGCAAAAACAGTCAGAGAGTTGGGGAATGACATAAGAAGGATGACTGTAATTGAACCAGCTTTGGCTGCAGCTGATGCCGGCGCTCGAGCAATGCACGATATAGCTGAGGGAGGAACAGCCCTAGCGTTGAAGGAGTTGTCCGATGCTTCAAAGCTTGGGATCAAACTAGACTACGACATGATACCTTGGAGCGAGGAAGGACTGTCCGCCGCAGAAACATATTCTGCTGACCCTCTTTCAACGTCTTCTTTCGGAAGTCTTCTAGTCGCTGTGCCCAAAGAACACGTTGACGACGTAATCAAAGCACTAGCGAAATATGAAAGGCCAGCTAAAGAAGTAGGTTCGTTCGCTGAGGCAAAAGGCGTAGTTCTGAAGAGAGGCGCCCGGGAATCAGAACTGGAGATTAAAGAGGATATCTACGGTAGGTTCACCACAAGGCTATGATCCATGGATATTGCGACACGTCCGGGGAGCGCGAGCACCAAAAGATTTCTAAGCAGTATCCTAC
>JAUQYT010000154.1 GCA_030587605.1 Candidatus Njordarchaeum guaymasense
AAATCGTAGCGAGAAGCGGCGTCAATCCACACGAAATTGACGAGGTTCAGGTGGCGTGTGCCTTCGGTGTGTGGGAACAATGGACGTATGGAGGTCGATCAGTCACGATGCTGGCTCATCTGCCAGATGATGTTCCAGCAGTTTTCGTTGACAAACAGTGTGGATCCTCAATGTCTGCACTACACCTTGGCGCCATGGAAATTATGACGGGTCATGCAGACCTCACGATTGCTTGTGGAATGGAACACCTGACCCATGTTCCAATGGGCGTGGAAAATCAGTGGATTAATCCGCCGATGGACTTGGTAGAGAAAGAGGAATACAAAAGGTATGAGATGAACATAGGCTTTGTGATGGGTTTGACCGCAGAGAGGCTCTTCGAGGAAGCAGCAAAAAAGCACGGGATAACAAAGGAAGATATGGATAAATGGTCTCTAAGAAGCCATCAACAAGCAGCAAAGGCTCAAGAGGAAGGCTTCTTCAAAAACGAAATTCAACCTATCGAAGTTGTTCTTCCCGACGGATCAAAGGAAGTTGTTGATCAAGACCTCAGCATAAGACCCGACACATCACTGGAAAAGATTCGAGATCTTCCACCAGCCTTCAAAGAGGGCGGGGTGATAACAGCTGGCAACTCGTCTCCCCTAAACGCCGGAGCATCGTGCATAATGCTTGCTTCTCGAGAGAAGGCAAAATCACTCGGTTTGAATCCACTCGGCACTGTTAAGTCGTTAGGATGGGCGGCAGTTCCCCCTCCAGTGATGGGAAAAGGGCCTGTTCCCGCTTGTCAGATGGCGCTCAAACATGCAGGTCTAAAAGTCAAGGACATCAATTTCTGGGAGATCAATGAAGCATTTGCTATAGTGACCATTTGGTGCATGAAAGAGTTGGGTATTAATCCAGAAACTGTCAACATCAAAGGCGGGGCGATCGCTATTGGCCATCCACTTGGAGCAACCGGGGCACGACTTGTAGGAACTCTCACGCGAATATTGCATGCTGAAGATGGCAAGTATGGAGTCGCCACTGCATGTATCGGTGGAGGACAAGGAGTGGCAACAGTCATAGAAAAAGAAGAACGCTAACGTGAAAAATGAAAAAGCGTACCACTGACAGGAGATGATCAATCTCATTCGGCTTCTAATTCTCAGATTCTTTCCTGAAGTGAGGCATAATTTCCCTACCGTATATCTCCATCACTCTGCGTGGGTTTGGCCCCATATTTATGAGTAGGAAGTGCTTGACACCAGCCTTAACGAACTTCTCTGTCTTTTCTATGCACTCTTCAACGGAGCCGGCAATAGAGAATTCTACTGCAGCCTCGGTTGGGATTAGTTCTCCGTATCTTGCAAACTTCTCTATCCATTCACCTGTTGGAATCAGTTCGGGGTAAGACAAGGAACTAATATCTTCCGGGAGATTGACATCATATCCGGCTTCCTTGAGAAGCGGAGGGTAAGACACGATCATAGGTTTCATTGTGTCAAGTTGCTTGTAAGCGTCCTCGGCTCTATCAGCGATAGAAGTGTAAAGATATAGTCCTGTGTCAATTTCATCAATGGATCTGCCTGCCATCTTAGCTCCTTCCTCAACCAGCTTTAAACGCTTTTTGTACAATTCTGGGCTCAATGGAGTTGGTAGCCAACCGTCTGCCATCTTTCCAGTTAGCCTCAGTGTGCGGGGGCTATTGGCGCCAAAATAAATTGGCAGCCTTTGTTGAACTGGCTTAATCTGTAGGAAAGCCTCTTTTAGGTTCCAGAATTTTCCTTCGTATAAGGATATATCTCCTGTCCATAGCTTCTTCATAATTGTGGTAGCCTCTACGAGTTTCGAAACTGGACTCTGCCGTTCAATTCCAAAGGGATCCAGATTCATAGCCTCCCCAGCTCCAAGTCCCAATATTACGCGCCCTCCAGAAATTTGATCAATGGTGGCGATCCTCTGCGCCAAAACAGCCGGGTGATGTCTATGCGGGTCAGTAACGCATGTTCCAATCATCACTTTCTTTGTAACCATCGCCACGGCAGTTAAGATAGTCCAAGCTTCAGGAACTGTGCCGGTGGGCACGAATAGGAGGTGATCTGGAGCCCATATGGAGTTGAAACCAGCTTCTTCGTTAACCCTTGCAATCTCGACAAGCTTGTTAACAGGAGATGTTGGAATCGGCAAGATTATTCCAAACTTCACATTCTTTCTCGACATGGTTACCGCCAAATTGTGTTTTTATGCGCTTGCAGTAGGTTTTCTCATAAAGGTGTTGTAAATGCTTTTCTATCAAGTCACACATGCTTTTGAGTACGGAAATGTCCATGGAAATTGGCTGACAGCAGAAACTATTTTGATCCCATTATTTCCATAAAAGTGTCGAGTTTCGCCTTTACCTCCGAATCTGAGTAATCCCTGTGATCAGTGTGGTCGGCTTCTATCACAACGCTTGGAATTCCATACTTATCTCTTAAGACCTCATGAATCATTAGGTTATTTATTGAGGTGGCCTTGCAGGATCTGCTTGAGAGCAACACAATTCCATCTATATCAAAATCTTCTACGATGCCACTAATCCATTTTTTTGACCATTTTGTTGGCATATTGACCGGATTGTAAAGCATCTTGAATGCCAAACTTTCAAAAGGTTTTGTAGGGCTTAAGGAAGCGAGGCCCCAAGTTGCCGTATAGAGTTCGTAGACAAACACCGCGCCATATCTGTCTCTCAGATAGTCAAAGATGTCCAAATGATGCCAGTAGGGTATCCCGCTCAGCAAAAGTCTGAATTTCTCGTCTTCAACAACCCCTATGCCAATCTTAACCCTCTCGGACACCTCATCCAAGAGCTTCTCATAGTATTCCACAGCTTCCGTCGTTCCAGCAGACGCTACTAGAGAAAACATTGCGGCAGAAGAGTCAGTAACCCCCATGGGACACGGCTTGGCTCTTCTGAGACTGAGAGTTCTTCGCCACAACTTCGCTGCTTTATCTGAGAGTTTGAGGGCTTCTCTCAGTTTATTTTCATCAAGAGTTCTTCCTGTAATCTTTTCGAGTTCCAGAACCAAATTTTCTAGTTGTTCGCTAATGTATTTTACATTGTGCTCCTCTATTTCGTCTGTGATTCTCGGGCAGTCTATGACGTAGAGCGGGCGCTGTAAGGCGTGCGCCATCAACTGCCACCATTTTAGATAAGTTGAACACACGTTTTTTGTTGATATGAGAACATCCGGTTTTTCCATTCCACCTAGAGGCGCCTCACCTCCAAGCACAAAACCCATCACGCCCCTGGCGTATGAGCACAGGTCTCTTGAGAGGCCATGAGCCTCCGATGTGTCGAAAGCCTTAGGCATTTCCCTCATAACCGTAGCGACACAAGCATAGTTCTCTGGAAAGAGTGGTTGAATTCCCATGGAGTATAATATTTCTGAAGGCGGCGCAACGGCAGTACACCATGCCACCCACCTACCTTCTGCATGCGCTTGAACGGCACCTAAATAATGAGCCAAAACCATGTCGGTTATTTCTCGTGCAGCCGAAAGTGATCTTCTAATCTTTTTTGACATTTTCTCACCTCAACGTCTCTATGAAAGCCTCAACGCGTGTTCTGATGGAAGCCTTAGCCAGAGGGTAGTCAAATTCGAGATGGAAGGATGGTACTCCCATTTGTTTTAGGGCTTCTTCCAGCAGGGGGTGGTCAAATAGGTATGGATCACAGAACTTTCTTGTGAGAAACAATACGCCTTCAACGTGAAATTCTTTAAGCATGGTTATGAGGTGCTCTACTCTGTTTTTTACGTCGGGTCCGTATGGCGACGGAAGATTAAGGTAACGCTGACTC